>DASWIG010000703.1:0-2659 GCA_036397835.1 Thermoanaerobaculia bacterium
CCAGGCGCCGGCGTACGGACAGCGCGTGGCGAACGCAGTACTCGTCGATCGGCAGCCCCTCGACGTATTCCATCGCGAAGTACGGACGCCCGTCGCCGGTGGTCCCGCCGTCGAGGATGCGGGCGACGTTGGGGTGATCGAGATGGGCCAGGATCTGCCGTTCGTCGAGGAAACGGCGAGCGAGCTCCGCGGAGAAGAGTCCGGGACGGATCAGCTTCAACGCCACCCGCTTCTCGAAGTCGTCCTCGCGCACCGCCAGCACGACGGTTCCCATGCCGCCCTTGCCGAGCTCGCGCACCACCTGGTAGGGGCCGATCCGCAGGCCCGGCGGGAGCTCGTCGGCCGCGCCCCGCGCCAGGCCGGAGCAGAGGGAAAAGAGCGGCTGCTCGAGAAACGTGGTGGCCAGGGCGTCCTGCTCGAGCAGCGATTCCACTTCCGCGCGCACGGCTTCCTCGGCGGCGCAGGCGGCCGCGACGAAGCTCCGGCGCTCGACGAGGTCGAGCTTCAGGGCCTCGTCGAGGACGTCCTTCACGCGTTCCAACTGGTCGGGCGTCACGGTCACACGGCTCTCCCTCCCATCATCGCGAAGACGTCCGCCGAGACGTGTCATTCGCGGCGTTTCACTCGCGGGTCAGCTCCCGGCGCAGCCACAGCCGGGCGTGGTTCCAGTCGCGGATGACGGTGGAGCGCGAGATCGCCAGGACTTCGGCGATCTCCTCGAACTTGAGCCCGGCGAAGACGTGTAGCTCGACCACCCGGCTGCCGCGGGGGTCGATCCTGGCCAGACAGTCCATGCCGTCGTCGAGCGCGATCAGGCTCGGGTCGCGTCCCTCGGGCAGCCCCAGGGCCTCGTCGAAAGCGACCTTGACCTCGCCGCTCCCGCGCTTGGCGGCCCGGCGCTTGCGCGCGTGGTCGACCAGGATGCGGCGGATCAGCTTGGCGGCGATGGCGAAGAAATCTCGGCGGTTGTTCCACTGAACGCTCTTCTGGTCCACGAGCTTCAGATAGAGCTCGTTGACGATCGCCGTGGGCTGCAGCGTATGGCCGGGATTCTCGCGGTCGAGCTGGTAACGGGCGATGCGCCGAAGCTCGTCGACGACGAGCGGGATGAGCTGGTCGCGCGCGTCTGTTTCCCCGTCGCTCCAGGCCTTGAGCAACCGCGTGATCTCGCTCTGGGAGACCGGCATGACGCTAGTCTAGTGGAACTTTCGCAGCCCTGTTGACGCGATCCAAGTCGAGCGCGGGAACGCGCGCGGAAGAACGAGGAGTGACGATGGAGATCGCCATGAAAGGCCCGAGTCCCGGTCAGGTGGTAGCATGCCGGCCGGCGCATTGGGAAGAGCCTTGGCGTGACCTCCGATTTTTCCGCGTTCGTCCGCTCGCTGGGGCCGGGAGGCGAGCCCCCGGACGCGCGGAGCTTCGACCAACTCCTGGCCATGCTGCGCCGGGCACTGGTCTACGAGATGAAGAAGCGCTCCCTGTGGAGCGCTCCCCCGAGCTACCTCGGCGTCTATGGCGGCACGAGCTGGAGCGAGGGCGACCTGCTCGAAGACTTCCTGCTCGACTGCTATGCGTTCGTGTTCGTCCGCCGTCTGCCGGGCCTGATGAAGCAGCTCCTGGTACGGCCCAACGTCGACGGCCTGGTTTTCCTCAGCCTGCGCCACTTCCTCCACGAGACGCAGAAGCGCCACGATCCGCTGGGCTACCGGGTCTTCGAGCTCACCAGCTCCGCCGTGCTGCGCCTGGTCGAGGCCGGCACGCTCCACGTGCTCGCGGGCGATCCCAGGATCCGCAACGACACGGTGCTCGGCTTCGTCCCATGGTGCGATGCGGCGGAGGAGGAGGCCGAGCTGCAGCGTCCCCTTGGGGGGAGCGAGGGGGGAGCTCTGCAGCGGCATGCCGAGCGCTGGAACGACGAGCTCTTGCCGGAGCTGGTCGCGGCGTGGAACCGGGACGCCGTCGTGGAGAGACTCGCGGAGCGCCTGGCCCGGCTTCCCGAGGTCGGGATCGAGGTGTTCCGGTTCCGCGACCTGGTCGAAGCCGTGAAGGACGACGCGCGGGCGCGCTGGCACGCGATCCGGTTCGGGGAGGAGGGCGAGACGGCGCCCGAGGAGCCGGCCGGCGAGGAGCCCCCGTCGATCGTCCGGCTCGTGCCGCCGGATCGTGGCTTCGAGGAGCGGGAGAGCTTCGGCAAGCTCCTCGCCTGCGTGGAGGAAGGGCTCGACCGGCTCGGCGGATCGCGCAAGCCGAGGGCGCGCCAGACGGAGGAATACGTGCGCCGTCTCTGGCTCTTCTTGCGCGAGTGGGCCGCCGAGCCGGCGAACCTGCCTTCCGACAAGAAGCTCGGCGAGCTGCTCGACGTGCCGCGGGGACGGATCCCGGAGCTCAAGGAGAGAATCGGACGCCTGCTCGCCGATTGCCGCAAAGCCTTCGCCGGCCTAGCGCCGCAACAGAGGGGAGAGGGGGAGACCACAGCCATGAGCACCGACCGACGCCGCGAGCAGCTCCGTGTCCGCACCGGCGAGGCCGCGGCCCGCTTCGCCGCGGACCACGAACGGCTGCGCGAGGGAGGACCGCCGAGCCCGGGCGACACCTTCGTCTTTGCCGCGGCCCGCGCGTTCGCCGTGGAATGGGCCGTGCTCGAGCGGGACGAGGAGGA
>DASWIG010000704.1:0-3371 GCA_036397835.1 Thermoanaerobaculia bacterium
CGGTCCTCGATCCCACGTTCGCGTCCGTCCCGTCCGATCGGCGGCCTTGGACGACGGTGAGCGGTCGTTCCATAGGGCGGGCCGCGAACCGCGGTACGCGCGCCGTTTCGCGTCCGGGCTCGCCTCGACGCATCAATCGCCCCAGACCTGTTCGTCTTCCCAGTCGCTGACCTCGCCGGGTTGAACAGGGTGACGCCGGTAGCCGTCTCGGTGGCGATTCTCGAGCTCGCGTTCGCGAAGCTCGGCCAGGGCCAGACGCAGGGCGTCGCGAGTGAACGCGGAGCGCGACGTGCCGAGCCGCGAAGCGGCCGCATCGACTTCCGTCACGAGATCTTCGTCAAGCGTCATCTGGACGGTTTGCATGGAGCGTTCTCCTCATTCCCATCCACATCATATGCCCTATCGCCCCCCATCAAGCGACTGGACGCCGTCCGCCCACGGTCGAGCTGCGCCTCTGGCCTTCACTTCACCTGCGAGGTGAGCCGCTTCACTTCCTCATAGTCGCCCGCGAGCTTCGACTCGACCGGCGCCAGCCGCCGCTCGACGCCCTCGATCTCTTCCTCGATCGCGGCCGTGTGGCGCTCGACCTCGAGCCTGGCGATCTGTTCTTCGATCTCGCCGACCCGGCCTTCGACGCCGAGCGCGGCGATCTGCCGCTCGATCTCGGCGATGCGGCCCTCGGTGTCGCCGCCGGCGATCTGCTTTTCGATCGCGGCGATATGACCCTCGACGTCGAGGGCCTCGATCTGCTTCTCGATCTCGCGCACCCGGCTTTCCACGTCGAAGGCTTCGATCTGCCGCTCGACCTCGCGGATCGCGGCTTCCTTGGCCTCGAGGCGCGCCTCGTTGCGCGCGCGCTCTTCGGCGGTCAGCTCCTCGCCGAGACGGTCCAGTTGGCGCAGCGCGGCGATCTGGCCGCGCAGCCGCCCGATCTCGCCCTGGAGCCGCCCGCGCTCGCCGCGAATGCGGCCGATCTCGCCCTGGAGCCGTCCGCGTTCTCCCTGGATGCGCCCGATCTCGCCGCGCAACCGGCCCTGCTCGCCGCGGGCGCGGCCGATCTCGCCCTGGAGCCGCCCGCGCTCGCCGTGGATGCGGCCGATCTCGCCCTGGAGCCGACCCCGTTCGCCCCGCAGCCGTCCGACGTCGCCGCGCAGCTCGCCGGCCTGCCCGCGCAGGGCGACGGTCTCGCGCAGGTCGGCGAACGCCGCGAGCATGCCCTTCGTCCACTGCCGCGCCGCCTCGTCGAACGGGCGCTCGACGCCGTTGACCGACCAGGCGTACCGCGGCGCGCCGGCGCCGGAGGAGATCCGCAGCCGCGGCTCGACGCCCTGCCAGCTCGACTCCAGCACCACGTCGGCGCCGGGCTCGAGGCTCCGGACCAGGCCGTCGGCGGCGATCTCCACGTCGGCGGGCGCGCGCACGTAGAAGCGCAGGCCGTCGCCCAGGCGTTGCTCGAACGCGTAGCCGTCCGGGCCGACGACCAGCCGGCCGTGCTCGTCGTGGTAGGTCCAGATGCCCTCGTCCCGATTCGACGAAGACCAGGTTCGCGCTGGTCGAGGCGGATCGCCCCAGATCTCGGCGGCGGCCAGCAGGAGCACCAGGGCGGTCATCAGGACGGGCGTCGCGACGAGGAGCGCGGCGCCGCGGCGGCGGGGATGGGCGGTGAGGATCGACATGACTCTTCCTTCCAGTTGTGAGCGGTGGATCATGGGCAGCGCCGCCGCGCCGGCGGCCATGCGGCGGCCGGCGGCCAGCGAGGCGGCGATCTCGAGCAGGTGGGTCGCGTAATCCGAGGGCCGGGTGCCGAGAGCGATCACGGCATCGTCGCACGCCGTCTCGCGCTCGACGCGCTGGCGGGCGCGGGCGAGCCAGGCCAGCGGGTTCCACCAGTAGAGCGCGCAGGCGAGGTCGGCGACGACCTGGCTCCAGGCGTCGCCGCGGCGGACGTGGACCAGCTCGTGCAGCAGCACCACCCGCCGGCGCTCGGCCGTCCACGCGGCGGCTTCCGGCGGCAGGAAGACGGCGGCCCGCAACAGGCCGCCGGTCATCGGCGTCGAGACCTCCGCGGTCTCGAGCAGCCGCACGGGTCGGCGCAGACCGATCCGCGTCCCGATCTCCCGCAACAGGAGCCTCCAGGACGCGTCGGCGGGAGGCCGAGACTCGCGGCCGAGACGCGCCACGAGCAGGAGACCCGCGAGGAGCCGCCCGAGGACCAGCAGACTGCCCAGCGCCCACAGGCCCAGGATCAGCGTTTCCCACCGCGGAGGTCCGTCGGAGCTCGCCGGAGCCGCAGGCGCGGGGACGGTTGAGACGCTCTCCACCGCCGTCGGTTCTACCGCGGCGAACGCCGTCGAAGGGCCTGCGGCGACGGCCGGCTCGGCGGCCGGCCGCGGCAGGAGCTCCAGACGCCAGAGCGCCATCCCGGAGGTGAACGGCAGGACGAGCGCTCCGGCCAGCGCCGTCGTCCACACGAGGTGGCGCAGGCGTCCCGAGCCGCGGCGCAGCGCGAGTGCCGCCAGCGCGGCCACGCCGAGCAGGACGGCCGCCTTGAGCGCCGCCGGGAACAGGATCCACAGGCCGGCCGCGGCAGTCATCGTCCTTCCTCCCGAGCTTCGTCGATGAGGCGCTTCAAGCGCTCGCGCGCGCTCGGCGTCAGCTCCGCGGACTCGAGCTCCAGCAGCGCCGCCATGGCGCCTTCCACGGAGCCGCCGAAGAAGGTCCGCAGCAGGTGCCTCAGGGCCGAGCGCCGCGCCCGCTCCCGCGGCGTCGTGGGGCTGTAGACGTAGCGCGGCCCGTCGTACTCGTGGCGCAGGTGCCCCTTCCCGACCAGGACGCGCAGCGTCGCCCGCACTGCCGCGTTGGTCGGCGGCGTGGCCATGGCCTCGCGCACCTCCTCGGCCGTCACCCGCCCCGCGGCGTAGACGATGTCCATGACCTCGCGCTCCCGCCGGCTGAGCTGCCGCGGGGTCGCGTTGGAAGAGCTTCCGGAGTGTTGGGGAGTCAACATGGTGTTGGAAAACTAACACCTCGGTCCGCGGATGTCAAGCCCCTTGCTCGAACCTCTCCATCGCGACGACGCGTTCGTAACAGCCCAGCACCGTCTCCGCCGTCCGACGCCACGAGTACCGCGACGCCTGCGCCGGCGCCTTCGCCCGCAGCTCGGCGCGCAGCTCCTCCTCCGCCGCGAGGCGCTCGATCGCCCCGGTGATCGCGTCGCCGTCCCGCGGGTCGACGAGCAGGGCCGCCTCGCCCGCCACCTCCGGCAGCGACGTGACGTCCGACGTCACCACCGCGGCGCCCTGGCTCAGGGCCTCGACCACCGGCAGGCCGAAGCCCTCGAAGAGCGACGGGTAGAGGAACGCGAAGCAGTT
>DASWIG010000705.1:0-2897 GCA_036397835.1 Thermoanaerobaculia bacterium
GTTGCCGCCGCTGACGACCAGCGCCGTCGGACGGCCCTCGGTGGTGACGCGGCCGCAGCGCACCGCGGCCGCGGCGAGAGCGCCGGCGCCCTCGGCCACGACCTGGTCGTCGGCGAGCAGCGCCACGATCGTCTCTTCGAGCGCGGGCTCCGGCACCAGCACGATCTCGTCGATCAGCGCGCGGTGCCGGAAGACGACGTCGCCGATGCCGCCGGCGACGCCGTCGGCGAGCGTGGGGGCCGCCGGATAGCGATGGAGCGCCCGGCCGCGGGCGAGCGACTCCGGCAGCGACGGCGACGCTTCGGGTTGCACGGCGACGATGCGGACGCCGGGCGCGCGGGCCTTGACCGCCACGGCGAGCGCCGAGATCAGCCCGCCGCCGCCGACGGGCACCACGACCTGCGCGACCTCGGGGAGCTGCTCGAGGATCTCGAGGCCCACCGTGCCCTGGCCGGCGGCGGTCAGCGGATCCTCGTAAGGGTGTACGTAGCGCGCGCCTTGTTCCTCGGCATAGGCCAGGGAGGCATCATAGGCGTCCTCGTAGGTAGCGCCGGTCACGCGCACGGTCACGGGGAAGGTGCGCAGCTTGTCGAGCTTGGCGCGCGGAACGCTCTCGGGCACGAAAAGGACCACCCGGACGCCTTCGCCCACGGCCTGCGCCGCCCAGGCCACGCCGAGCGCATGGTTGCCCGCCGAGGCCGCCACCACGCCGCGGCGGCGCTCGGCGTCGGAAAGCGCGAGCAGGTGGTGGAGCGCACCGCGGACCTTGAAGGAGCCGGTAGGCTGCCAGCACTCGAGCTTGAGCCACGCCTCGTGCGGACGCAGCGCGAACGAGCGGCGCAGCGGCGTCGGGGGGATTCGCGGGCGGATCCGCTCGTACGCCGCTTCGACCTCGTCCGGCGTCAGCAGGCGCTCGGCGCTCGCGTCGGGTCTCGCCGGGGGCTCCATCGTCCGGCTACTGTACCGCGACCGGCATTTGCCCACCGCCACGCTGTCTGCCAGTCGCGGAACGGCGACCCATTCCGTCGCAGCGCTGCGGGGCGTGCTACAGTAGGTAGGTGGAATTCGAGTGGGATCCTGGCAAAGCCGGGTCCAACCTGGACAAGCACGGCGTCTCGTTCGACGAGGCCGAGACCGTTTTCGCCGACCCACTCTTCCTCACCTTCGCCGATCCGGATCACTCCATTGGCGAGAACCGGCTCATCATCATGGGTGAGTCGAGCGAGGGTAGGCTGCTGGTGGTAGCCTTTGCCGAGCGCGGTGAGGTTGTCCGGCTGATCAGCGCCAGACCGGCGACCCGAAGAGAGCGAAGGGCCTATGAAGAAGACATCTGATCAAGATCCGGAAGACGACCTGCGTCCCGAGTACGACTTCCGCAACTTGCGAGTGGTGGCCCGCGGACCTGGCCGAAGAGCTCCCGAGGGAGTCACGGTGCAACTTGCGCCCGACGTGGCGGACGCGTTTCCCGATTCCGACACGGTCAATGACGCCCTACGGCTGCTGATCCAGGCGACCCACCTCACGGCGCGAAAGCGTCGCGGGGTTGCCGGTCGAGGTTGATCGCGAGGCGAAATCTTCGTAGGCGAGCGGCGTCCAGAGTTCGGCGCCTTGGAACACCCGGTCGGCCACCAGGTCCTCGATCCCCTCCGGCATGACGCCGGTCACGACGTACGGGCGTCCGCTGAGCTGGATCGCGCGGCCCACGACGCCCGGATCGGACGCGAAGCGCCGGTGCCACAACCGGGCGCTGATCACGACGAACCGCCGGTCGTCCCAGCGGTTCTCCGCCTCCGTGAAGCTGCGGCCGAGCGCCGGCTCGACGCCGATGACGCGGAAGAAGTCGGGCGTGACCCGGATGCCGTTGAGCTGCTCGGGTGCTTCGACCCCGACACCGGACAGCGCCGCGATCTCGGCTCTGGGTCTCGAGCACGTATGGATCGTCTATCCGGGCGAGCGCGCCTATCCGCTCGACGAGAACGTCACCGTCGTGCCCTTGCTCGAGTTCCCGGCGTCGTTGACGAGCTGACCGCGTTCGCCTTTTCCAGCTCAAGCTCCAGGCGATCCCTACCATGCTCGGGAGATGGCTCGGCGCCGAGATGACCGGCGTCCGGAGAGCAGGGTGCGCCGGGAGGACCTCGAAGCGGAGATCGCCCGCGGTCCTGGGATTCGCAGAAACCGGGTGCGGAGCCAGATGTCGGCCGAAACGCCTCAAGACCCGGTCATCAGCCGGATGTCGGCCGACAATCATGAGCGGAAGCGGGACGCTCACTATTGTCGGCCGACAAACGCCTCAAGACCGGGTCATCGGCCGGATGTCGGCCGACAATCATGAACGGAGCCGGGACGCTCACTATTGTCTGCCGACAGATGACCGATGACCGGGTTGGCGAGGACTTTTGCTCAGCAGGGAGTCCGCCCGGCAGTGGAAGACGGTCAGTCCTTGGCCCGCGGATGGGCCTCGCGGTACGTACGCAGCAAGCGCTCGACGTCGACGTGGGTGTAGCGCTGGGTCGTCGACAGGGAGCTGTGGCCCAGGAGCTCCTGGATCGTGCGCAGGTCGGCGCCCTCTTCGAGCATGTGGGTGGCGAAGGTGTGGCGCAGCATGTGGGGGTGGACGTCCTGGCCGAGCGCGGCGCCGGCGGCGTGGCGGTCGAGCACGCGCCGCACCGAGCGGTCGGTGAGCCGGCCGCCGAAGCAGTTGAGGAAGACCGGCTCGCGGCCGTCGGCGGTGCGCGCCCGGGCGCGGATCGCCTCCCAGTCGTCGAGCCAGGCGCGCAGGGCCGCCGCCGCCGCGCGGCCGAACGGCACCATGCGCTCCTTGCCGCCCTTGCCCATCACCCGCAGCACCCGCGCCCCGAGGTCGAGGTCGCGCCAGTCGAGCCCCACGAGCTCGCCCA
>DASWIG010000706.1:0-11268 GCA_036397835.1 Thermoanaerobaculia bacterium
TGCTCTTCTTCGACCAGTCGCCCAACCGGTCCGCCCGATGGTGCGCCAAGGGGCTCTGCGGCAACCTCGTCCATTCCCGGACGTTCCGCCGCCGTCACCCGGGGTACTACGACGATTTCTGACCAGCGGCGAGGGCCAGGATGTTCAGCACATGGCCTGTACCGCTTATCGTCACGCGCCGGGCAATCAGCACTGACCTTGTACCGATTACCCTGCAGCCTCCGGATATTCCGCACAAGGTCTGTACCGCTTATCCGGCAACCTCAGGATGTTCGGCACAGGCCTTGTGCCGCTTATCCTGTAGCCTCCGGATATTCTGCACAAGGTCTGTACCGCTTATCCGGCAACCTCAGGATGTTCGGCACAGGTCTTGTGCCGCTTATCCGGTCATCTCCGGATGTTCGGCACAAGGTCTGTGCCGCTTATCCGGCAACCTCAGGATGTTCGGCACAGGCCTTGTGCCGCTTATCTGGTCATCTCCGGATATTCCGCACAAGGGTCGTGGAGGCTGAGTTCCCGGCGTCGGGGGCGGCGGTCGTTTGGTCCAGCCAAGGCCGGGGCTGGTACCTGACGGGCTTCCTGATCCCTTCGGGTACGCCGCGGGGGGAGGCGAGCACGGTCGCACTCGCGGGTCGCAGCGCGCCGGTCGTGCCCGCCGCCGTAGGCGGTGGCCACCATCGTCGGGATGGAGAGGCTCACTGAGGCGGGCCGGCAGATCGCCGCCTTCGTCTTTGACGCCCGGGGCCAGATCCAGGGACGGGAATTCACGTCGGAGTAAGCGCTCCACGCCACGTGCAACCGACGCCTCGGATGTGCCTCACGTCCGCCCGAGCACCATCTCCGGCCGCGTCTTGCACGCGGTGATCCCCTGCTCGAGCTCGCGCAGCAGCGTGTCGACGTCGGTCTCCGCGGCCTGGTCGACGGTGGCGTGCGCCAGGGTCAGGGTCACCCGCAGGTGGCCGAGGGCGTGCTCCACGTCGCGCTCGTTGACCGCCCGGCGCAGCCGCCGCACCACGTGCTCGGTGGCGGTCGGGTCGCAGGCCGGCAGTACGATCAGGAAGGCGTCGCCGCCGAAACGGCCCATGGTGTCGTAGGGACGCACCAGCGATTGCAGCCGGGCGCCCACCTGCCGGAGGATGAAGTCGCCCTGGTCCTGGCCGAGCAGGTTGTTGACGGCGCGGAAGTCGTCGACGTCGGCGAGGATCACGCCGAGCGGCGCCAGCGAGCGCCGGGAGCGCACCAGCTCGTGGCCGAGCAGACGCAGGATGCCCTCGCGGTTCCACAACCCGGTCAGCGAATCGTGGCGCGCCGAGCGCAGGGCCTCGCCATGGACCTTTTCGAGCTCCAGGCGGCGCTGGTGGATGCGGATCAGCAGCACCAGGTTCGACGCCGCCAGCAGCAGCGCGCCGGCCACCAGCAACCACACCGACCGCCAGTGCACGCCGAGACGCCGGTTGAGCCGGGCGACCTGGCCGCGCAATTGCTCGTCGACCGCTTCGGCCGCCGCCAGCGCCGCCACCGCGCTCTGCCACAGGGCGTCCGAGGAGCCGGCGGCGGCCTGCGTCTCGAGATCGCCCACCGCGCTGCGCAGGTTCTGCAGAGCCACCCGCAACGCCGGGTCGCCGGCCCGTTCGAGCATGCGCCGGATCGCCGGCGTTTCGAACCGGGGGACGGCGGAGGTCGGGCCGCCGCTCTCCGTCCGGCTCCTGTTCTCCAGGACCTGCGCCAGCTCGCCGCGCAGCGTGCGCACCTCGCCGATCCAGCCCAGGTAGAGGTCGAGCTCGCCGCGCAGCCGCTGGGTGTGGGCCAGGGTCCGCACCGACCACGCCGAAAAGGCGACGAGAACGCCGATCAGGATGGTGAAGAGGAGGCGGTGAGCCCGCTGACGCCGGCGGGCCGCGGCGGCTTCTGGCGGCATGGATGGGCTCCGATGATATCACCTCGGATCCTCCGCCTTGGACAACGCGGGCTTGTGTCCGCATAATACGGCCCATGTTGGCGGGCTCCGAGCTGCAATCCCTGCGCGACGAGATCGAGGCCATCGACCGCGAGCTGCTGCAACTGATCCGCCGCCGCATGGAGCGGGTCGAAAAGGTGGCGACGTGGAAGATCAAGGCCGCCTTCCCGTTCCGCGACCACCAGCGCGAGGAGCTGGTGCTGCAGCGGGTGCGCGGGGCCGCCGTCGAGTACGGCCTCGACGCCCACGCCATCGAGAGCCTCTACCGCCAGATCATGGAGATGTCCATCTCCCACCAGCAGGCCTACGTG
Source organism: Thermoanaerobaculia bacterium (assembly GCA_036397835.1). Lineage (GTDB taxonomy): Bacteria > Acidobacteriota > Thermoanaerobaculia > Multivoradales > J023 > DASWIG01. The sequence goes on from DASWIG010000706.1 coordinate 2,269, forward strand.
CAGGCCCTCGACGACGTGCCCCTGCGCGTGGCCTACCAGGGCGTGGAGGGCTCCTACAGCCACCTGACGGCGCAGCGCCGCTACGCCCAGCGCCGCAGCGGCTGCCTGCTGAGCGGCTTCGAGTCGGTGCTCGAGGTGGCCGAGACGGTGCGCAGCGGCGCCGCCGACGTGGGCCTGCTGCCGATCGAGAACTCCACCGCCGGCAGCATCAACGACACCTACGACGTGCTCGCCGAAGGCGGCCTGGCGATCAACGCCGAGGTCGTGAGCCAGGTCCGCCACTGCCTCATAACCCTGCCGGGGGCCACTCTCGAGGGGCTGCGGCAGGTGATCTCCCACCCCCAGGCCCTGTGGCAGTGCGACGCCTTCCTCAAGACCGTGCCGTGGATCAAGGCGGTCGCCGAGTTCGACACCGCGGGCTCGGCGCGCAAGGTCAAGGAGTCGGGCGACCCGACGCTGGCGGCGGTCGCCAGCGAGTCGGCGGCCGAGATGCTCGGCCTGGCGGTGCTGCGCAAGGGCATCCAGACCCAGGCGGAGAACGCCACCCGGTTCGTGGAGGTGGCGATCGAGGCCTCGCCCTGCCCCGCCGACAAGCCGTGCAAGACCTCGCTCGTGGTGGTGCTCGACAAGGACCCGGTCACCCTCGGCGAGGTGCTCACCCACTTCGGGCGCCGCGGCATCGGCCTGACCAAGCTCGAGTCGCGGCCGATCTCCACCAGCGCCTGGAAGTACCGTTTCTACCTCGACGTCGACGTCCACGCCAACGCCGCGAAGATGACCGAGGCGCTGGCGGACATCCGGCCGCTGACCGCCGAGCTGCGGCTCCTGGGGACCTATCCGCGGGCCGAGCCGTCCGCGGCGGACGGCTGACGCGGAGGACGTCCTCGCCACACCCACGCACTCCGCCATGACGGTCCACGAAGCGAAAGCGGTCGCGCGTCCCGCCGTCCTGATCGTCGAAGCCGAGGACGACCGCCGCCATGCCCTGAGCCGCGGCCTGGCTGCGATGGGCTACGACGTGACGCCGGCGATGACGGCCGAGGAGGGCCTCAAGTTCGCCCGCGGCCTGGGCCCGAGCGTCATCGTCGGCCCGGTGGACCTGCTCGCCGCGGGCGGTGCCGAGATTCTCGAATACTGCGTGCCGGGGCACGCCGTGGAGCGCACCATCGTGCTGCTCGGCGCCGCCGCCGACGGTCCGGAGCTGCCCGACGAGGTCCGCTTCCTGCCGATCGAGGGGCTCACGGACGAGGAGATCCTGCTGCGTGTGCAGCTCGTTTTGGTGGGGCGCGAGCTCGGCGTGGAGCCCGACCTCGCCCTCAGCTCCCTGGTCGGCGACCTGACGCTGGCGCCGATGCTCGAGCTCGTGCGCTCGCTCCACCGGTGCCGGGTCAGCGGACGGCTCGAGCTCGCCGGCGGCTTCGTGGCCTTCGACCACGGCGCGGTGGCGGCCGCGGGAGTTCAGGGTCTGCGCCCGGCGGCGGCCCGCCTCGGCGCCGCCGCGGTGCGCGGCGTCAAGGCCTTCTGCCGGCTGGCGCGGCAGACCACCGGGCCGTTCCGTATCGTCCTCGGGCCGCCCGGCGAGCCCTCCGGCGACGTCGGCGAGAAGATCGACGAGGAGGTGCCCGAGCTGGTGGTGCGGGCGCTCGAGGAGTCGCTGATCGCGCCGCCGCCGCCGCGCACCCGCCTGCGGGTGGTCAGCGGCGCCCCGGTCCCCACGGGCCAGTTCGCCACCCACCAGAACCTGCTGCTCGAGGTGGTCTCGCGCTGCGACACCGTCGAGGAGCTGCTCGACAGCGTGCCCTCCACCGACGGCCGCCTGCTGCGGGCGCTCGACAAGCTGGCGGCGAGCGGCTTCGTGAAGCTCGAACGGCCGCGCAGCGCGGTGGCGATCCTCACCGACTCGACCGCCGACCTGCCGCCCGAGGTCGCCGCCGAGCACGACCTCACGGTGGTGCCGCTGTCGGTGGCCTTCGGCGACGACGTGCTGCGCGACGGCGTCGACATCCAGGCCCGGGACTTCTACCAGATGCTCGAGACCGACGAGCGCCACCCCTCCACCCGGCCGCCCACGGAGGCCGAGATCCACGAGCACCTGCTGACGCTGCTCGAGGAGCGCGACGTGGTGGCGGTACACGTGTCGGGCCGCCTGTCGCAGACCCTGGCGAACGCCGGGGAGGCGTCGCGCAAGGCGCGCGCGGAGGCCGGCCACCGCCTGGTGCTCGTCGACTCGAAGAGCGTCAGCATGGGCGTCGGCCTGCTGGCGCTCTTCGCGGCGCGCATGGCCTTCCGCGGCGAGGGGGCGCCGGCGATCGCCTCGCGCCTCGCGGACATGGCGTCCCGCGTCCACGTCCTGTTCGTGGTCGACACCCTCGAATACCTGGAGCGCGGCGGCCGCATCGGCAAGGCGCAGTCGTGGGTGGGCAAGCTCCTGGGCATCAAGCCCATCCTCGGCCTGGTCGACGGTGAGATCGTGCCCATCGACCGCGTGCGCGGCGGCCGCCAGGCTCACCCGCGCATGGTCAAGCTCTTCCAGGAGCGCCTCGAGCCCGGGCGCGCCGTGGTGGCGGCGGTGGTCCACGCGCGCGCCCCGGCGTGGGCCGACCGCCTGCGCGCCCTGGTCGCCCAGAGCTTCGACGTGCGCGAGCTCTTCGTCACCGACGCCGGCCCGGTCGTCGGCACCCACGCCGGGCCGGGCTGCGTGGGCGCGGTGCTCTTCCAGCCCAGCGACGAGGAGTGGGAGCTGGTCGCGCCGCTCGACCGCCAGGCCCCATGAGCACTCTCTTCATCAGCCACAGCTCGAGCGACAACGAGGCCGCCGCCGAGCTGGCACGGCGGCTGGCGGAGCCGCCGCGCAACCACAGCTCGGTCTTCCTCGACCTCGATCCCGAGAAGGGCATCGTCGCCGGGCAGAGCTGGGAGCGGACCCTGTACCGCAAGCTGCGCGCCTGCCGCGCGGTGATCGCGTTGTGCACCGACCGCTATCTCGCCTCGCACTGGTGTTTCGCCGAGATCGCTCTCGCCCGCATGGAAGGCAAGCACGTCATCGCCCTGCTGGCGCAGCCGCTCGCCGACGGCGCCAAGATGCCCGCGATCCTCACCGAGAAGCAGTTCGTCGACCTGCGCCGGGACCCCGAGGCCGGCTACCGGCGCTTGTGGAAGGGGCTCGAGGAGCTCGACCTCCTGGGCGTGGCCGGGGAGTGGGACCCGCGGGAGTCGCCCTACCTGGGCCTGCGCGCCTACCAGGAGAAGCACGCGGCCGTCTTCTTCGGGCGCGGCGCCGAGACCCGGACGGGCCTCGAGCTGCTCGATCGCGGCGCCCCGGGTCTGATCATGGTGCTCGGCTCGTCGGGCAGCGGCAAGTCGTCGCTGGTGCGGGCCGGAATGATCCCTCGACTTCGCCGCGAGACCGACCGGTGGCTGGTCGTGGATCCGTTCCGCCCCCGGCTCGACCCGGTCGCCGAGCTGGCGGAGTCCCTCGCCTGCGCCTACCGGTGGTACGCGCCGGAAGCGGCGGCACGGGAAGGGTCCGCGGACCGGATCCGCGAGACGCTGGAGGCGGGGCTCCCCGGAGTACCGGGCGGCGAAGCCGCGGCTGAGGGCGCGCCCGGGGGCGGCGAGCCGCCGTCCGCCGCCGACGAGCGGCTGCGCAACCTGCTGAACCAGCTCGAGGAGCTGCGCCGCAACCCCCCGCAGGGCGCGGGTCACCCGGTGCGCAAGTTCCTCGATTGGAGCCTGGACGATCTCCGGCGCATCTGCGGCGTGGATCGACCCGGCCCGACCGAGTCGCGGACCGCCGCGGGCGCCTCGCCGCTGGCGGAGATCGCCGACCGCCTGCTGCGCGCGTCCGGGCGCCGGGACGCGCGCGTGCTCCTCGTCGTCGACCAGTTCGAGGAGCTGCTGGGGCAGGGAGAGCCGGGGGACAGGTCCCACCGCTTCCTGACGCTGCTGCGGGACTCGGTCGAGCACGGGCACGGCCCGCTGATGGTCCTGGGGACCATGCGCTCGGACTTCCTCGGCCTCTTCCAGCGCCACCGCGCCCTGCGCGACGTCGACTTCGAAAGCCTCTCGGTCGGCCCGATGAGCATCGACGCCATGCGCCGGGTCATCGAGGAGCCCGCCAGGCTCGGCGCGATCGAGCTGGAGGCGGGGCTGGCGGACCGCCTGCTCGCCGACACGGAGACGCCGGACGCCCTGCCGCTGCTCTCCTTCACCCTGTGGCGGCTGTGGGAGGAGCGGGAGGGCGGCACGCTGAGCCTCGCCCAGTACGAGGCCCTGGGCGGCCTGCACGGGGCGGTCGCCCGCGAGGCGGAAACGGTGCTGGCCGCGGCCCGCCAGCAGGGCAAAGAGAAGGAAGTACGAGACGCCTTCCTGCGGATGGCGAAGCTCACCGACGACGGCGGCTACGCGCGCCAGCCGGTGAGCTGGGAGCGCGAGGAGCTGCGCAAGGTCCGGCCGATTCTCGAAGCGTTCGAGAAGCGCCGCCTGCTCGTCACCCGGCAGGAAAAGGGCGAGCCCCCCACCGTGGAAGTGGCCCACGAGGCCCTGTTCCGCTCGTGGACGCCGCTCAAGACCTGGTTGGACGACAACCGCGCCGAACTGATGCTCAGGCAGCAGCTCCGGCGCGACGCCCAGGCCTGGGACCGCAACGGCCGCGCCGCCGACAACCTGTGGCACGGCGGTCGCCTGCAGCAGGCCGCCGAGCTGACGGAGAACGGCGGCCGGGGCGCTTCGCGAGAGACCACGACCCTCGAAGACGCCTTCGTGCGCGCCGGGCTCAGGCGCCGCAGGGTCCGGCGCTGGACCGGGATCGGCATCGCGGCGCTCTTCTTCCTCGGCCTGGGCGCGGGCTTGTTGATCGCGCTCCGGGAGATGAACGAGGCCCAGGCGCAGGCCCGGATCGCCACCTCGCTGCGCCTGGCGACCGAGGCCCAGGCCACCGACAGGCTGGACCTGGCGCTGGTGCTCGGAGCCGAGGCCTACCGCCTGGACGATTCCGCGACCACGCGCCGCCGCCTGCTCGACGGGCTCCTGGCCGCCCCCGGGCTGATCACCTTTCTCAACGCGGGCCAGGGGAAGGTGTGGGGGGTGGCCGCGAGCGCCGACGGCAGCCGCCTCGCCGCGGGCGGCGGCGACGGCTCGATCGCCCTGTGGGACCTCCTCTCCTGCCAGCCGGTGCGGACGCTCACCGGCCACCAGGCGCCAGTGTGGGCCGTGGCCGTCAGCCCCGACGGCTCGCGGCTCGCCTCGGGCAGCGACGACGGCGAGATCCGACTCTGGGACGCCCTCACGGGCGACTTCCAGCGCCTCGCCCAAGGGCAAGGCAAGGTCAAGGTCTTTCGCCTGGCGTTCAGCCCTGACGGCACCCTCCTCGCGGCCGGCAGCAGGGCGGGCCTGCGCCTGTGGGACGTCGCCGGCGATACCCCTCAGAGCGTTCCGCTGGCCGCCCCGACCGGCGAGGTCTGGGGCCTGGCGTTCAACGCCGACGGCACTCGCCTCGTCACCGGCGGTCAGCGCCCCGGCAAGCCCTTCGACCCCGGCTCGGTCTGGTACGCCGCCGACGGCGAGCCGGGTGTCGTGACGCTCTGGGATCCCGCCGCCGGCAAGCCCGTCTGGGGGCCTCGCGAGGGACACTCCAAGATCGTGATGAGCGTCGCCTTCAGCCCCGACGGCTCCCTGCTCGCCTCCGGCGGCAAGGACGGCACCGTCGTCCTCTGGGACGCCGCCTCCGGCGAGCGGCGCGGAGTGCTCAGCGGCGGCCATACGTCGGTGTGGAGCGTCGCCTTCAGCCCCGACGGCGCGCGTCTGGCCTCGGGCGGCGAGAACGACGGCACGATCGTCCTCTGGGACCTCGCCGCCAGGGCTCCCGTCGGCGAGGGTCTCACCGGGTCTCCGGGGTCGTTGTGGACGATCGCCTTCCTTCCCCCCGAGGGCAGGGTGCTGGCCTCGAGCAGCGAGGTCGGCGGCGCGGTGCTGTGGAGCGTGGCGGCCGCGGCGAGCGAGGACCGGCCTCCCGTCCGCCGGGGCGGCGTCACCAGCATGGCCATCAACCCTGGGGGCGACCTGATCGCCGCCGGCGGCGACGGCGGCTCGATCTCCCTATCTCGCCCGGTCTCTCCGCCGCCGGCCACCGACGCCGGGTCGTGCCGCGACCGCCGGCCCATCCGGTTGGCGGAGCTCGACGTCGAGGCGGTGGGAGAGCCTGTCTCCGCGCCGGAAGGAACGGTCACGAACCTTGCCTTCGGCCCCCGCGGCCTGCTGGCCGCGGCGACCGGCTCGAGCCCCACGGTCCGCCTTTGGAGGAGCCCGGGGGAGCCCGCCGCGGCGATCCCGACCGGCCATGAGAAGCGGATCGGCGCGCTGGCGATCAGCCGCGACGGCGAACGCCTGGCCTCCGGCGGGTGGGACCGGGAGATCCGCCTGTGGAGCCTGGACGCCGGCGGAGAAGAGGAGCCGCTCGTGGGTCAGGAGAACAGGTGGGTGCGCTCCCTCGCCTTCAGCCCGGACGGAGATCGCCTCGCCGCCGGCGACAGATTCGGCGACGTCACGTTGTGGAACCTGCGATCCGGCCGGCCCGAGGGCGATCCGCTTTCGGGGCACAGGTTCGAAGCCGCTTGTCTGGCCGTCGCCTTCGACGCCGCGGGCACCCACCTCGCCGCCGGCTACGAGGACGGCGTCATCGCCCTCTGGGACCTCGTCGAGGGTCGGCCCGTCGGCAGGATCCCGACCGGGCAAGCGGTGCTGAGCGTCGCCTTCGACGCCGACGGCACCCGCCTCGTCTCGGGCGGCGGCGGCGGCCTCGCGCTCTGGGACGTCGATCCGGAAGCGTGGCGCGACCGGGTCTGCCGCAAGGCCGCCCGCAACCTCACCTGCGGCGAATGGGAGCGCTTCGCGATCGGCGGTCCGTACCGGGCCACCTGCCCGGACGCCCCGGTCCCGGACTGCGGCGACGGCTGAGACGCCTCCTCCTCTGGTGGCGGCGTCGACCTGCGGCACCAGGCCACGACCTCGCGCGTCCGAACGTCGACACGGTCGACCTCGGCGGCGGCGGACGCAGCAGCGCGACGACGGCGGGTCATGGCGCTACCCGGCGGGAGGAGGCTCGACCCGTCGCCAGATCTCGGCATGGAACCCCCGCGCGTCGGGCTTGCTCCACTGCCCGTCGACCTCCGGCTGCCCGTTGACGCAGCGCCACGAATAGACCGTGGCGCGGCCGGTCACGTTCGCCGGGACGACCTCGGCGTCCGGCTGCTCGCGGCAGTGCTCCCGCACGGCCTCGGAGGGCGTGCGGCTGGTGTCGGCTTTCTCGCTGCAGGGCAGGTTGGCGCCGACCACGCACGCCCACACCTGGCCGTCCATGCACCGCCAGACGGTGCCCGCTTCGAGGACCTCGGCGGGCATGTCGTCGGCCAAATCGAAGGTCTCCCGGACTCGCCCGACGAGCGCGGCGGTCGCATCGGGATCGAGCGGGAGGGTTTCGGGCGCGTCCACGGTGCCCGCGCCGCGGCAGTACGCCCAGGGTTCGAGCGTTTCGTCGTCGCCGCCGCCGGCGCAGGCCGTCAGACCGCCGGGCACCGCGGCGAGACCGAGCATGAGCAGGACCGTCGCGCGCTTCATCACGGCCGAGGCTATCACCGAGACCGAGGAGCCGAGATCCTCGCCACCGACGGGCCGACCGCCGAGGTCGCCCGGCGACGCTGGCGTCGGAGCTGCGGGAAGACGTCGACGCCTTCCGCCAGACGCTCGACCAGGTCGAGCTCGCGCGGCGGGAGGCGGAGAAGACCCTGGCCCTGCGGGACGAGCTCTCGGCCGAGAGCGCCAACGTCCTGAAGGGGTGCCGGCTGCTCACGAGCCGCCGTCCAGTAGCTCGTAGATCCGCGCCACGGCGTGCGCCGAGACGCCGGGACTCGAGATCTCGGGGAAGTGCTCGGCGTGAGCCGTCAAGTCGATCTTCTTCGCGGCTTCCTGCGCCGACACGCCCGCCGCGTGCACGAGGGCGGTCGCCGGCGGGATCGCGTGTTTCATCGAAGGTCCCCTTTCTGACTGTTCGAGGGATCATGGCTCAGGAGCCTGTCGCCTGCAAGCGGGCGGCTTGAAGCCGTCCGGGGGTTTCCCTGCTTGCGGTACGCCTGGCGTCAGAAGTGCGCTCCACTCTCGGGCGCCGCGAACGGACCGAGGCAGCCTGCTACTGGCCTCCGACGGCGCTCGTCCACGCCGTCAGGTCCCCGGACTCGAAGCCGTCGCTGAAGATGGTCGAGATCTGGTCGAAGGTGCCGAGGGAAAAGTCCACCTGGGTCGCCGCGTTGACGGTCACGGCGACGGGGCTCCCCTTGGTGGGATCGCCGCAGTCGCCCGTCGGGCAAGGCAGGTCGTCATAGAGCTCGTCGACGTAGGCTCCGAAGGTGTGGGCCACGACGTAGTAGGTGCCCGTGGAAAGCCCGTCGATCCGGAAGGACCCGTCCTGCGCGCCGAAGTCAAATCCGACCATCGCTCCGCCGGCGTCCCAGACTTCGATCTCTACGCCTGAGATCGGCTCGCCGAGAAGGTCGGTGACCGTACCGACGATGGATCCGAAGTGATCGAGGACGAAGTCGACGCCCGGGGTCGTCGTGTTGAAGGCCACGGCGACCGGCGTGCCCGTGGTCGCGTCGCACTCGGGCGACTCTCCTCCGGGGCAGTGCATGTCGTCGTAAAGCTCGCCGAAGTGGACGTTGACTCCCGAGGCGCCGGCGGCGGTCACGAAATAGCTTCCGGCCGGCAGCGCGCGCAGCGTGTAGTGGCCGAAGGCGTCCGCGGTCCCGCTCTTGACGAGCGCTCCGCCGCCGTCCCAGATCCAGATCCCGGCATCGGCGACCGGGGCTCCGGTCCCCGTTTCGGTCACCGTCCCGGCAATGGCCCCTCCGGGGTCGAGGGCGAAGTCGATCCCGGAAGCCGTCGCGCCGACGGCCACCGCGACCGGCGTTCCGGCGGTCAGGTCGCAATCGGGCCCCGGATCTCCCGCGC
>DASWIG010000707.1:0-1588 GCA_036397835.1 Thermoanaerobaculia bacterium
AGCTCGCGTCCGACCGGGATCCGTGGCTCAGGGGCCGCGGGGTCGATCCTCCACACCCGCAGGTCGAAGTCGTGGGTCGCCAGGGAGCGTCCGTCGTCGCTCCAAGCAAGGAACCTGCCCGGATCCGGCAGCAGCCACGACGGCGACGCGTGGGGCGGCTCGCGGGCGGGATCGTTCACCGCCTTCCATTCCGCAAGGGACCAGCGGTCGAGGTTTACCGCCTCCCAACGCGCGAGGGTCACCTCGTCGAGCAGGCGGATGCCCTGGGGCTCGAAGCCGATGGCGTCGAGCTCGTAGAGACGGATCTCCGAGTGGCTGCGCCGGGCGTCGTCGAAGCGGTAGGAGGTCATCAGCCAGCGGCTGTCGGGGCTCAGGCGAACGTCCCGCAGGCCCTCGCGGCCGGAGTCGCAGGCGAAGTCCCCCACCCACCCCTCCAGGGAACGCACGAGGTCGGAGAGCGCCGAGAGGGTCAGCTCGCCCCGGGCGTGGAGGCGCCGGAGCCACAGGTGCGCCCGCGTCTGGACGTCGGCGCCCAGGCCCTCCGGCCGGGCGGGGGCCGGCGGCTCGGGCAGCCGGGCCGCGGTCCAGGTCTGCCCGGAGTCCTGGGTCGCCAGGACCGTCCCATGGTCGAGCCCGACGTAGACGTTGGAGGTCACCACCGGATCGACGGCGATCGCGAAGACGGCGGCGCGACGGTCGACGCCGGCGACGGGCCTCCAGGTCGCCCCGGCGTCGGCACTGCGCCACAGGCCCTTGGCAGTCCCGGCCCATACGAGCGCGGAGTCGCGCGGATCGGTGGCGACGGCGGCGACGTTGGCGGTCAGGACGGGCAGGCTGAGGCCCCCGGCGTCGCGGAAGAGTCCCGCCGCGGTGGCGCCGTAGACCACCCGGGAGTCGTTCGGGTCGAATGCCAGGTCGCGGATCTCGAGGGCCTCCGGCACGATGTAGTAGGGCTCCCAAGGGCCGCCGAACACGTGACGGCCGATCCTCGTCCGTAGGGGGCTCGCTTCCCAGGCTCGGGCCGCGAAGTCCCAGAACAGGCCGTGACCGGTCGCGGTGCCGGCGAGCAGCCGCAAAGGATAGGAGGGATCGAAAGCGAGCGCCCGCACGTCGTCCGCGCCCTCGACGCCGATCGGCTGCCAGCGGCGCCCCTGGTCGAGGAAGTCCGCGCCGACGGCCGAACGACGCGCCGGGCGAGCGGCTCGACGCTCGCCGGCGGCGGACGTTCGTGGAGCACCAACTCCCAGGCGGTGCCGCCGTCGCGGCTGCGGAAGACGCGGATGGGCGCGCCCGCCACGAAGACCACGCCGGGGCTCTTCAGGTCGAGTGCGATCGCGGTGCCGTGGGCGCCGGGAAACGCCCCGGCGGGCCGGCTCGACTTGCCGGCCTTCGAACGCCGGCGTTGAGGATTCCGAGACGAGAACCTTGCCATCAACTCATGGACGAGGTATGCTCGCTCATCATTCATGAAGGAGATCGCCATGGCTCGTCGCTCGCTCGTCCTCATCGGTTCCTGCCTCGGTCTGCTGGCCTTCGGCTTGGCGGCCGCGCCGCCGGATCCCGAGTTGACGGGGACCCTCGCCGCTGC
>DASWIG010000708.1:0-19641 GCA_036397835.1 Thermoanaerobaculia bacterium
CTTCGCCGGCCAGCTCGAAGAACGTCCATGAGAGGGCGGGCGTCCGATCTGGCCGGCCTCGCTCTCGCCGCCGCCCTGGGCTGCGCGCCGCCCCCCGCCGAGCGGGAAGCCGGCGCCGTCGAGGCCGGAAGGCCCGCCGCCAACGTCGAGTGCGGCCGCGCGTCGCGAGGTCTGCTCTCTTACTGCCATCCCGACGTCTACCCGATGGCCCCCGACGTCTTCTACCGCAACCGCGGCGCGGCGGGCGGGATCGCCTTCGCGGAGGCGACGGTCGCCGCCGGCCTCGCGGACACTACCGGCAAGGGCCTCGGGGTGGTGGCCGCGGATCTCGACGACGACGGCTGGACCGACCTCTATGTGGCCAACGACTCGACGCCGAACTTCCTTTACCGCAACCGCGGCGAAGGCGTCTTCGAGGAAACGGCGGTCTTCTGGGGCGTCGGCCACAACGAGGAGGGCATGACCGAGGCCGGCATGGGCACCGATGCCGGCGACGTCGACGGCGACGGCCGCCTCGACCTCTTCGTGACCAACCTCAACAACGAAACCAACGCCCTCTACCTGAACGGCCCCGGCTTCTTCTCCTACCACACCCGCCACGCCGGCCTCTACGAGGCCTCCTACCTGCCCGTGGGCTTCGGCACCGACCTCGCCGACCTCGACAACGACGCGGGACGCGGCACTTCTACAGAAGAGTCTTGGAGGCCGAAGCCCTCCTCGCCGGGGAAGACGACCCGCACGATCCGGACGCGGTCGGGACCCCACTGGTCCTCGCGCAGCAGCCAGATCCTGACGAAGTCCTCGACCGCCCGCCGCGCGTTGTCGCGCACCAAGCCGAGGTGGCGCTCGTCGCGGGCGTAGAGGACGAGCGTGGGCGTGATCGAGCGCTCGAGGGCCGTCATCTGGTCGTCGGCGTCGAAGCGCAGCCAGCTCTGCTCGGCGCGCTTCTCCATGCGGTTGGTGTGGATCGCCGGCGGCAGGCTCGGGCGCACCGGCGGCGCGCGCACGTAGCACACCCCGCCGCGGATCTCGAGGTGCCAGGGATCGTCGAGGCGCAGGTGGTAGCGGTAGGTGACCGGCACCCGGATCTCGGTCGTCGTCACGCCGAGAGAAAACGTGTCGCCCAGGATCTTCCGCTCGTCGGAACGGCTGAAGATCTCGGTGGCGGTGAGCGTGGCCACTTCGAGGTTGCCGGCGCCGTCGGGGTCGAACTCGGGGATCGACGAGACGAAGGTCTCGGTGACGTTGCCGCTCCACAGCCGCTGCGCCGCCTTCTCCACCACCCGCGCCGCCGCGCCGGCGGCGCGCCGCGCCTGCACCAGCGTCTCGCGGTAGGCCAGGAAGGCGAAGAGGCCCACCAGGACGAAGGCGATCGGCCAGCGCCAGTCGCGCAGGATCTCCGCCCAGTGCGCCGTCGCGGCGGGCGGCGGCGCGGGCTCTTTCAGAGACGGATCGGGTCGGCTATCGTTCTCCGGCACGCGGGCATTCTACCCGCTCGGCGGAGACGCTCCATGGCGAAGCGCGGATGGTGGCTACACTTGGTGTTACTGGCGGCGCCGGCGGCGGCCCACGATTTTCAGCTCACCGACGTGCTGGCGGTCTTCAAGACCGACGGCACCTGGCAGGTCGACGTGACCTGCGACCTCGACGCGCTCGCCCTAGGCGCCGGCCCCGGCGCCGACTCGGCCGAGCTCGCCGCCCACTTGCGTTCGCTGACCCCTGAAGAGCGAGGCGAGCGTCTCGATCACCTCCGCGAGTACTTCGAGCGCCGCGTGCGCGTGCTCTTCGACGGCGAGCCCGTGACGCCCTCGGTGTCGTTCCCGGACCACGGCACGCCGATCGCCGAGGAGGCCCCGGTCCCCACCGTCTTCGGGCTCACCGCCCGTCTCGAAGGCCGGGTGCCGGAGGACGCCGCGACGTTCAGCTTCCGCGCCTCGCGCGCCTTTCCCCCGGTCCACCTCACCGTGCTCCACCAGGGCCACGCGGCCAGGCGCGACCTCCCCGAGCAGGGCACCGCGAGCGCGCCCTACGCCCTCGACCAGCCCCCTACCGCGGACGGCCGCCGCGAGGTCGTGGGCCGTTACCTCGTGCTCGGCTTCTGGCACATCGTGCCCGAGGGGCTGGACCACGTCCTCTTCGTGCTCGGCCTCTTCCTGCTCAGCGCGCGCCTGCGCCCGCTGCTGTGGCAGGTCTCGGCGTTCACGGCGGCGCACACGGTGACCCTGGCGCTGGCGACCTACGGCGTCGTCACGCTGCCGTCACGGATCGTCGAGCCGTTGATCGCCCTGTCGATCGCCTACGTGGCGGTGGAGAACGTCTTCACCGAGGAGCTCAAGCCGTGGCGGGTGTGGGTGGTCTTCGCCTTCGGGCTGCTGCACGGGCTGGGCTTCGCCGGCGTCCTCGGCGAGCTCGGGCTGCCGCGCGGCGAGCTGGCGGCGGCGCTGCTGGCGTTCAACGCCGGCGTCGAGCTCGGGCAGCTCGCCGTCATCCTCCTGGCGTTGCTCGCGCTCGGCGCCTTCCGTCACCGCGCCGGCTATCGGCGCCGGGTGGTGGTCCCGGCGTCGCTGGCGATCGCCGCGGTCGGTCTCTACTGGGCCGTCGAGCGGATTCTCGGCTGACGGCGGCCCGCTCCCGAGCTGCTAGTCTCCGCCCGTCGCCTACCAAGACGGCCCGGCGCGCCGCGGATCTGCGCGACCAATACCTGCTGCCCTACCTCTTCCACCCCGCGCCGGCGAGCGTCGTGGTGGTCGGCGCCGGCGGCGGCACCGACGTCGAGGCGGCCCTGCTGGCCGGCGCCGAGCGTCCGAAGTTGCCCGGCTCGCGGGGGGCGGCGCCAGATCGGCGACGAAACGCGCGCGGTGACATGCCCGCCGGTCTCTGTTACCATATCGGACGACGGGCGCTTGGCGGGCGCGGATCGCTCGTTCGTCCCATCCGCGGCAACGTGATGGAAGTCCGGTCCCCACCCTGCGCACGTAGACCTCAAGACAGCCGACCCGCCCCGGGTCCTCGGCCTCGAGAAAGGCTCTCACGACCATGACCAGCCCTGCAGCTACGGACTCGCCTTCGGAGAAGGCGAACGTCGCCGGCCGCCCGCTCGCCGCCACCGAGAAGGTCTCGGACGTGGTGGTGCGCTTCGCGGGCGACAGCGGCGACGGCATGCAGCTCACCGGCACCCAATTCACCAACACCTCGGCCCTGATGGGCAACGACCTGTCGACCCTGCCCGACTTTCCGGCCGAGATCCGCGCCCCGGCCGGCACGCTGCCCGGCGTCTCCGCCTTTCAGGTGCGCATCGCCGATTACGACATCCACACCCCGGGCGACCTGCCCGACGTGCTGGTGGCGATGAACCCGGCGGCATTGAAGACCAACATCGGCGAGCTGAAGCCCAACGGCGTGGTGATCGTCAACGTCAACGAGTTCAAGGACCGCAACTTCGTCAAGGCGCGCTACGCCTCGAATCCGCTCGAGGACGGCAGCCTGGCGGGCTACCGCGTCTTCCCGGTCGAGCTCACCCGGCTCACCCGCGAGGCCCTGAAGGAGCTCGGGCTCGACAACCGCAGCCAGGACCGCTCGAAGAACTTCTTCGCCCTGGGCATGGTGTACTGGCTCTTCTCGCGGCCGCTCGACTCGACCATCGAGTGGCTGGAGGTCAAGTTCAAGCGCAAGCCGGAGATCGCCGAGGCCAACGTGCGGGCGCTCAAGGCGGGCTGGAACTACTGCGACATCACCGGCCTCTTCCAGGTGCGCTACGAGGTCGAGCCGGCGCCGCTGGCGCCGGGCACCTATCGCAACGTCAACGGCAACTCCGCCCTCGCCCTGGGCCTGGTGGCGGCCAGCCGCCGCAGCGGCCTGCCGCTCTTCCTCGGCTCCTACCCGATCACCCCGGCCTCCACCGTGCTCCACGAGCTGGCGCGCTACAAGCACTTCGGCGTGACCACGTTCCAGGCCGAGGACGAGATCGCGGCGGTGTGCGCGGCGATCGGCGCGGCATTCGGCGGCGCGCTCGCCGTGACCGCCACCAGCGGCCCGGGCTTCGCCCTGAAGTCGGAGGCGATGAACCTCGCCGTGATGGTGGAGCTGCCGCTGGTGGTCTGCAACGTCCAGCGCGCCGGCCCCTCGACCGGCATGCCGACCAAGACCGAGCAGGCCGACCTGCTGCAGGCCATGTTCGGGCGCAACGGCGAGTCGTCGGTGCCGATCGTGGCGCCGTCCTCGCCCGCCGACTGTTTCGACGCCGCGGTCGAGGCGTGCCGCATCGCCGTGCGCCACATGGTGCCGGTGGTGCTGCTCTCCGACGGCTACCTGGCCAACGGCGCCGAGCCCTGGCGGCTGCCGGCGGTGGAGGATCTGCCCGACCTGCGGGTCGAGTTCGCGAGCGATCCCGCGACCTTCCAGCCCTACCGCCGCGACGAGGAGACTCTGGCCCGGCCGTGGGCGATCCCCGGCACGCCCGGCCTCGAGCACCGCATCGGCGGTCTCTCCAAGGCCGACGTCACCGGCGAGGTCTCCTACGACCCGCTGAACCACGAGAAGATGATCCGGCTGCGGGCCGCCAAGGTCGAGCGGGTGGCCGACTCGCTGCCGCCGCTCGAGGTGGTCGGCGACGGCGAGGGCCTGCTGGTGGTCGGCTGGGGCAGCACGCTCGGCGCGATCACCGGCGCGGTCAACCAGGCGCGGCGCGACGGCTATCGCGTGAGCCGCGTCCACCTGCGCCACCTGAACCCCCTGCCCAAAGACCTCGGCGACGTCCTGGCGCGGTTCGACCAGGTGCTGCTCCCCGAGCTCAACAGCGGCCAGTTGGCGCTCTTGCTGCGCGGCCGCTACCTGAAGGACGTCAAGAGCTTGTCAAAGATCCAGGGACGGCCGTTCACGCGCGGCGAGATCTACGCGAAAATCGTCGAGCTGGCCGCGGCTCGTTGACCGGCGGCTCGCTGACCGGAGACTCCCCCATGACAGAAGCCACCCTCACCGCCAAGGACTTCCAGTCGGACCAGGAGGTCCGCTGGTGCCCCGGGTGCGGCGACTACGCGATCCTGAAGTCGGTGCAGTCGGTCTTCCCGGAGCTCGGCATCCCGCGCGAGAACTTCGTGGTGGTCTCCGGCATCGGCTGCTCGAGCCGCTTCCCGTACTACATGTCCACCTTCGGCTTCCACAGCATCCACGGCCGGGCGCCGGGCTTCGCCACCGGCCTCAAGGTCACCCGGCCCGACCTCGAGGTGTGGGTGGTCACCGGCGACGGCGACGGCCTGTCGATCGGCGGCAACCACCTGATCCACGCCCTGCGCCGCAACGTGGGCATCAAGATCCTGCTCTTCAACAACCGCATCTACGGGTTGACCAAGGGGCAGTACTCCCCCACCAGCGAGGTCGGCAAGCGCACCTCGTCGACGCCGCTCGGCTCGGTGGACAACCCCTTCAATCCGCTCGCCCTGGCGCTCGGCGCCGGCGCCACCTTCGTGGCCCGCAGCGTCGACATCTTCCAGGCCCACCTGAAGGACGTCCTGCGCCGGGCCGCCGCGCACAAGGGCACCGCCTTCGTCGAGATCTACCAGAACTGCAACATCTTCAACGACCAGGCGTTCTCCTACGTGACGGACAAGACGAGCCGCACCGACGGCGTCGTCTACCTCGAGCACGGCAGGCCGCTGGCGTTCGGCTCCAAGGGCAGCGAGAAGGGCCTGCGCCAGAACGGCTTCGGCTTCGAGGTCGTGGACCTCGCGGCCGGCTCGTACACGGAGGAGGACTGCGTGGTCTGGGACGAGACGCCGGCCAACCCGGCCCTGGCCTTCATGATGGCGCAGATGGCGGGCACCGGACCGGCGGACCTGCCGACCCCGGTCGGCGTCCTGCGCTGCGTCGAGGTGCCGAGCTTCGAGTCCGGCGTGATCGCCCAGATCCAGGGCGAGGTCGGCCGGCGGGGGGCGCAGACCCTGCACGACCTCCTGCACTCCGGCGACACCTGGACGGTCGAGCCGCCGCCGGCGTGAGAAGCAACGAGGATCACCGTCGAGGATCACCGTCAAGCACCACCCGTCAAGGAGCCGCCCATGGATGATCAGGTCTTTCCGGTCCCCACCACCGAGCCCCTTCCCGCAGCGGCGAGCCCGCTGGCCGCGGCGGCGCCGACGCCCGGTGACGAGATGCTGCGCGCGCGCCGGCCCCGAAGCCGCTGGGACGTGCTCTGGCGCGAGTGGTTCCGGCCGCTCCTGATCATCGCCGTGGTGATGTTCTCGTTCCGCTCCGCCGTGGCCGACTGGAACGACGTTCCCACCGGCTCGATGAAGCCGACCATCCTCGAAGGCGATCGCATCTTCATCAACAAGATTGCCTACGACCTGAAGTTCCCGTTCACCACCTGGCGCCTCGCCGAGTGGGACGATCCCACCTGGGGCGACATCGTGGTGCTGCGCTCGCCGGAGGACGGCAAGCGCCTGGTCAAGCGCGTGGTGGCGCTGCCGGGCGACGTGGTGGAGGTGCTGCGCGACGGCCGGCTGTTCCTCAACGGCGAGGAGGCCAGCTACCTGCGGCTCGACGACGACGTGATCAACCAGATCGATCGCCACCTCCGCAGCCACTTCGTCTTCCACAGCGAGAGCTTCGCGGGCAAGGAGCACCCGGTCATGATGACCGTGGGCAGCTCCACGCCCCGGTTCGAGAAGTATCGGGTGCCCGAAGACCACTTCTTCGTCATGGGCGACAACCGCTCCAACAGCCGCGACTCGCGCTGGTTCGGAGCGGTCCACCGCGACGCCATCCTCGGCCGGGCCACGGCCGTGGCCCTCTCCGTCGACCCGGAGCGGCACTACATGCCACGCTGGGAGCGTTTCTTCAGCCGCTTGAGGTAGGCCTTTCCGCACACGCCTCGGGCCGCGGCGACGCCTGCCTCCCGCCGCGGTGGACCGCCACCGCCGGCTCGCGCGACAGCGCGTCGAGCCGGGTGACGTTGGAGCCGTCGACGGGACCGCCGATCAGCAGCTCCGGCTCCGCGAGCAGGGCGGCGTTGAGCCGCCGGGCCTGGCGTTTGGCCTCGGGCATGGCGGACCACAGGCCGGCGTAGCGGGCGCCGGTCACGATCACGTCATAGACCTCCGCGGCGCACACCAGGTCCAGGTGGGGCCTCACCTCGTAAGGCGCCGCGAGGCGCGCCAGGTCGAGACGGTGGACGCGCAGCTCGCCGGCGATGCCGACCCGCGCGGCGGCCGTGGTCCGCGTCATCGCGTTCACGGCGGCGACGGCCTGGCTCCGCGTCTCCCGCCGCTCCCACTGCTCCCAGCCCAAGCGCGCGGCGGCGAAGGCGAGGAAACCGAGATAGACCGGGACGCCGACGGCCAGCGTGACGCGGCTTGCGCGCCGCCACCGCGACGCCGGCGTTGCCGGGAGCCGCGCCAGCACGAAGACGACGACGACCGCCGCCGCGATCGCCAGCAGCGGGTAGACCACGAGCAGGTTGCGGTGGAACGGGGCCCGGGTGGTCGCCATGGAGCAGAAGTAAAGGGCCGGATAAACGAGGGCGACGAGCCCGCCGGCGCGCCGCGCCAGCAGGGCGAGCCCGCCGAGCGCCACCAGCGCCGGTACGACGCCGAAGTGCTCGGCCACGCGCCGCACCTGCAGCGCGAAGTGACCCCACCCCGGCTCGACGGGCACGGCGCCATGCCCGCGGGCGGCGTAATGGTAGAGCTCGAAGCCGGCCTGGGAGAGGAAGCTCGGCAGGTCGAGGAGGGCGTAGGGCGTGCCGGCGAGGAAGGCCAGGGCCGGCACCACCGGCACCGCCACCCACAGCCAGGCCGGCGCGGCGTACCGGCGGCGGGCCGCGAGCGCCGCCATCGGCGCGACGACGCTAAAGGCGCCGTTGTACTTGGCCGACGCCGCCAGCCCGCAGCAGACGAGGGCCGCGACCAGCCACCGCGCAAGCCCGTTCTGGGAAAAAGCCACCGAGGCCCAGATCGCGGTCAGGGCGAACAGCGTCATCGCAACGTCGGGGTTGACGACCGCCGACAGCTCCACGTGAAAACCCTGCACCGCCATCAACGCCGCGGCGAGCAGCCCGGCCGTCGCCCCTGCGAGGAGGCGTCCGAGCAGAAAGGTGACGAAGACGGTGGCGGTGCCGAGCAGGGCGTTGAAGGCGCGGTTCCAGAGATAGAACGACGGGTGCGAGACCTCCCAGGGAAAGCCCGTGTCGTAGAAGGTCTCGATCGAGCCGAGCTCGATCTCCCCATGCTCGATGAAGCGCCCGGGCTCCACCGGGAAGGGCGGCGGATGCGCGCGCATCAGGAAGAAGAAGTGGGCGACGTCGACGCCGAGCTGCGCGTAGATCGTCAGCGTGCCATAGTGGAAGAAGTGGGGATTGAGGTCCCCGGTCTTCATCATGTTGAGCGCTGTGGAAGCGATCTGCGGCTCGTCCCACTCGTGGAGATACGGCAGGCCGGCGCGCGTCGGAAGGAGCCGCACGGTCGCGGCCAGCATCAGGATGAAGAGCAGGACGACGGCGTCGCGCGGGCCGCGTTGGCCGGGCGGCCGCGCTTTCAGCCTGTTGAAAGCGGTCGTCAGGTAAGCTCGCACTCGGCACGGATCCTAGCAGAGGCTCGCCCGTTGCCCGGCCAGGCTCACGAGGAGTCGCGGACGGCGACGTAGTTCGCATCGAGGCTCGGCTGCAGGAGCAGCAGCGCGGCGATACGCCGGACGAGCGCGGTCACCGCACGCGCTTCCTCGCTCGTCAGCGGACGCTCCAGGAAGTCGAGCTCGCGGTAGGAGAGCCACTTCTTGATCACCTGGTAGCCGCCCAGGGTGTAGCTCCAGACACCCGCCGGCACGTTGCGGAAGAAGGCGCGCTCGTTGAGATAGACGTCGAGGGTCCTCTCGCCGAGGAGAGTCCGCGCGTCGGCGCCGGCGAGGCCGCGACCGCTCGCACCGGCCTTCAGGGCCTCACGCTCGTCGGGCGTGAAGGCGCGTTCCCGGATCCGGCCGCGGCCCGGCATGACGACGCCGCCCTTGCCAGGGTGGCCCCAGCCGGCCGTGACCGCGAGGTCGCGCTCTTCGTCGAGGGCGTGGCCAGGGACGAGAGAGAAGACGCCCAGCCCCTGGAGTTCGGGGTCGAGAGGACCAACTGTCACTCCGCGGACTGAAGCCTCCGAATCGAGGAGGAGGGCGACACGCCGGCCGAGCTCAGCCGAGGCGAAGAAGGAGTCGCGCGAGCGCGGGAGGGGGACTCGCGGCCAATCCTGCCTGAGAGCCGTAACGTTTTCCTGCCGATAGGAAGGTGCGTGAATCACCGCCACCGTGTGGAAGAAAAGGTCCTCCGGCGTCAGGTCCAGCTCCTTCAAGACTCTCTCGGCGTACGATGAAACGTTGGCGACGGGACCGTTCTCCGCGGCGGTGAACAGTCCCTTCCAGCCGTGGACACGATAAAGCGGAAAGAAGCTCGAGAGCCCATTGCCGAAGTTGTCGGCCAGGTGGTGGGTCACGTAGCCGCGATCGAAGACGGAGACTGCGAGCTTCTGCCGTGCCTCGAGCCATAGATTGCCCGAGAAGAGGTTCTGCCAGTATTCCTGGCGCCTCCGGTCCAATAGGTTTGTCTCCGGCTCCCAATACAGCCACCGCAGGTCGAACGGTCTGTAGACGTAGCGGACTACGTTTCCAGGCAAGAAGCCGCGGCGTTGCAGAGTCTCCCGTACCTCTCGTGCGGGAAAATGCTTCGTCTCGCGCAAGGCTGCCGGGCAAATCCGGGCCATCTCTTCGTGGCTCGTGGCCGGATCGAAATAGCAGCGCAGCCGCTCTTCCAGCCGCCCACGGTCGATGTCGACCAGGAGGTCGTCCCGGCTGGTCTTGACGCCCGGAAACGACATCGGGAAGAGCTCGGGCAAACGGGGCCACTCGCGAAAGTGCGGAGCCATAGTGGCCGGCAGAAAAGGCAACCCCAGGTCGAGGACCGGTTCCAGGATCTCGTAGAAAGAATCGTCGTCGTCAAGACGGGAATCGACGAGCTCTTGACGCTTGTGCTTGCCCCAGCGATTACGAAATCGAATGCGGGACGCCGGCTCGTGGCGCTCCTTGCGGACCATCAGTGCGATGGCAGTGCCCACCTGGATGCCCTCCCGGTTCCACTCGGTCGAGAAGACGCTCGGATCGGGCTCGCCGGTCGGCGTGAGCTTGCCGGTCTTGTACTTGTCGCCGTTCAAGTTGTCGATCCGGATCTCGTCGAAGACGTCGAGGAACCGTTCCCGCATGCCGGTGTGGGAGAGTCCGTCGAGCCAGGAGTAGTTGGAGATGAACGCGACCACCCCTTTCCGCGATTCCTCGACGATCTTGCGCTCGGCCATGCGGTAGAAGCGCACGTAGAGATCGTTCAGACCCTGGCCCTGAGGGGACGGCGCCTTCTCGGTGGTGCGGTAAGCCTCGGTCAGCTCGCGCTCCTCGTCGACGGCGACGCCGGCGAAGCCGTTGTAGGGAGGATTGCCGAGGATCACCAGGATCGGCCGCTCGCGCTTGACCTCGTTGGCGGCGTCGCGCTCCTGGGCCAGCTCGGGGAAATTGAGCTTCAGTTGCTCGAAGCGGCCGCGCCCCGACTCGCCGGGCGGCTGCCAGCCGGTCAGCGCGTTGGTGAGGAAAACCCCCAGCCGCTCGCCGCGAGCGGCCTGGGGCGCCGAACCGAGGCGCCTGAGCAACAGCCCGAGCTGGAGGTGAGCCACCACGAACGGTGCCGGCAAGAGCTCGAAGCCGAAGACCCGCTCGCAGGCCGCCCGCCTGACGTCCGCGGCGAGCAGGGCGTCGGCGCCCGCGCCGGCCAAGGTGTCCGCGATCGTGCGCAGGGTTTCCACGAGAAACGCGCCGGTGCCGCAACACGGGTCGAGCACGTAGACCCGCGGATCGGCAAGGCCCGCGGCGATACCGAGGTCGTTCCTGAGCGCCGCGTCGACCCGCGCCACCATGTAGCGGACGACCTCAGGCGGCGTGTACCAGACGCCCAGCTCCCGGCGCAGCTCCGGATCGAAGGCCTCGAGGAAGGGCTCGTAGAAGTACTGGACGGCGTGCTCCTCCTCGAATCGGGAGAAGAAGGCGTCACCGTCCACCCGATCGAGGACGGCAGCGGCCCAATCCAGAGGCTCGACGAGCCCCAAAGGTCTGAGACGAGCCGGCGCCGCGACCTGGTCGAAGAGGGCTTGGATCATCGGGACGTGAAGGGTCCATGCCGCCTGCCGCCAGTCGAAGCGCTGTCCCTTGGGAGGACTCTGGCGGTGCCACAAGACCCAGGCCGAGAAGACGCCGTAGAACAGGGTCTGGATGAGCGTCGAACGGAAGAAATGGTCTCCCCGCGGCCCCTCGAAGCGCACTCCGAGAGCATCTTCCAGGGCCTGCCGCACGGCGGCGAGCGCCGGCATCTCGGCGCCCTCGATACGGATCCGGGCATCGCGGGCGTAAGAAGCCAGGAACCAGGCCACGTCGTTGGGTTTTTCGAGCGTGGCGGCGTGGAGGAGAGCCCGCTTCAGAAATTCGAGGAAGCGCTCCGCATGGGCCGTGCCGGCCTTCTCGGGGTGGCGGGCGATCTGCCAGAGTTCCTCTGCGCTCGCTGCCAGCGTAAAGCTCTCGAGCTCGACGGGTCGGCCGTCGAGGTCATGGCCCACGAGGAGGAAGTCGCGGTAGTTCGTTACGAAGACGTGACCATACTCGCGGCCGTAGCGCACGACCTGCTCGCCGGCCGCGATCGACCGGACGTCCGAGGCCGGCGGCTTGGCCTCGACGACGCCGCGCTCCGGCATCTGTCCCGGAAGCGGCTCGGCATCGGCGGCCCGCTCGAACTGCCGGACGGTGAAGAGGCCGGCGTCCGGGATGCCGGCACCGCGGTCCGCGGGGCTCAGCACGCAACGCACCCGCGGCTTCACCAGCTTGCCGGCAGCGTTGAGCAGCGTCTCGAGGGCGCCATAGTACGAAGTCTCCGGGCCGGCCGCGCCGGTGGCATGGATGGCGGCGAGATCACGTAGATAGTCGCCTAAAGGGTGCATCTGGGTTGAAAACCTCGGAATCGACCACGGGGAGACGGTAGCCGGCGCGGATGATACCAGACCCGGCCAACCCTCCTTTCGCTTGCAGTGAACGATAGCATGGATACGCCGGTGGCGTCCGCCGCCGAGCTGAGATAACCTCTCCCCGAACGTCTCTCTCAAGTTTTCGAGGTCCATTCGATGGCAGATCAACCCTGGACGATCCCCGACGACGTCGATCCCGATGAAACCCGCGAGTGGCTCGACGCGCTGGCGGCCGTGCTCGAGCACGACGGCCCAGAACGCGCCCACTTCCTGATCGAGGCGCTGGTCGAAAAGGCGCGGCGCTCGGGCGCCTACCTGCCCTACTCGGCCAACACAGCCTACCTCAACACCATCTCGCCGGCCAACGAGGCCAAGCGTCCGGGCGACCCGGCGCTCGAGCGGCGCATCAAGTCGATCATCCGCTGGAACGCCATGGCCATGGTAGTGCGCGCCAACCGCGAGCACGCGGGCCTCGGCGGCCACATCGCCAGCTACCAGTCGGCCGCCAACCTCTTCGAGATCGGCTTCAACCACTTCTTCCGCGCCCCCCACGAGGGCCACGGCGGCGACCTGGTCTACTTCCAGGGACACTCCGCCCCCGGCGTCTACGCCCGCGCGTTCCTCGAGGGCCGGCTCAGCGAGGCGCAGCTCGAGCGCTTTCGCGAGGAGGCCGGCGGCGACGGTCTCTCCTCCTACCCGCACCCGTGGCTGATGCCCGGCTTCTGGCAGTTCGCCACCGTATCGATGGGCCTCGGGCCGCTGATGGCCATCTACCAGGCGCGCTTCATGAAGTACCTCCACCAGCGCGAGATCGTCGACGCCGGCGACCGCAAGGTCTGGGCCTTCCTCGGCGACGGCGAGATGGACGAGCCCGAGGCCCTCGGCGCCATCTCGCTGGCGGTGCGCGAACGCCTCGACAACCTGATCTTCGTCATCAACTGCAACCTGCAGCGCCTCGACGGGCCCGTGCGCGGCAACGGCAAGATCATCCAGGAGCTCGAGCGCGTTTTCCGCGGCGCCGGCTGGAACGTGATCAAGGTGGTGTGGGGCAAGGACTGGGACCCGCTCTTCGCCCAGGACCACAAGGGGCTCCTTATCGAGAGGATGGAAGAGGCCGTGGACGGCGACTACCAGGCCTACGCCGCCAACCCCGACGGCTCCTTCATCCGCCAGCACTTCTTCAACTCCCCCGAGCTGCGCGAGCTGGTGGCCGACATGACCGACGACGACCTCTGGCGCCTGAAGCGCGGCGGCCACGACCCCGACAAGGTCTACGCCGCCTACGCCGCCGCCGTGAAGCATCAGGGTCAGCCGACGGTGATCCTGGCCAAGACGGTCAAAGGCTACGGCATGGGCGAGGCCGGCGAGGGCCAGAACCCCACCCACCAGCAGAAAAAGATGGGCGAGAAGGCCCTGATCGCCTTCCGCGACCGCTTCAACATCCCGCTCTCCGACGACGCGGTCGCCGAAGCGCCGTTTTACAAGCCGGCGGAGGAGACCCCGCTCATGCAATACCTGAAGGAGCGCCGCGACAAGCTCGGCGGAGCGCTGCCGGCGCGCCGCCGGCAGGCGCCGCCCCTGCCGGCGCCGGAGCTGGCCGCCTTCAAGGTCCTCACCGACGGCAGCGAGGGCCGCGAGCTGTCGACCACCATGGCCTTCGTGCGCGTGCTCAACATCCTGGCGCGCGACAAGAAGATCGGCAAGCACCTGGTGCCCATCGTCGCCGACGAGGCCCGCACCTTCGGGATGGAGGGCATGTTCCGCCAGCTCGCCATCTACGCCCCCTTCGGCCAGCTCTACCGCCCGGTCGACGCCGATCAGCTCATGTATTACCGGGAGGACGAGAAAGGCCAGATCCTCCAGGAGGGCATCACCGAGGCCGGCGGCCTCTCCTCGTGGATCGCCGCCGGCACCTCGTACTCCAACCACGGCGTCCACATGATCCCCTTCTTCATCTTCTACTCGATGTTCGGCTTCCAGCGCGTCGGCGACTTCATCTGGGCGGCGGCCGACATGCGCTCGCGCGGCTTCCTGATCGGCGCCACCTCGGGCCGCACCACGCTCAATGGCGAGGGCCTCCAGCACGAGGACGGCCACAGCCACCTGCACGCCTCCACCGTGCCCAACTGCGTGGCCTACGACCCGACCTTCGGCTACGAGCTGGCGGTCATCATCCAGGACGGCCTGCGGCGCATGGTCCAGGACGACGAGAACGTCTTCTACTACGTCACCACCCTGAACGAGAACTACGAGCACCCGAAGATGCCCGAGGGCGTCGAGGACGGCATCCGCAAAGGCATGTATCTGCTGCGCGAGTCGGCGAGCCGGGCGCAGAAGAAGCGCGTGCAGCTCCTCGGCTCCGGCGCCATCTTGAACGAGGTGCGCGCCGCCGCCGAGCTGCTCGAAGAGGACTTCGACGTCGCCGCCGACGTGTGGAGCGTGACCAGCTTCACCGAGCTTCGCCGCGACGGCCTCGCGGCCGACCGCTGGAACCTGCTCCATCCCGACGCCGAAGAGCCCCGCGTCTCCTACGTCGAGCACTGCCTCGGCGCACGCGAGGGCCCCGTGGTGGCCTCGACCGACTACATGAAGGCCTTCGCCGACCAGATCCGCGCCTGGGTGCCGGGACGCTACCGGGTGCTCGGCACCGACGGCTTCGGCCGCAGCGATACCCGCGCCAACCTGCGCCGCTTCTTCGAGGTCGACCGCCACTACGTGGCGCTGGCCGCCCTGAAGACCCTCGCCGAGGACGGCCGCGTGCCCGCCTCCAAGGTCGCCGAGGCCATCGAGCGCTACGGCATCGACCCCGACAAACCCGAGCCGACCACGGTGTAGGAGGGAGCAGGGAAATGGGACAGCTTACAGAAGTCCGATTGCCCGACGTCGGCGACACCACCGGCGTCAGCGTGATCGAAGTGCTCGTCAAGCCGGGTGACGAGGTCAAGGTCGAGGACTCCCTGATCACCCTCGAAAGCGACAAGGCGTCGATGGAGGTCCCGTCGACCGCCGCCGGCACCGTCAAAGAAGTCAAGGTCGCCGTGGGCGACGAGGTCAGCGAGGACATGGTGATCGCCGTCCTCGAGGCCGCGGAGGAAGGCGAAAAGGACGACGAGAAGCCCGAGGACGAAGAGAAACCCGAGAAGGAGAAGGAGCCCGAGAAGGAGAAGGAGCCCGAGAAGGACGAGGAGCCCGAGAAGGACGAGGAGCCCGAAGGGGACGACGAAAAGAAGCCGGCGAAGAAGGAGAAGCCGGCTCAGCGCCGAACGCCGTCGCTCGGCCGCTCGGTGGACGAGGACGCCTTCCGCAAAGCCTACGCCAGCCCGTCCGTGCGCCGCCTGGCTCGCGAGCTCGGCGTCGACCTCGGCCGCGTCGAGGGCACCGGCCGCAAGGGCCGCATCACCCACGACGACGTGCGCGGCTACGTCAAGGGCGCGCTCGAGCTGGCCCAGGCCGGCGCCGGGGGCGGCCTGGCGTTGCCGGAAATGCCGGCCGTCGACTTCTCGAAGTTCGGCCCGATCGAGACCCGCGAGCTCGGCCGCATCCGCAAGATCTCGGCCCGGAACGTCCACCGGAGCTGGCTCCACGTGCCCCACGTGACCCAGCACGAGGACGCCGACGTGACCGAGCTCGAGGCCTTCCGCAAGGCGCAGGCCGAGCAGGCCAAGGGCCGCGGCTTCAAGCTCACGCCGGTGGCCTTCCTGCTCAAGGCGGCGGCCGCCGCGCTCAAGGAATTCCCCGAATTCAACTCCTCCCTCGATCCCTCGGGCGAGCGGCTAATCCTCAAGCGCTACTACCACCTCGGCGTCGCCGTGGACACGCCCGAGGGCCTGGTGGTGCCGGTGATCCGCGACGTCGACCACAAGGGCCTCCTCACCCTCGCCGAGGAGCTCGGCGAGGTCAGCGGCCGGGCGCGCGAGGGCAAGCTCATGCCCAAGGACTACCAGGGCGCCACGTTCACGATCTCGAGCCTCGGCGGCATCGGCGGCACCGCCTTCACCCCGATCGTCAACGCCCCCGAGGTCGCCATCCTCGGCGCCTCGCGCAACGCGTGGAAGCCGGTCTGGAAGGGCGGCGAATTCGTGCCGCGGCTGATGCTGCCGCTGTCGCTCTCCTACGACCACCGGGTGATCGACGGCGCCATGGCCGCGCGCTTCATCGTCCACCTGGCCGACCTGCTCGCCGATGTCCGGCGCCTGCTGCTTTAAGGAATCCCCCCTGACCCCCCTTTTTCAAAGGGGGGAACCGGAAGGAAATACTCCCATGGGCATCATCGTAGAAGAGCGCATTCCCGACATCGGCGACTTCGACAAGGTCGCGGTCGCCGAGGTGCTGGTCAAGGCCGGCGATCAGGTCAAGGTCGACGACAGTCTCGTCACCCTCGAGAGCGACAAGGCGTCGATGGAGGTGCCCGCCACCCGCGCCGGCGTCGTCAAGGAGGTCAAGGTCAAGGTCGGCGACGAGGTGGGCGAGAGCGCCGTCATCGCCCTGATCGAGGCCGAGGAAGAGCCGGAGAAAGAGTCCGTCAAGTCTGACCCGTCCGACAGGTCCGACAAGTCCGACGAGTCCGACAAGCCGGAGCGACCGAAAGCCAGTCGACCACCCAAAGACGCCGGCGAGCACGTCGAGGTCGTCGTCCTGGGCTCCGGACCCGGCGGTTACACCGCCGCCTTCCGCGCCGCCGACCTCGGCAAGCAAGTCGCCCTGGTCGAGCGCTACCCCACCCTCGGCGGCGTCTGCCTGAACGTCGGCTGCATCCCCTCCAAGGCCCTGCTCCACGCCGCCAAGGTCATCACCGAGGCGCGCGCCTTCGCCGGCCACGGCCTCGACTTCGGCGAGCCCAAGATCGACCTCGACAAGCTGCGCGCCTGGAAGGACGCCACCGTCGAGCGCCTGGTCGGCGGCGTCGGCAACATGGCCAAACAGCGCAAAGTGCGGGTGATCGAGGGCAAGGGCCGCTTCGCGTCGGAGCACACCCTGACGGTCGAGACCGCCGACGGCAAGAAGACCCTGTCCTTCGACGCCGCGGTCATCGCCGCCGGCAGCCGCCCATCGACGGTCTCCGGCTGGCCCTACGACGATCCCCGCCTCATGGACTCGACCTCGGCCCTCGAGCTCGAAGAGGTGCCGGAGCGGCTGCTGGTGATCGGCGGCGGCATCATCGGCCTCGAGATGGCCACCGTCTACCATGCCCTGGGCGCGAGGATCACCGTCGTCGAGCTGCTCGACGGCCTCATGCTCGGCGCCGACCGCGACGTGGTGCGCCCGTTCCAGAAATGGATCGAGGAGCGCTACGAGAACGTCTTCCTCAAGACCCAGGTCACCGGCGTCAGGGCCGAGGACGGGGGGCTGCGCGTCTTCTTCGACGGCGACAAGGCGCCCGACTCCGACCTCTTCGGCCGGGTGCTCGTGGCCGTTGGCCGCAAGCCCAACGGCCGCGAGATCGGCGCCGAGGCCGCGGGCGTGCGGGTGACCGACGCCGGCTTCATCTCCACCGACCGCATGCTGCGCACCAACGTGCCCCACATCTTCGCCATCGGCGACGTCGCCGGCGCGCCGATGCTGGCGCACAAGGCGTCGCACGAGGGCAGGGTGGCGGCCGAGGTGATCGCCGGCCTCAAGAGCTCCTTCGACGTCCTGGCGATCCCCTCCGTCGCCTACACCGACCCCGAGGTCGCCTGGGTGGGCATGACCGAAGACGAGGCGAAGAAGGAGGGGATCGCCTACGGCAAGGGCATCTTTCCGTGGGCGGCCAACGGCCGCTCGCTGGCCCTCGGCCGCAGCGAGGGCCGCACCAAGCTGCTCTTCGACGAGGCCAGCGGCCGCCTGCTCGGCGCCGGAATCGTCGGCCCCAACGCCGGCGACCTCATCGCCGAGGCCGCCCTCGCCATCGAGATGGGCTGCGACGCCCGCGACCTCGGACTGACCGTCCACCCGCACCCGACCCTGTCGGAGACGCTGGCGTTCGCGGCGGAGGAGTTCGAGGGGACGGTGATCGAGCTCTTCAAGCCGAAGCGGAAGAAGTAAGACGCGTCAGACCTTCAGGGCTCGACGCAGGTGGCGTTCATGGCGACGGAGAAGCGCCCGAAGGCGCTGTACTCGACGGAGAGCGCTCCGCCGCCCTCGGCGAATTCGACGTCCAGGGTGCCGAAACGGGTCGCCGTCAGCTCCGTGGAGTCGAGGACCGAAACCTGGTCGGAGGTGACGATCTCCCCCTTGTCGAGCTCCGCGCCCGCCTCGTTGTAGACGGTGAAGGTCGCCGTCGGGTCGACCAGGCCCTGGGGATCGCCGGCGTAGAGCCGCAGCCGGATGCCGCTGCCGAAGTTGAGCAGACGGACCTGGAGCCTGGAGCAGACGTCCTCGCGGCGCAGCAACTGGTCGCCGGTGGCGAAGTTGCCCGCGTCGTCGAGGTAGATGAAGTCCCCCGTGAGGCTGGCGGCCGGATCGTCGCCGCCCGCGGAGCAGGCCCGGACCTCGATCGAGCCGCGGGCGAATCCGTCGGGCTCGGCCGCCAGGCCCTGGACGCCACGGACGTTGATGGAACGGGTCTGGCGCGCGGCGAGGGCGAGCTCGTCGCTGCGCTGCTGCTTGCCCGCGCGGTCGAAGTAGCGCACCAGGACGCTCCGGGGCTGGTCGCTCTGGTTGTGGACGGCGAAGAAAGTCGTCAGGCCGCCGGGGTCCGCGGTGTCGACCTCGAAGGCCGGCACCAGCAGGAAGTCGGCGGGCGAGTCGGCCTTCGCGAGGCCGGACGCGCAGTCGAGGGCGGTGACGTTGTCGACGGCCAGTTGGCCCTCCACCGGGTCGCCCCGCTGGTCGGGCTCGGTCGTGTGGAGGATGCGGAGCTCGGTGACGCTGCCGAGCGTCGCCATGACGTCGTTGGAGCCGTCGCCGACCCAGGTCAGGTCCTCCGGCGCGAGGGAGAAGGCGGCGCTGACGAAGCCCTCCTCGCCACCCGGCAGCTCGACGCCGTGGACGGTCGCGAAAGCGCCGCCGCTGCCACGCAGCGCGACGCGGATCGTCATGTCCTCGTCGCTCAGGTTGTGCAGGTCCGCGCGCAAGGCGTTGACCCCGGCGTCGAGGAAGTTGCCGGTCCATTGCGCCTGGTTGAAGATCACGATCTTGGCGCCGGCCGCGACGGGGCCGCCGGTGGCGGTGGCCACGAGGGCCCGGTCGCCTTCGCCGCCGGGCCCCCGGCCGTTCTCGTTGGCCGGCCCGTTCGGGTTGCTGAGGCCGGACCCCCAGCCCTGGAGGGTCCCGTCCTGGAAGTCGTCCACCTGTCCGGCGGTGATCGCCGCGGCGAGGGCCGGGGCGCCCAGAAGGAGGGCGAGAAAGAGGCTCAGTCGTCGCATGTCGTCGTCTCCCTGCGGGCGATCATACCAGGGCCGCCGCGGCCTGGCGCTACCGCGGGTCCACCTCGAGCTTCGTCGACAGGATGTTCCCCGAGGCGACGTCGTAGATCGACACCACCACGTCGTGCCGCGCCTTGCGCAGGGTCACGCGGGTGCTCCAGCGGCGCATCTCGCCCTCCTTCGGCGGGCCGTCGAGGGTGACGCTCATGGGCACCACCGGGATCTCGGGGAGGGTGCCCTCCTCGTCCTGCACCGCGACCCGCAGCTCG
>DASWIG010000709.1:0-3999 GCA_036397835.1 Thermoanaerobaculia bacterium
CGCATCGCCAGCACCCGGCGGAAGAGCGCCTCGGCCTCGGCGAAGTAACCCCGGTCGTGGAGCACGATGGCCAGGTTGTTGATGCTGTTGGAGAGCTCGCCGACGTCGGGATCGCGGGTGCCGTAGCGGATCTGCAGCGAGCGGCGCAGTTGTGCCTCGGCCTCCTCCGCGCGGCCCATGAGCTGGTAGAGGAGAGCGAAGTTGTTGAGGCTCTCCGCCACCAGGGGGTCGGCCTCGCCGAGGGTCCGGCGGCGGATCGTCAGGGCGCCGTCGAGCAGGGCCTCGGCCTCCTCGTAGCGGGCCAGGCCCTGGTACGCCCGGCCCAGCGCGTCCATCAGCACCGCCTGGTCCAACGGGTGGTCGGCGAACATCGGGTCGTGGACGATGCGCGCCGCCTCGTCGAGGGCCGCCGCGAGCTCCACGCGCTGGTCCGGCGTCGCCGGCTGCAGCGCCTTGAGCAGGCTCACCAGCGAGGTCGACACCCGCCGCACCTGCCGGATCTCCCGCGCCTGGGCGACGATCAGGCCGCAGCCCAGCACGACGAAGACCGCGGCAATGGCCAGCCGCAGGCGGTGGCGGCGACCGAACTTGGCGGCGCGGTAGAGGAACGTGGCCGCTCGGGCGGCGACCGGCCGGTCCCCGAGGTGACGGTCGAGGTCGTCGACGAGCTGGTCGACCGAGGCGTAGCGCCGATCGGGGTCCTTGGCCAGCGCCTTGAGGACGATCGCGTCGAGGTCGCCGACGAGCCGCCGGCGCAGGCGGCCGGGGGTGCCGTCGCGCGCGCGGCTGACCGCCCGCGGCGTCAGCTCGACGGCGACGCCGTCCTCGGTGCGGCGCTCGCGGCGCTGCACCGCGACGCTCGGCTTCTCCGGGCGCTGCTCGCCGATCGCCCGCCGCACCGCCTCGGGCTCGGCGCTGTCGAGGCGCAACGGCAGGCGGCCCGTCAGCAGGCGGTAGAGCAGCACGCCGAGGGAGTAGATGTCGGTCGCGGTGGTCAGCGGCTGGCCCGCGAGCTGCTCCGGGCTCGAGTAATGGGGGGTCCACACGCTGGCCGCGAGCTCGGCGGCGACGCTCGCCCCCGGCAGGTGCAGCTCGGCGTCGAGCGGCTTGGCGATGCCGAAGTCGAGCAGCTTGGGCACCCCCTCCGCCGTCACCAGGATGTTGCCCGGCTTGAGGTCGCGGTGCACCACCCGCAGCTTCTGGTGCGCCAGGCGCACCGCGGAGCACACTTGCAGGAAGAGCTCGAGCCGAGCGCGGGTGGGCAGGCGGCGCTCGTCGCACCAGTCGTGGATCGGCTCCCCTTCGACGTACTCCATCGCGAACCAGGGCCGGCCGTCGGCGGTGGTGCCGCCGTCGAAGAGCTGGGCGATGTTGGGGTGGCGGATGCGGGCGAGGATCTGCCGCTCGCGCTCGAAGCGCTCGACGGTGGCGCGGCTGTACATCCGCGGCTGGATGAGCTTCAAGGCCACGCGGCGCTGGAAGGGCTCTTCCTGGAGCGCCAGGTAGACCGTGCCCATGCCGCCTTCGCCGAGCTCCCGCTGCAGCCGGTAGGGGCCGATGCGCGGCACCAGCAGGGCGTCGTCGAGATTGGCGGAGCAGATGGGGAAGAGCGGCGTCTCGAGGAAGCGGTCGAGGCCGTCGTCGTTGCTGAGCAGGCCCTCGACCTGCCGGCGCAGGTCCGGGTCGCCGGCGTCCAGCGACTCCAGGAAGCCGCGGCGCTGCCCCGGCGGCAGCTCGTCGTGGGCGTCGAGGACTTCCTGCAGCCGCTGCCACCGCTCTCGGGTCAACGTCGTCATACTGTTGCTCTTCCGAGGAGAGACGCGCGGCCGGCGGCCGTTTCGGGTCATCCGGGCGGCGCGCCGTACTGGTCCAGCTCGAGGGCGAGGAATCGTTTCGCGTGCCGCCAGCCGCGGGCGACGGTCTTGGTCGAAACGCCGAGGGTCTCGGCGGTCTCTTCGAGGGAAAGGCCGATCAGGTAGCGCAGGCGCGCGACGTCGGCCTGGCGCCGATCGAGCTTCTCGAGCTCGCCGATCTTCTCGGCGACGTCGATGGCGGTGGCGAGGATCCCCAGCACCTCGGCCTCGCGCGGCGGGCGCGCCGACAGCGACGACTCCTCGCCGGCGCCCGCCAGGTCGAGGGCCTCGACGAGCGGCACCCGGGCGGCGCCGCCGCCGCGTTTGCGGGTCCCGATCTCGCGCTTGTAGCTGAGCAAGACGCGCTCCATCAGCATCGCCGCGAAGGTGAAGAACTGGCCGCGGCACTCCCAGTGGACGTCCCTCTGCTTGAGCAGCGTGGCGTAGATCTCGCCGATCAGCTCGGTGGGCTGGAGGTCCCGGCAGGGAATCCTGCCGCAGCACTTGCGGGCGATGCGGCGCAGGTCGTCGAAGGCGAGGGGGAAGATCTTGTCGAGGGCCTGCAGGTCGCCGTCGCTCCAGGCGGCCAGCAGGTGCGTGATCTCCCCGCGGGTCGGCACGGCGGCCAGCATACCACCCCATCCTGCTCCCTCGCGCCGGCCGCCGGAGCGCAACGGCTGTCCCATTTCACCGGCGGTTCGCACGTCTCCGATAAGCACGACGAACCCAACCGGAGGTCACCATGCGACACCTTTGGAGATCCGTTCCCGTCCTCGGGATCGCCCTTGCGGCCCTCGCGGCACCCGAGCTCTCGGCCCAGCCGCCCGACGGCACCTACCAGGGCACCACCGATCAGGGCCGCGCGGTCTCGGTGACGGTCAGCGGCGGCCAGATCACGTCGTGGTCGCTGAGCTACCAATGCTCCTTCCTGAGCGTCACGAAGACCGTCAACGAGACCTGCGCGATCGTCGGCAACAGCTTCAACTGCGGCTCGACGTTCTGCGCGCCCTTCGTCAGCACGGCCCGCCTCCTCGGCACGTTCAGCGGCACCTCGGTCTCCGGCACCTTCGCGGTGCAACACCAACCCGACCAGTTCTCGGGATGCTGCACGCTGTCGAGCAGAACCTGGTCGGCCTCCCTGCCGGGGCCGTGCGAACCGGCCGCGGCGCTCGCCTGCGGCGCCGCCGACAGTTGGTCGAACGGCGGTGCGGGCTCAACCGACCAGGTTCCATCCTATTCCTGCAACGCGTGGTCCTACGGCGGTCCCGAGTACGCCTACAGCTTCCAGCCCGCGAGCGACGACCACGTCACGGTCTTGCTCAGCGGCCTCGCCGACGACCTCGACCTGCTCGTGCTCCAGGATTCCGGGAGCGGCTGCGATCCGGCGGCCTGCATCGGCGACAGCTCCAACATCGGCACCACGGACGAGTCGGTCGCGCTCGACGTGGTCGGCGGAGCGACCTACTACGTCGTCGTCGACGGATTCAACGGCGCTACCAGCGACTATTCGATCCAATTGCTCTGTTCCGAGGTCTTCGCTGACGGATTCGAGTCCGGAGACGTCAGCGCGTGGTCGAGTAACGCCCCATGAGGGATTTTGATCAAGAAGGAGAATGTTGATGTCGAAGAAAACGCGTCTTTTCACTCTCGTGCTCGTGACTCTCTTCGCCCTGGTTTCCTGGGAGCCCGTTTTCGCCGGCCAGAAGAAAAGAGAGAAGAAAGCGGCAAGCTGGCCGGCCGTCGACCTGACGCCGTATTCGATCCTCTACGTCGAGGACGTCCAGGTCACCGATCCGAAGGCCGGCAAGCGGAAGAACGTCGCGATGCTCAAGTCGGCGCCCGAGCGCATCGAGGGCTACCTCGTGGCGACGGTCGAGGAGGGGCTCTTCGAGGAGGTCCGGCAATCGCCCATGGAGCCGGTGAGCGGCGCGGTGGCGCTGAAGGTGGAGCTGACCCAGTACAAGCCGGGGAGCGCCTTCGGCCGCGCGATGCTCGCGGGCGTGGGCAGCGCCCACCTCGATTTCAAGGCCACGCTGATCGACGCCGCGACCGGCGAGCGGCTGACCAGCTTCAGCGGCGAGAAGACGTGGGCCTGGGGCGGTGCCTACGGCATGAGCCGCGGCATCGAGGAGCTGGAGCAGAACCT
>DASWIG010000710.1:0-12084 GCA_036397835.1 Thermoanaerobaculia bacterium
CCATGTCGAGCACCCCAAAGGGGCTCTTGCCGCCCGGGAAAGCCCCTACGGCACTCGTCGCTCGGATCCCCGTTTCGAGGGTGTTGCAACGCATCGGATCGAAATCGTCACCCCAGGGGTAGGCCCTCTCATCGGTGCCGCGCGCCGCCTTCTCCCACTGCGCCTCTGACGGGAGCCCGATTCGGAGCCCGAGCCTCTCGCTCAGCCAACCGCAGAAGGCGTGCGCCTCGTGCCACGTCACGTTGACGCGCGGGTGGTTGCTGAGAAGGAACACGTCGGCCATATCTTCGTCCGGTCCTTCTCGCTCTCCCTTCCAGGCCCATCCGGCGTCCGTCCAGCAACGCCGCCACTCCGACGTATAACCGCCCGCTTCCACGAAAGCCCGATACTGCGCGTTCGTCACCGGGTAGCGGGCGATCCTGAACGCAGGGAGCTCGATCTCGATCCGTTCCGCCTTCGACAAGAATCCCACATCCGGTCCCATGGTGAACGGCCCGGCCGGGACCTTCAACCAGTCGACGTCGGGAAGACCGTCCCGGCGCAATCCCACGCCCTTGCGCCGATCTCCCAGCACGGCCAGCACCCGACCGCCGGCGGCCCGATCGACGGGGCTCAGCGCTCCGAGCTCGAGCAAGCGCTCGAGCCATTGGCGGATCCTCTCGAGCTTGCTGCCGTCCTGCTCCTGGACGTCCCGCCACAGCTCGCTCTCCGCTATGGCCAAAGCGGCAAGGAGGGCCGGAGGGAACCGCGGGTCGTCCGCCGCCGTCTCCACGGTGGGCGGCTCCGGCACCAGAGCGTCGAGCAGGGCCCACACCGTGAACGGCGATTCCGCCACCTTCCCCGCGGCCAGCAGCAGCACCTCCCTCCACAGCGCCGGATCCGCTATGACCTGCCGGATGAGAAGGCCGGGAAAGCCGGTGCGGCTCAGGTGACAGGCGGCCAGGTACTCCTGGTAGCTGCGATGGGGGAAGCGGTAGACGGTGTGGCTCTCGGCGATCAGGATTCCCGAGCGCTGGTGGAGGTAATCCATCACCCGCCGCTCGTCGACCCGGCCTTCGGAGGGCGGCTTGCGCCGCGCGTCGAGTGCCTGCCAGAGCTCCGTCGCCTCGATCTCGGCGGATTGGCTGGCCGCCTCCGACCCGCGGCTCAGGTGTACCTGGTAAGCCAGGTCTTCGAGGGCGAAGCGGAGATCCCTGACGCCCATGCCCAGGTGCTCCGCCACGGTCTGGTTTCCGAGGACGCCGCGCTTTTCGTTCCAGCGGTCGAGCAGCAGTTCGACGCTGCGCTCGTAGAGACCCGCCCGGCCGCCCGGGAGCCGGCCGCCGCTCGAGGCGTGGAGGTCGGCCATCATGGTCAGCATCAGGGGACGCTCGGCGAGCGGCTGCAGATAGCTCGTCGCCTCGATCTCGCGGCAGAGGCTCCGGCTGCGCTCGGCGGCCAGCTTTTCATCGACCTGGCCGCGCGCCGCCAGTTGCCGGTACCAGCCCTGGACGAAGGCGCGGACTTTCGGTTCGTCGAACGGCGCCAGGTGGGCCTCCTCGAAGCCCTCGTGGTCGAGCCGCCAGGGGCTCTCCTTCTCGTAGGCGTACGGCCGGCAAGTCACGAGCATCCGGCAGCGCGGATAGCGCCGGCCGAACGACGCGACGATCTGCCGCAGCCGCTCGCGAACCTTCTCCGCGGCCGGGGTTTCGTCGAGCCCGTCCAGGATGAGCAGGGCACCTCCCTCCGAGAGCGCGTCCTCGAGCAGCCGCCCGAAGCTCGGGCTCGGCGGCCTTGGCGCCTGGGCCTCCAGGAAAGCAAGGAGATGGTCGGCTTCTCCCCGCTCCCCTTCTCCCGGGAACGCCTCGCCGGACACGAGCTTGAGAAGCTCCACGAAGAGCGGTAAGGGCGCTCCGTGCGGCCAGGCCGGCATGGCACGGTCGGTTTCCTTCGCGTCGTCGCTCACGCGGTTCAGTCGGTCGAGATTGGCTTCGGCACGGCCCAGCGTCTCGCCGGCCAGGCTCAGGGCCAGGTAGCGCGCGAAGGTGCTCTTGCCGCTGCCCGCCGGGCCGAGCAGGACCAATCGAGGCACGGCCGCAGCGGCCTCGAGGGCCGTCCATCGGCGGCCGTAGGTCTCCTCCTCTCGATGAGACTTCTTCCGCTCCTCCGCCGCCTCGCGCTCCACCCGGGTCCGCATGCGCGTCAGATACTCGGGATCGCCTCTGAGGCCCATTCCGGACAGCTCCTCGATCGCCTTTCCTTCCGGACCGCCGTGGCCCTTGCCGCCGACTCGAACCTCGGCGGTCACGTCGAGCGCGGTGTAGACGTCCACGAGGGGGGCGTCACGTTCGCCGCTAGCGCTGCCGGCCACTCCGACCAGGGGCAACGGGAAGAGGCGGTCCCACACCGCGCTCAGGTAGTGGCGGCGGGCGGCCTCGACCGCCCCGTGCTCGTCGGGGACGACGCCGGGATAGTGCTTCGCGAGGAGGTCCGGGTACTCGGCCAGCCGCTGCCGGACGTCCTCCCAGGACGCGACGCTCACCGAGAAGAGTCCTTCCTTCCTCAGGGCCTCCGTGATCTGGCGGGCCGCCTCTTGGACGGCGGCGTCCCGCGGCGCGGTGGTGGCGATCGTCAGGCTGGCGATGCGAGGATTGAAGTCCCGCGCCTTGGCGACCTCCTTCTCGATCTCGGCCCGGGTCAGCCGGCCGCCGGTGAGCTCGCTCTTGAGCTTGCACTGCACGCCGGCCCACTCGCTCCCCCGGCCCGGGCGGCCGAAGACGTCGACGCCGCGCTGGCTCTGGCCTTCGCGGCCGTGCTTCAAGGTGTCGGGATCGTCCCAGATCCGGCGCCACAGGTCGCAGCACAAGGACTCGAAGTCCTGCCAGTTCTCGGGCGGTGGCCACTGGAGACCGTTCGTGGACGGCATGTTTCACCTCCCTTGTGAATGGTGCAGCCTACCTCAGTCAGCGGATCAGCTCGACCATGACGGCACCCGCCGTTGTCGTCGACGTCGACCGACGGGCATGACAGCGGCCGCGCCGGCCCGCCGGCCCAGGCCCGGTCTCGCGGCCCGGCCCGTCACTCTTGACTGTGGGCCGGCCGACTTGACGACGCTCTTCGGGAGATCTATGATCGGTGACGTACCGAGCACCTTGTTCGAGTTCCGGATGAGCTGAGGGGAAGGGGGCATCGAGAGACACGCGAAGTCTCCTGCCTGATGACCGCTGTCTGAGGCGGACCGTCGACGAAGGGTCGACACCCGTGGCCCGAAGGGGGACTGAAGGCCTCGGCCGATACGCATCGCCGTCTCGATCCGGGACCGACAAGGACTCTGCTCATCGCGCGCGTCAGCGTTCACGAGTGGGCTGCGGGCCGGGCCTCCGCTTCCCGCCGGCACCATCCAACCGTAGGTCTCCCAAGGCAGACGTAGGTCTCCAAGGCAGAAGAGAAGAGAGGAAAGACCATGAAGCGAACCCTGTATGTTCCAGCCATTTTGCTCGTCATGACCAGCACCGCCTGGGCTGATGGGGGCGTGAGCTTCACGCACATCTCCCAGGACGGCGGCGCGGGCATCGCGTACGCGCGCGTTCCGTCGCCGAGGGCTCAGGAGGTCGAGGACCTCCGCAACGGACCGCCGCTGCCGACGGCCGAGTTTTTCAGCGTCGCCCGCCCGAACCTGGCGCAGAAGCCGAACGGCGCGCCCGGCGTGGCGCTGCTCGACTTTGACGGCGACGGCGACCTCGACATCTACGTGACCAACGGCCCGGGCGCCGCCAACAGCCTCTACTCGAACCAGTCGGTCGAGGGCGGCGGGCTGACGTTCGTCGACGTGGCGGTGGCCGCCGGCGCCGCCGCCACCGAGCAGGACAGCTCCGGCGTGTGCTTCGGCGATGTCGACAACGATGGCGACGAGGACCTCTACGTGCTCGGCACGGGGGTGCCGAACATCCTGTTCGAGAACCAGGGCGACGGCACCTTCACCGACGTCACGGCCACGGCCGGCGTGGGCGGCGAGGGCCGCCACGCGGTGGCCTGCTCGTTCGCCGACTTCAACAACGACGGCCTGCTCGACGTGGTGGTCGGCAACAGCTTCAACGACTGGAGCCACCGGCGTCCGGTCTTTCTCAATCCCGCCCCGTTGCCGCACTACCCGGAGATGGAACATAGCTACCTCTTCTTCAACACCGGCGGCAACGTGTTCACCGACGTCAGCGCGGCGGCCGGGCTGGAGAGCGTCTCGAACATGGCCGGCGAGGGTCTCTCCGGCGCCGCTTTCACCTGGGCGCTGGCCTCCGCCGACTACGACCAGGACGGCGACGTGGACATCCTCTTCGCCGACAACCAGGGCTTCCCGCCCCTCGACGAGTCGCAGGAACGGGGCTACCTGCGCCTCTACGACAACGACGGCGCCGGCAACTTCACCGAGGTCACCTACCACGCCGGCCTCGACGTCCCCGGCGGCTGGATGGGTCTCGACTTCGGCGACTTCAACTGCGACGGGTTGCTCGACTTCTTCGCCACCGACCTGGGCATGGTCGCCAACGCGCCGTCGCGCTGGTTCCTCCAGCAGCCCGGCGGCGTCTTCGTCGACTCGCGCGCCGGCGACCTGGTGCGCACGCCGTTCGGCTGGGGCACCTCGGTCTTCGACTACGACAACGACGGGGACGGCGACGTCATCTTCCACGGCGGCATCGAGGTCGTGCAATTCGCCTTCAACCACAACCCCGGCTCCCTGCTGCAGAACACCGGCAACTGCGAGGCGAACTTCCGTTGGGACAGCGGCGCGGTGCCCTTCGACCACCGCAACCGGGTCGTCGAGGGCGTGGCGGTCGGCGACCTCAACCTCGACGGCTTCGAGGATATTGTCTCCGTCTCCAGCTCCGAGGTGGATTTCACCGGCGACTTCACCATCCCGACGCCGTTGCTGACCGGCCCCACCCGCTCGCCCTTCGACATCATCTCGGTCATCGAGCTGTTCTTCACCGGGACGATCAACCCGGGCTTTCAGACCTACGTCCCGCACACGTTCCGGCCGGGCAACCTGGCGGTGGAGATCTCGAGCGCCGGCAACGGCAACAACTGGGTGGAGCTGACGGCGCGCGGCACCTTCGGCCTGCTGCCGGGCAGCCGCACGAACCGCGACGGCATCGGCGCGGTGATCTCGTTCACGCCCGCCGGCGGCAAGACGTCGATCCGGCCGATCATCGGCGGCTCGAGCTACGCCTCGCAGGACGCCCTGGCGGCCAACTTCGGCCTCGGCCAGGCGACCTACGGCACGGCCGACGTCCTGTGGTCGGGCGGCGTGCGCAACCGGATCGTCGACGTGCGTGCCGGCGAGCGCCTGCTGGTGCCGGAGATCCCCTGCGACGTCGCCACCCGCGAGCAGGACCGCGGAGGCTACCTGGCCTGCGTGGAGGGGGCGCTCGACGACCTCGAGGACGCCGGCCTGATCGCCGCGGCCGACCGCGACCGCTTCCTGCGCGGCGCCTTGAGCTGCCTGCCCGGCGACGAGGTGATGTGCCTGGGCGACGGCTCGGCCAAGGGCAGCGCCCGCTTCCAGGTCTCGGTGATCTGGACCGACCCCGCCACCGGCATCACCCAGCCCGGCAAGGTCCGCACGGTGGAGGGCGCGACGTCGGGCACGTTCTACTTCTACGAGCCCAAGATCATCGAGTCGCACTTCAACCTGCTCAAGGGGTGCGGGATCAATCAACACTACTGGGTGTTCACGTCCGCCACCACGAACCTCGGTCACACCCTGACCGTGACCGACACGCTGCACGGTCTGACGAAGACGTACACCAACCCGGCAGGCGACCTGGCGCCGGCGATCCTCGACACGTCGGCCTTCGCGACCTGCCCCTAGCCGAGCCGCGGCCGCGGGCCGGCCCCGGCCCGCGGTCTGGCCCTCGACCGTCGACGAGCGCCGGCGCCCCGCGCCGGTGCTCGTCGCCGTTTCGGAGCCGACCCGGCTTTCGCCTCACCGAGGAACCCTCTCATGGCGCTCGAGAACGTCGAGGACATCTACAAGCTGTCGCCGGTGCAGCAGGGCATGCTCTTTTCCACCCTGTACGCGCCGGAGTCCGGGGCCTACTTCCACCAGCTCGTGGTGCCCGCGGACATGCAGGAGCCGGCGCTGCGCGTCGCCCTGCAACGACTCCTCGACCGCCATCCGGTGCTGCGCACCTCCTTCCTGTGGGAAGACCTGGACGAGCCGGTGCAGGTGGTGCACCGCCGCGTCGAGCTGCCGATCCGGGTGGAGGACTTCTCCGACCTCGACGCCGCGGCGCAGCGCTCGAGGCTCGAGCGGTGGCGCGCCGAAGATCGACGCCAGGGCTTCGACCTCACCCGGGCGCCGCTCATGCGGGTCACGCTGATGCGGCGCGGCGGCGCCTCGACCTGGCTGGTGTGGAGCTATCACCATCTGCTGCTCGACGGCTGGTCGATGGGCGTGATCTTCCGCGAGATCGGCGTCCTTTACGAGTCGGCCTTGCGGGGCGCGCAGGCGCCCCTGGCGCCGGCGCGCCCGTTTCGTGACTACGTGCGCTGGCTCGCGCGCCAGGACCTCGGCGCGGCCGAGGCGTACTGGCGCGACCTGCTGGCGGGGGTCGACTCGCCGACGCCTCTGGGCGTCGACAGGACGGTGAAGCCGGCCGGCGCGGGCGAGCTCGGCTGGGAACGGGCCACGGTCCCGGCGGCGGTCACCGAGGCGCTCCAGGCTTTCATGAAGCAGCACCGCCTGACGCTGCCCACCGTGGTGCAGGGGGCCTGGGCCCTGGTGCTCGCCCATCTCAGCGGCCGCCGCGACGTGGTCTGGGGCGTCACCGTCTCCGGCCGGCCGGCGGCGCTGCAAGGCGTCGAGTCGATGGTGGGCTGCTTCATCAACACGCTGCCCATGCGGGCGCGGACGGCGCCGCGAGAGCGCCTCGCGCGGTGGCTGCGCGAGCTCCAAGACCGCCTCACCGCGCAGCGCCGGTACGAGTTCAGCCCCCTCGTGGAGGTCCGCAAGTGGAGCGCGGTGCCCGGCGACCAGCCGCTGTTCGAGAGCATCGTCGTCTTCGCGGCCTTCGCGGTCGACGGCCAGGGTCCCGGCGAGCACCGGTGGTTTCAACGCACGGAGTTTCCGCTCTCGCTACAGGTCCACCGCGGCGGCGACGCGCTGCTGCTCGAGATCGCCTTCGACGGCGGCCGCTTCGAGGGCACCGCGGTGGCGCGCACGCTGCGCGCGCTCGTCACGCTGCTGGGCCGCTTCACGGCGGCACCCGAAGCGGCCCTGGGCGAGCTCGACCCGCTCTTTCCGGGCGAGCGCCAGCTCCTGCTCCGCGAATGGAACGACGCGCCGGCGCCGGCGCCCGCCGACGGATCGGACCTGCCGGCGCTGTTCGAGGCGCAAGCGGCGGCGAATCCGGAAGCGACGGCCCTCGTCTACCAGGACGAGCGCTGGAGCTACGGCGAGCTCGACGCCCGCGCCGACCGGCTGGCGCTCGCGCTGCGGCGGTTGGGCGTGGGGACCGGCGCGCCGCTCGTCGGGCTGTTCCTGGAGCGCTCGCCGCACCTGGTGACGGCGATCCTGGGCGTGCTCAAGGCCGGCGGCGCCTACGTCCCCATGGACCCGGTCTATCCGCCCGAGCGTCTCGCCTTCGTGCTCGAGGACACCGGTCTGTCGGTCCTGCTGACCGAGGAAGGGCTTCTGGAGAAGCTCCCGGGCTCCGCCTCGGGGATCCACGTCCGCTGTCTCGACCGCGGCTGGCCGGAGCCGGCCGCGGGTCCCGCCGTTGCGGCGCGGCGAGGGCTTTGCGGCGCGGCGGCCGCCTACGTGATCTACACCTCGGGCTCGACCGGAAAGCCCAAGGGCGTCGTGGTGACGCACCGCAACGTCTGTCGGCTGCTGCGGCGGACCGAGCCCTGGTACGGCTTCGACCGCTCCGACGTGTGGACGCTGTTCCATTCCTACGCTTTCGACTTCTCGGTGTGGGAGATCTGGGGGGCGCTGGCCTACGGCGGCCGCCTGGTGGTGGTGCCGTACTGGGCGAGCCGTTCGCCCGAGGTCTTCTGGGAGCTGCTGGTCGATCAACGCGCGACGGTCCTCAACCAGACCCCGTCGGCGTTCCGGCAGTTGACCTCGGCGGCGCAGGCCGACGCCGGCGCGCCGCACGCGCTGCGCGAGGTCGTCTTCGGCGGCGAGGCCCTGGAGCTCCGGAGCCTGGCGCCCTGGTTCTCCCTTTGCGGCGACCGCCGCCCGCGGCTGGTGAACATGTACGGCATCACCGAGACCACCGTGCACGTGACCTTCCGTCCGCTCAGCGC
This sequence comes from Thermoanaerobaculia bacterium, assembly GCA_036397835.1. Classification (GTDB taxonomy): domain Bacteria; phylum Acidobacteriota; class Thermoanaerobaculia; order Multivoradales; family J023; genus DASWIG01. The sequence continues at coordinate 8,287 of DASWIG010000710.1, forward strand.
GGCCGACCTCGAGCTCGGGCCGGGCAGCGTGATCGGCCGCCAGATTCCGGACCTCGAGGTCTACCTGCTCGACTCCCGGTCGCGGCCGGTGGCCATCGCCGTGCCCGGCGAGATCCACGTCGGGGGCGCCGGTCTGGCCCGCGGCTATCTCCGTCGTCCGGCGCTGACCGCCGAGCGGTTCGTCCCTCATCCCTGGAGCGCGCGCCCGGGCGCCCGGCTCTACCGCGCCGGCGATCTGGCGCGCCGGCGCGGCGACGGCGACCTCGAGTACCTCGGACGAATCGACCACCAGGTCAAGGTCCGCGGCTTCCGTATCGAGCTCGGCGAGATCGAGGCGGCTCTCGCCGCGCATCCCGGGGTGCGCGACGCCGCGGTGCTGGCGTGGACCGGCGCCCCCCGTCACGAGGCCGCGGGCGACGCGCGGCTGGTCGCGTTCCTGACGCCGGCCGGCGCCGCGCCCGAGCCCGAGTCGCTGCGCTCTCACCTGCGTCGCAGCCTGCCGGAATACATGGTGCCGGCGGCGTTCGTGGTGCTCGACGCTCTGCCGCTCACCGCCAACGGCAAGCTCGACCGGGCCGCGCTGGGCCGCGCGGCCTCGACGGCCGCCCTGTGGAGCGCCGGGGAGGAGCACGTGGCGCCGCGCAACGCCGGCGAGGAGATCCTCGCCGGTCTCTTCTCGCAGCTCCTCGGCGTCGAGCGCGTCGGCGTCCACGACAACTTCTTCCGCCTCGGCGGCCATTCGCTGCTCGCCACCCAGGTGGTCTCTCGGGTGCGCCGGGCCTTCGGCGTGGAGCTCGAGCTGCGGCGCCTGTTCGAGGCGCCGACGGTCGCCGCCCTGGCGGCGGAGATCGCGGCGGCGAGCGCCGCCGGCCACGGCGTGGCCGCGCCGCCGATCACGCCCGTCGAGGACCGCGACGGCTTTCCCCTCTCCTTCGCCCAGGAGAGGCTGTGGTTCCTGGACCGCCTGGAGCCGGGGTCGTCGACCTACAACGTCCCCACCGCGGTTCGCCTCGAGGGCCGCCTCGACGTGCCGGCGCTCGCGGCGAGCCTCGACGAGCTGACGCGGCGCCACGAGACGCTGCGCACCCGCTTCGCCGCCAGCGGGAGCTGGCCGGTGCAGGTGATCGATCCGCCCGGCGAGGCTCGCCTGCCGCTCGTGGACCTCGGGGCCCTGCCGGCGGCGGCGCGCGAGGCCGAGCTGCGGCGCCGCGCCAACGCCGAGGCGCGTCGTCCCTTCGACCTCGAGCGCGGGCCGCTGCTACGGGTGACGCTGCTGCGCCTGGCCGGCGACGACGATCACGCGGCGCTTATCGGCACCCATCACATCGTCTCCGACGACTGGTCGATGGGGATCCTGATCCGCGAGCTGGCGGCGCTCTACGCGGCCTGCCGCGAAGGCCGCCCGTCGCCGCTGCCCGCGCTGCCGATCCAGTACGCCGACTTCGCCGTCTGGCAGCGCGGCTGGCTGCAGGGCGAGGTGCTCGAGCGCCAGCTCGCCTACTGGAAGGAGCGGCTGGCGGGCGCGCCGGCCCTGCTCGAGCTGGGCGCCGACCGGCCGCGTCCGCCGGTCCAGTCGGGCCGCGGCGACGTGCGCCCGCAGCTCCTGCCGGCGGAGCTCATGGAGCGCGTGGCGGCGCTCTCCCAGCGCCACGGCACGACGCGCTACATGACCCTGCTGGCGGCCTTCATGGCGCTGCTCGCGCGCTTCACCGGCCGCCGCGACGTGCTCGCCGCCTCGGCGATCGCCGGCCGCGACCGCGCCGAGCTCGAGGGGTTGATCGGGCTCTTCCTCAACACCGTGGCGATCCGCGTCGACCTGGCGGGCGATCCCGACGTCGCCGCGCTCCTCGAACGGATCCGCTCGGCGGCCCTCGGCGCCTACTCCCACCAGGACCTGCCCTTCGAGAAGCTCGTCGACGAGCTGCGGCCGGAGCGCAACCTCAGCCACGCGCCCATCGTCCAGGTGCTCTTCCAGCAGTTCCAGGCGCGGCCGGCGAGCATCGAGACGCCCGGGCTGCGCCTCCACGCCGTGGAATTCGAGAGCCTGATGGCGAAGTACGACCTGGCCGTCAACCTGCTCGAGACGCCCGACGGCCTGCGCGGCGTGTGGCGCTACAACACCGACCTCTTCGACGCCGCGACCGTCGACCGCATGGCGGCGTGCTACGCGACGCTGCTCGCGGGGCTGGTCGACGGCGCCGCCTCGCGCCGCCTCTCGGAGCTGCCGATCCTCACGGCGGCGGAGCGCGAGCTCCTCTTCGAGACGTGGAACGCCACCGCCAGGCCCTACCCGGAAGCCTGCCTCCACCACCACGTGGAGGCCCAGGTCGACCGCACGCCGCGGGCTCCGGCGGTGACCTTCGAGGAGCGGACGCTGACCTACCGCGAGCTCGACGAGGCCGCCAACCGCCTCGCCCGCCGGCTCCTGGCGCTCGGCGTCGAGCCCGAGGACCGGGTGGGCGTGATGATGGAGCGCTCCCTGGAGCTGGTCACCGCCCTCCTGGCCGTGCTCAAGGCCGGCGCCGCCTACGTGCCGCTCGACCCCTCGTATCCCGAGGACCGGCTGGGGTACATGATGGACGACTACCGCCGGGGCCTCGCCGCGCCGGTGCTGCTGACCCACGCGGCGGTGCGCGAGCGGCTGCGGCGGCTCGCCGACGAGGCCGGCGTCCGGGTGCTCGACGTCGACGCCGAGCGCGAGGCAATCGCCGGGCTGGACGCCGGCCGGCCGGCGGTGCCCGCCGACCTCGACCAGGCCGCCTACGCGATCTACACCTCGGGCTCGACGGGGCGCCCCAAGGGCACCGTCAACTCGCACCGCGGCATCTCGAACCGCCTGGTGTGGATGCAGGAGGCCTTCGGCCTCGGGGCGGACGACGCGGTGCTGCAGAAGACGCCCTTCTCGTTCGACGTCTCGGTCTGGGAATTCTTCTGGCCGCTCATGACCGGGGCCCGGCTGGTGGTGGCGCGCCCCGAGGGGCACCGCGACGCCGCTTACCTGGTGCGGCTCATCCGCGACGCGGGCGTGACCACCCTGCACTTCGTGCCGTCGATGCTGCAGCTCTTCGTGGAAGAGCCGGGAGCCGAGTCGCTGGTCTCGCTCGGGCGGGTGATCGCCAGCGGCGAGGCCCTGCCCGTCGACCTCGTCGAGCGCTTCCACGAGCGGCTCGGCGCCGGCGGCGCCGAGCTCCACAACCTCTACGGCCCCACCGAGGCGGCCGTCGACGTCACCTGGTGGCGCTGCCCGCCCGACGGGCCGCGCAAGGTGCCGATCGGCAAACCGATCGCCAACGCCACGACCCACGTGCTCGACAAGACCATGCGCGCGGTGCCGGTCGGCGTCGCCGGCGAGCTCTGCCTCGGCGGCGTGCAGCTCGCCCGCGGCTACCTCGGGCGTCCGGGTTTGACCGCCGAGAGGTTCGTCCCGGATCCCTACGCGGCGCGGGGAGGCAGTCGTCTCTACAAGACCGGCGACCTCACGCGCTGGCTGCCGAGCGGCGACGTGGAATACCTCGGGCGCCTGGACTTCCAGGTCAAGGTGCGCGGCTTTCGCATCGAGCTGGGGGAGATCGAGGAGGGCCTGGCGCGCCACGAGGCGGTGCGCGAGGCCGTGGTGCTGGCGCTCGGCGAGCCCTCCAAGGACGCGGTGCTGGTGGCCTTCGTCGTCGCCGCCGGCCCGGAGCCGGCCCTCGCCGAGCTGCGCGCCTTCCTGGCGCGCTCCCTGCCCGAGTACATGCTGCCCTCCGGCCTGGTGACGCTGGCGACCATGCCGGTGACCGCCAACGGCAAGGTCGACCG
>DASWIG010000711.1:0-3773 GCA_036397835.1 Thermoanaerobaculia bacterium
CAAGGAGCACGGCCGCAACCGCTGCCTCCTGAACCTCGGCCGCGGCGCCTTCCGCGCCCCGGCGGGCGAGACGCTGCGGACCCGCGAGACGCCGGCCGAGCCCAGGCTGCCGAGGGTCTTCGACTAGCGGCAACGCGGCGCCCAAGGTGGTCAGCGACTGTGAGACGTGCTGCGACAAATGTGGCGCCTTGGCCTCGGCGATGTGCAGCACGGCCACCGACGTCGACGGGCGGAGGCGCACGGACCGTCACGCCGGACGCCGGACGCCCAACCGCTTCATGGCCGAGCGCAGGGAGCTCGGGGCCATCCCCAGGACCTTGGCGGCGCCGCCCTTGCCTTCGATGACCCAGCGGGTGCGCTCGAGCACCGACCGGATGTGGCGCCGTTCCACGTCGCGCAGCGCGGTGGCGGAGGGGAGGGCGTGGCCGCCGCGGCGGCCCGGCGTCAGGGTGCCGGGATCCTCGAGATCGAGCGTCGTGCCGCGGCAGGAGACGACGCCGCGCTCGATGACGTTCTCGAGCTCCCTGACGTTGCCCGGCCACGGGTAGGCGAGGAGCAGGTCGAGGGTTCGGCCGGTGATGCTCTCGATGGGCTTGCCCAATCGCCGGGAGTGCTTGCGCACGAAGTGCTTGGCCAGCTCCGGAATGTCCTCCTGGCGCTCCCGCAGCGGCGGCAGCCGTATGGGGAACACGTCGAGGCGGTAGAAGAGGTCGGCCCGGAACGTGCCCCGCTCGACCGCCCGTTCGAGGTCGCGGTTGGTCGCGGCGACGATGCGCACGTCGACGCGCAGGGTCTCGGTGCCCCCGAGCCGCTCGAGCTCGCCTTCCTGCAGCACCCGCAGCAGCTTGCCCTGGAGCTCGAGCGGCAGGTCGCCGACCTCGTCGAGGAAGAGGGTGCCGCGGTCGGCGAGCTCGAAGCGTCCCGGCTTGCGGGCGAGGGCGCCGGTGAAGGCCCCTTTCTCGTGGCCGAAGAGCTCGCTCTCGATGAGGCTGGCGGGCAGCGCCGCGCAGTTCACTTTCACCAGCGGCCGCCCCTGGCGCTCGCTGTGCTCGTGGATGGCCCGCGCCACCAGCTCCTTGCCGGTGCCTGTCTCCCCGAGCACCAGCACCGTGGTGTCGGTGGGCGCCACCTGCTCGACCTGGCCCAGGCAGTGCTTCAGGCCCGCGCTCTCGCCGACGATCTCGTGGAAGTCGTGAGTGAGGCGGATCTCTTCCTGCAGGTAGACGTTTTCGGCCTCGAGCTGGTCCTTGAGCCTGCGGACCTCGTCCAGGGCGCGGCTCAGGGTCGCTTCCGCCCGGCTTCGAGCCAGGGCGTTGGCGAGGATCTCGCCCAGGACCTCGAGGTCGACGACCTGCTCGTCCGTCCATGGCCGTTCGCTGCGGACCGTGGCGACGGTCAGGCTCCCCCGATGCGAGCCCGCGACCGCCAGCGACACCATGAGGAGGGACCTGATGCCCATTCTCGCGAGCAGCTCGGAGTCGGCGCTCGCCTCCTCCGGGAGCTCGCCGATCCGGGAGAAGACGACGCGCTCTCCGGTCAGGACGCGCTGCGTCAGCCACGGGACCTGGTCCATGTCGAGGCCCGACGGCAGTCGGGTGAGGCCCGGCGCGGACCACGAATGAGCGGCCTCGAACCGTGATCCGCTCTCGTCGAGCCACCACAGCCTCACCCGATCCGCCGGCAGCCACTCGCCGATGCGCTCCAGGGCCCGCCCGATCTCGCCGTCGATCTCGGCGGCGGCGGCCTTGAGGAGGCTCGCCGAGAGGCCGGCGACCAGGCTCTGGAGCTCGAGCCGCGCGCGCAGCCGCTCTTCGGCGAGCTTGAGCTCGGTCACGTCGCGGCCCACGGATTGCAGCTCGACGAGACGGCCCTCGGCGTCGAAGATCGCCCGGTCGGTCCACTCCTGCCATCCGCCGCTCTCGCCGTCAGGGAGGAGCACCCGGTGCTGCGCGGTCGAGACCGGCGCCTCGGGGCCGAGCGCCTCGAGCCGCGCCTGCACGGCCTCCAGGTCCTCCTTCGCGATCAGCGGGAAGAAGCTCGTCCCCAGGAGCTCCTCGCGGGTGGCGCCGAAGAAGCGGCAGTAGCTGTCGTTGACGAAGGTGCGGGTGCCGTCCGGCTGCCAGCGGACGACGAGCTCGGTCTGATCCTCGACCACGCTGCGGTAGCGCGCTTCGCTCTCCCGCAGCGCCTCCTCCGTGCTCCGGCGCACGCCGGCGCACGGATCTTCCACGGGAGGGTCGGCGGGCCGGTGCGAGGTCTCCAGGGCGTCGAGGCGGCGACGGAGCTCGGCGAGCTCGCGTTCGATCGCCGTTCGATCGGTGGAATCCTCGTCCATCGGGTGCTCCTTCTCGCTCGCGGAGAGCGAGCCCACCACCGCGCAGCGATTCTAGCGCAGCCCACGCTCCGCCGTGGACCCGCGACCCGGCGCGGCGGATCAGACGCCTTCTCAGGCTTCGCGACGGCGGCGTCGAACGCCTCAAGTCCTTGTATTCAGAGGAGATCCTTCACGGCAGCCGGAGCGCGTGGGGGCCTGGCACCCGGGTTGCTCTCTCAGTAGCCGTGCCGGTTCCGCTCGCCCGCCAGGCCCCGGGGACGCCGGCGGACGGAGAGAACCCATGTACGAGGACGAACGCAGGAGGGAGCCTTGGATGACCCAGATCCTGGAGTTGAAGAAACGGATCACCGAGCTCGAGCGTCAGAGCCGTCTTGGCGGCCTCGGCCCGGCGCTGGAGGCGCGGATCCGGGAGGCGCAGAAGCTCGAGAGCTTCACCGAGGTGGCCATCGGCGTGGTCCACGATTTCAACAACCTGCTGGTGGCGCTCCGCGGCAACGTGGACCTGGCCTTGGCGAAGCTCCCTGCGTCCTGCGAGGCGCGGGTCTTCGTCGAGCGCATCGAGAAGGCGTCGCTGCGCGCCGCCGATCTCGCCGACCACATGCTCGCCTACGGGCGCCGGCATCCGCGCCGGACCGAGCCCGTCGATTTGGGCCGGCTGGTCGAGGAGATGGCCGACCTGCTGCGGTCGTCGGTCTCGAAGCAGGCGCGGCTCGAGCTCCGGCTGGCCGGCGACCTGCCCGCCGTCGAGGGGGACGCCACCCAGATCCGCCAGGTGGTGATGAACCTGATCAAGAACGGCGCGGAGGCCCTTGGCGGCGAAGGAACCGTCACCGTGTCGACGGCGGCGCTCGAGCTGCGGGGAGACGCGCGGCGCGAGTACCGGCCGGCGGTCTTCGAGCCCCGCGGGCGCTACGTGCTGCTCGAGGTGGCCGACACCGGGCGCGGCATGGACCGCGAGACGCAAGCGAAGATCTTCGATCCGTTCTTCACCACGAAGGCCGAGGGGCACGGCCTGGGCCTGGCGGCGGTGCTCTGCGTCGTCCGCACGCACGGCGGGGGCATCGCCGTCGACAGCGAGCCCGGCAAGGGCACGCGGTTCCAGGTGCTGCTGCCGGCTCGCCGCCGATGAAACGTGTGACGCGGGCGCAGGCACTACCCCAACGGGTGGGAGCTTTCTGCTCCGAAGCGTGGCGACACGGACCTTCCCTTGACCGACAATACAACCAACGCGGCCCCTGTCGCGTAGTATCGGGAAGCGGTAGTATCAGGAAGCGAATGAAGCGTCTCCGGCACCTCGGCACTCCAGGCATCCCGCTCCTCGCCGTTCTCGTGACGATGGCGGGAGCGCCGGCCCTCGCCTGTGCCGCGATGCCCGATTGCGCGATGACGGCGCCGGCCGAGGACTGCCACGGCAGCGTGAGCCACCACGGCTGCGCGC
>DASWIG010000712.1:0-15093 GCA_036397835.1 Thermoanaerobaculia bacterium
GAATCTGGCCGCGTTCACTATTCCGATGTGATCGGGTGAATCCGCGTCGGAATTTCGATCGCTGTGCGAACCGGCGTTTCGATCGCCGTACGAACCGGCGTATAGAAATCGACTTCGATTTCGGGAGCGTGGATGGAGACCACCAGAGAGTACCGAGCCTTTTTTCGCCACCTCTCCAGATTGAACCGCTCCTTCCACCATCCTGACACCGGGAACACAGCGATGTGTTGGCGGTTCGCAAGATTCACCGCTGGCCCCCGCCAAATGTCCGCATGGAGAGAGCCGCGGTGTCGTAACCGGTCACCCAGAACCCAGCCCGAGCTGTCGCCAGTCCCCGGTGAACGCTCGCCTTCCTCGCGAGCTGCCTTGTTCAGGCGCTTCTTGAAATCCTCCAGGGGCTCAGCCGCTGCACGGACATCGAAGCGGAAGCCGTGGGATGAGTAACGGTGGCGATATTGGTAGCCGCGCTCGGACGGGTTGGGCTCGATGAAGTAGGACAACGTCACGCGCAGCTCGACGTCCACGTTGCCGAGCTCACGGAGCTCCTCGACTGGCCAAGGGAGCTCGTAGATATGAAGCTCCTTCAAGATCATGTTCTTCGTTCCCGTGACTTCATTGTGCTTGTGGAGGAACGGCTGCAGCGACTCCTGGGCAACGAGCGTCAGGCGATTGTCAGCACTCCAGAGTGCCCGGTCCAAGCTCGGCACTCCGAATCCACACCGTTGGATGAGTTTCTCCCACTCGGTTTTTAGCTTGGAAGGGCCGTAGCGCTCCCGCATGGCGCCAGTCCAGGAGGCCGAGTGGACAATCAAGGCTCGAATCGTCTCCGGCCAGAAATGTGGGTACTGGCTCTGCAGAGCGGCAGCCATCTTGGCGGCCAGCGCGCTGGCGGCGCTCGTGTCTCCGAAAGTGGTGAGGAGCCGGTTCAGGATTTGGTAGTTGGTGGTTAGAAGGCTTAGGGAGTCGGGCTGATCGATGTCTCCTCGCGGTGACCGTGCTGCATTGCCTCCTTCGAAGACCACGTCGGGCTTGAGAGGCCATGTCGGGGGCCATGTGCAGGAGGTTGTGGTGCTCGGGCTGAGCTCGCCCGGTCGGGCAATCGGCATCCATCCCTCGAAGTCCCTCTCTTCGATCCGCCAACGCTCGGTGAATGCTCCCACCGTGAGGGCGTTCCATGCCTGTCCCGGGTCGTGTATCTCTTCGGTGTCCAGGTAATCGGGATAGGAGCGCCAGTCCTCGCTATTACTGTTCCCGGCAGAGAGTACCCAGAGCCGCTGAGGCTCGCCATCGCCGCCATAGGCGAGTTGATCGACCGCAGCCGACCAGGAAGAGGGCCTGCCACGGTCCCGGCCGTCCGATGTCGACACCGCCATCACGTGAGCCCGGCTCTGGCCAGGACGCTCCACCTCCACGCGTCCAACAGCCTGCTGGGTAATCCAGCCGTAGAGCTCTGGATCGTTGAACTGCGGTGGCGGCGGCAGGATTTTGACCGACTCGATGCGCGCTGGCAGCTCGACGCGGAGATTCCCCGCCAGTACCTCTGTAAGGTCGCCGTAAAGAACGAGCCCTGCCATGCTGGTCCCGTGGCCATCGTGGTCATCCGTCCGCCAGCCCGGGTCGACGGCATGGAGATCGGAAGGATCGACCGCGATCTGAAGCAGCGGATGGCCGGCATTGACGCCGGTATCGAGCAAACAGATGCTCGGCGCGTCAGCCGCTGGCGGCAGAGTCCGGGTCAGCAGGTCGTTCACCCATTGGCCCATCTCCCAGCGAGGCTTCTCCATGAATACCGACGCCACCTCCTTCGCCCGCCTGAGCTCGGCGATGGAATCCACGACATCCACGGACATCGACATCTGCTCTGGGGTCCCATAGGCCAGCAGCACACGCGTGCTCTGGAAAGCCAGGCTCTGCTCGCCCGTTCGGATCCCCAGGCGTTCAGCGACGGCTCGGAAGTTATTCAACGCCTGCTCTTCGGGATTCCAGAGCCACACTTCCCACCAGATCGCTTCGTCGGTTGTGGGGAAGAGCTCGTCTCGGTCCGTCCAAAAGGAGCGCAGCCGCGCGTAGCGGATGTCGCGAATCTTGGCGACCAGCTTCTGATGCCACGGCTTACCACTCTTCGTGTCTGCTTGAGCATACTTTCGGATCTTCCCCTCCAAGCTCTTCAGCTTGCCTTGAGGAACGAAGACCGTGGCGAGCGTGGCGTCTCCGGGCTCTTCAGGCTTGCGGACCGTAACAAGCCGGATTCCGCCCGGACTCCGGCTGTCCAGGCTCTTGAGCTCAAGATCGAAGCCCGGCTCGCTCTCGAATTCGAGGTGGACACCCTTCTTCGCAGGCCGTGCCCAGGCTTGGATCTCCGTCTTGCGCGCACGAGCCTCGTCTCGCGCACGATCAAGGCTCTTCAAGAGTAGTTCGGCGTGAGAGGTACGGTCCCGCTTGGGGAGCTCTCGAGGCGGTATCTTGCGGCCGGGGTAGGCGTATTCCTCGGTAGCTGCCGAGTCCTGAATGAAGATGTGCGGAAGGCGCTTATTTTCGGGCAAGTGGGATGAGCCTCTCGTATCGAATCCGGATCAGAAAGCAACTACGCCGAAAGTTCCTCCTGGCGATCGGTTGCGCCTTTTCGATCTCTCAGTGCCTGCACCAGCGACTCGGTAGTCACCGTCTGCGTAGCCTCGAGGATGGCCTCCTTGGCGGCGTCTTCGCACGCCTTGCCGATCTCGGCGTAGCTCAGCCCCTCTGCTGCCGCCACGACCGTTGGCCAGCTCAGATCCTTCGTCTTGAGCCCTTGGAGCCGGGACTTGAAAGCTTCCTCCGCGAGCTCGGCGGTAGGTAGAGAATACTCCACGACGTCGTCGAACCTGCGGAAGAGCGCGGGATCCAGGAGATTGGGATGGTTGGTCGCCGCGACGATCAACGACGTGGGCTCCGCTTCCTCCAAGAAGTGCAGGAAGGAGTTCAAAACCCGGCGGATCTCGCCCACGTCGTTCATCAGGCTGCGTTGGCCGCCAATGGCGTCGAATTCGTCGAACAGATAGACGCCGCGGGTCTCGCGGATGGCATCGAAGACCAGTCGCAGCTTGGCGGCGGTTTCACCCATGAACTTGGTGATCAAGCCGTCCAGGAGGATGGTGAAGAGCGGCAGTTTGAGCTCACCGGCCAGCGCTCTCGCGGTCAGCGTCTTGCCGGAGCCAGGCGGCCCCAGCAGGAGGAGCTTGGAGCGAGGCGGAAGGCCGTGGGAAAGGAGCGTCGACTGCTGGCGCTGCTCCCGCAGCACTCGCTTGAGCTTGCGCTGCAGCTCGTCGGGCAGGACCATGTCCAGCAGGCGAACGTCCGGGTAGCTCACGGAGAGGAGCCCCGCCAGCTCGCCCCGCGGGAGAGCGATGGGCACAGGCCGTGGCGGCTGCTGAGTCGCCGCCGGACGCTGCGACCGCGCGTCGTCGATGAGCGTTCGCAGCTCCCGGGCGAGCTTGCCGTGGCCGAGACGGGCCTCGTGGGCCGCGAGCTGCATGGCGACGGCGTAGAACTGCTCGTCGTCACGTCTCCCGTAGCTCTTGAGAAGAGCCCGGAGCTGCTTCGCGGTGGCCATCCCAATTACTCTACCGGATTGTCGGCACCCCGCGGGCGCCGTGGCCGCTTGACGGCCCAGATCACGGCGCCGACGACGAAGACGGCCGCGCTCCAGAACCTGACGGCCTGGCCCGGACCAGGCACGAGAAAGAGCAGCACCGCCCCCAGACAGCCAAGCCGCAACAGCCACCCGCGGACGCCGGCCCCAAACCCCTCAAGGACGCCGATCAACGCCAGAGTCGCCCCCAGCCCGACGACGAAGACCTTCGCCGCGTCCACCCACCCCGCGCCGACGAACGGCTGGTACGCCATCAGCACGGGGACGACGTAGAGCCCCTTGGCGACCTTCCATGCCGTCAGCCCGGTGGCCATCGGCGGGCTTTCCGCCAGGGTCGCGGCGGTGAAGGCGGCGAGGCAGACCGGGGGCGTCACGTTGCTGTCCTGCGAGAGCCAGAAGAGGATCATGTGCGCGGTGAGCAGCGCGGCGAGCGCGATCGACGCCGGCACCGTCTGCTCGATCAGCAGGCTCTTCATCTCCGCCGGCAGTCGGTGCAGCACCTCGTGGAGCTCGCCGCGGGAGAGCAGCGCCGGATCGCCCACCTCGTAGAGCGCCAGGACCTGGCGCACCGCCTCGCCGGCTTCGCCGCCGCGGATCGCGTCGATCAGCCACCCCTCGAGCAGCAGACCCTGGAGCGCCGCGGCCGCCACCGTGGCCAGCACCACGTACGACGCCGTGACCGGCAGCCCCATCCCCAGCACCAGCGACACCAGCGCCAGCAGCAGGAGCATCAGCGCCAGGCTGCCCTGGGACCACTCGACTATCATCAGCGACAGCGTGCTCCCCAGGCCGGTGGTGGTGATCACGTTGACGACGAGCCCGATCGCGACCAGCAGCAGCGCCGTGGCGATCATGCCGCGAACGCCCTGGACCAGGGCGGCGACGACGTCGGGGACTTTCATTCCGCGTCCGCCCAGCCACGACACGGCGACGACCGCGAGCATTGCCGCGGCGGCCGCGTAGGTGGGGGAGAAGCCGTGGATCAGCATCGCCACCAGCACCGCGAGCGGCACCGCGTGCCGCCATCCCGTCTTCAGCACGGCGGCGACGCCCGGCCCCTGCGACGGCGCCGCGGCCAGCCCCTCCCGCGCCACCTCGACGCGGACGAAGAGGGCGACCGTGACGAAGTAGAGCAGCGCGGGCAGCAGCGCCACGGCGATGATCCGGAGGTACGGGACCTGGGTGTAGGAGGCCATGATGAAGGCGCCCGCCCCCATGATCGGCGGCATGAGCTGGCCGCCGGTCGAGGCGGCGGCCTCGACCGCCGCGGCGAAGCGGGGGGAGAACCCGGTCCGCTTCATCAGCGGGATGGTGATCGATCCCGTGGCCACGGCGTTGGCGATCGCCGAGCCCGAGATCGAGCCCATGAGCCCCGAGGCCAGCACCGCCACGTAGCCCGGCCCGCCGCGGATCCGCCCGGCCACCGCCCGCGCCAGGTCGACCACGAAGTCCCCGCCCCCCGAGCGCAGGAGGAACGACCCGAAGAGCATGAACATGAAGACGTAGCTCCACGAGATGCGGGCGATCATGCCGAACATCCCTTCCGGGCTGAAGTAGAGGCGGTAGAGCACGCTCTCGAGTGACAGGCCGGGAAAGGAGAAGACCCCGGGCACGTATTTGCCCCACCAGGCCACGTACGAGACCGCGGCGACCACCAGGGCCGGGATCACCCAGCCGCCGGAGCGCCGCGTGAGCTCGACGGCGCCGGCGACGGCGCAGACCGCGAAGACCCAGTCCGCGGTGCTGAAGTCCTGGCCGCGCTCGTAGAGCGCCTCCTCGAAGAGGATCAGATAGACGCCGGAAGCCGCCGCCAGCACCGGCACCGCGACCTCCCACGCCCGCGTCCACCAGCGCTCGCCGCGCCGCTCGCCGAAGAAGAGCGAGAGGAGCGCGAAGCTCGCGAAGTGGAAGGCCGAGACCAGGTTCTCGGAGTAGAGCCCGACGGTGTTGAACCAGACGTGCGCGAGGGCGACGGCCACGGTGAAGACGACGACGCCGAGGCGCCGATCCTGCCGCTCCTCCCTCGGCAACGGCTTCCTCTCACGGAGCCGGCGGCACCAGCTCCGCGGACACCTCCACCCCGGTTTCGCGGTAGTAGCGCAGCGCTCCGGGGTGCAGCGGCACCGGCAGGCCCGCCGTCGCCGCCTGCGGGCTCATCGCGCTCGTGGCCTTGTGGATCCCGCGCAGGAAGCCGAGGTTCTCGTAGATCGTCCGGGTCAGCAGGTAGACGTCCTCTTCGGCGACGTCCGCGTGTACGGCGAGGAAATTGGGTTGCGCGATCGTCCGGATCTCCCGCTGCTGCCCCGGGTAGGTGCCGGCCGGAATGACGAAGCGGCTCCACAGCGGACGCGGGCCGTTGATCGTGCGGAGCTGCTCGTCGGTGACCTCGAGGACGGTGAGCTCGCCCTCCTGGGTGGCGAGGGCCGCCGTCACCGCCGCCACCGGGACGCCGGCGGGGGTGTTCATGCCCACCGCGGTGCCGTTGCGCAGGGCCTGGGCGCCGGCGTCGTAGCCGACGTACACCAGGCGGAAGGCGTCGACGTCGATCCCCAGGCGTCCGAGGACGTGGCGGGCCGAGCCCTCGCTGCCGGAGCTGCGCGGACCGATCGCGAAGGGCTTGCCGGCCAGGCCGGCGAGGTCCGCGACCGTCCCGGTCGGGGCGAGCTTCGCGAGCACCACGAAGTGCTCCACGTTCGGCCACAGCGTGGTGACCGATCGCAGGTACTTCTGCGACCCCTCTTTCGCGTACGGTCCTTCGCCCTGCCAGGCCCAGTCGCCGTAGATCCCCTGGAGGATGGCGAAGCGGACCTCGCCCTGGCGCATCAGCCGCACGTTCTCGGCCGAGCCGGCCGACGTGATCGCGGTCAGCGACAGGCCGTGCTCGGGCTCGAGCTTGATCTTGGTGAGCGTCCCCAGGGCGACGCCGACGGGGTAGAAGGTGCCCCCGGTGGAGGCCGTGGCCAGCAGGTACGAGGCGCCTTCCGCCGCGTCGAGGCGGCCGGCGGGGCTCAGGAGCAGCAGCCCGAGGGTCAGCAGGAGAGCCGTGGGTCTCATGGGATACATCCTATGGAAACTGCGACGGCCGCAGCCCGATGGCGACGATGCTGCACGCGCTCACGGTCGTCAGCCCCGCCTCCCGCGCCGCGTCGACCACCCGCTGATCGGCGGACCCGGGGTTGAGCCACACCTCGCCCGCCCCCTTCGCGGCCATCTCGGGAATCATCTCGAGCGTCACCGGCGGCGGCAGGTAGACGCTGATGCGGTCGAGCTCGACGGGGACGTCGGCGAGCCTCGCGAAGACCCGCAGGCCTTCGATGGCGTCGCCGCGCGGGTTGACCGGATAGACGTCCCAGCCCGCGTGGACGTAGGCGCGCACGCATTTGTTGCCGTACTTGCCGCGGTCCTGAGACGCGCCCAGGACCGCGATCGTCTCTTTTTTCATGCTCGTTCCTTTGTCAAGAGGAGGGGGCCGACGGGCGCAGCAGGATCTTCCGCACCCCGGGCCGCGCGGCATGCGCGAACGCCGCCAACCCTTCTGCGAGCCGGTACTCGCCTTCGACCAGTGGCTCGACCGCGACGGCGTTCGACTCCAGCAGGCGCAGGGCCGGCGCGAAGGGCCCGCAGCGCGAGCCCACCACCGTGATTTCGGCGACGACGAGCTTCGTCAGGTCGACCGTGGCCTGGCCCGCGAAAGTGCTCTTGAGCACCAGGGTCCCCCGCGGACGCACCAGCCGCAGCGACTCGGCGAGCCCCGCCTCGTTGCCCGTGGCCTCGACCACGAGGTCGAAGCCGTCGCCATCCTGCTCGGCCGCGAGGCCCGCGTCGAGCCCGAGACGTCGCGGCAGCTCGAGCGACGCCTCGCGGCGACCGAGCACGGTCACGCTGCTGCCATTCACGGCGAGCACCTGGGCGATGAGGAGCCCCAGGCGTCCCGGCCCGACCACGGCGAGGCGGGCGGTGGGCGGCACCCGGACCTGCTCGCGGATCCTCAGCGCCGCCGCCAGCGGCTCGGTGAAGACCGCGGCCTCGTCGGGCAGGGCGTCGGGCACCGCGAGGAGGTTGGCCTCGGGCAGCGTCAGGTAGTCGGCGAAGGCGCCGTCCTTGCCCACGATGCCGAGCACCGTGCGGTGCGGGCAGTGCTCGGGGCCGGAGCCCGAGCAGACGCGGCAACGGCGGCAGCCGAGGTTGATCGTGCCGACGACGCGGCGCCCCAGCCAGCGTCCGTCGTCCGCTTCTTCGACCACGCCCACGAACTCGTGGCCGAGGACGCCGCGGAAGCCGGCGTAGCCCTTGACGAGCTCGAGGTCGGTCGCGCAGATGCCGGCCCGCGTCAGACGGACGAGCGCGTCGCCCGGGCCGCGCTCGGGCCGCGGCAGGTCGCGCAAGGAGAGTCCGTCGTCGCCGAGGTGGAGAGCCTGCACAGGGCGAGTCTAGCGGACCTGGGATCCGCGGTATGCTGTAGGACGTCATGGACAGCCCCGTACCGAAGCGACGCCTCTCCCCGGCCGAGTACCTGGCCCTCGAGCGGGCGGCGGAGACGAGGAGCGAGTATCTCGACGGCGAGGTCTTCGCGATGGCCGGCGCCGGCCGGCGTCACAACCTGATCACCGCCAACGTGATCGCCCGCCTCGGCCTCCAGCTCGAGCGCCGGCCGTGTGAGGTGTATCCCAGCGACATGCGGGTCACGGTCCCGGCGACCGGGCTCTACACCTATCCCGACGTGGTGGTCGTCTGCGAGGAGCCGCGGTTCGAGGACGCCGAGCTCGACACCATCCTGAATCCGACGCTGCTCGTCGAGGTGCTGTCGGGCACGACGGCCGGGTACGATCGGGGCGCCAAGTTCGACCACTACCGGGCGATCGAATCGTTGCGGGAAGTGCTCTTCGTCGCCCAGGACCGCGTCCACGTCGTCCGCTACGAGCGGCAGGAGGACGACACCTGGCTGCTCTCTGAAACCCGGGAGAGCGGCGACCGCGTGCTCCTGCCGTCGATCGACGCCGAGCTCAGGATCGCGCAAGTCTACGCCAAGGTCCGCCTCGACGAGGCGTCCGGGCCGGCGCCGGTTAGCCCGCAGCTTCCGCTGAACCCTTGAATTCCTTGAAGAACTCAATGTCGACACGATAGGCCCTCACCGGCTTCAGGCCAAGCTCAAGGTCTTCCAGCATTCCGACAAGTTTCTCACCGTCGACAAGCTCGATCGGAGGGACTCCGTCTCGAACGGCCTCTCGTCGGGCGTCTTGCGTGAAGACGCCGGTCGTTATAATGATGCCCTTGTCCGCACGACCCTGCATAGCTCCTCGAAAGTCGCGGACCTGCGACGGCGTAACAGATCCCTGGTACCGTTTGCACTGGAAGAGCACCTTGAAACTCACGAGTGGGTTCACTTGGAGGATCCCGATTCCATCGATTCCACCGTCTCCGGACCTTCCTGTCACTTCCACGTCTTGGAATCCGGACTCTCGCAGCAGACGGCGACAGAACTGCTCGAAGCCTGACGCCGGAAGACTCTGCAGAGTGGCCAAGAGGTGGGTTCTGTGGTCGGCAAGGACCGCGGCCTCATCCTCCGGGGCAAGCACCTCCTCAGTCTCAGTAGCGACGGGTTCAGACGATGTCGCCGAGCTAAGAAGACTGTGAATCTCACGAAACACTTTGAGGCTCTGGTCGTGGGTGAGCCTTGCCTGTCGTCCCTTGTCCGTTAGCGTCCAGACGCCGCGGCGAGAGGAGTCTAGGAAACCGCCTCGTACCAGGTAGAAGCGGGCCCAGGCAACCTGGTTGTCGAAACGCGGTTGCCCGCTTGACAGCAGCTCCTCTTGAATATTCTCCGGGACCTTTTCGAGCGTCGCCACGCGATCGCGGACCTCTGCCGGCCTTCCAGAACCGCCGAGCTCGCGCAGCGCCTCCAACACGGCCGGGAAGTAGCTTACGAACTGGGGGCCAGATTTCTCATTCCTCTTCGCCATGTGAACTCCCCGTCATCTCGGTGATTCCCCGCGATACCTTCAGCTTGACCGGGTTCAAGCGGCCTCGTCCAGGAGGCGCAGCGCGACCCTCCGGCCTAGAACAGAAAGAGCCGCCTGGAGGCGGGGAAGCTTGGACCGGTGGCGCGGGTCAAGCAGACGCCGGACCTCCTTCTCGTCGCACTCCAGACGCGCGGCCAGCTCCGACTTGCTAAGCCCTTCCTGGCGCAGGGCCAGGTGCAGGGCTGCTTTCGCGGCGGTCAACGCGGGAACGGGTACGAGGGTCTCGTCTCGTCGGAGCGCCGAAGGAATGGGAATATCCTCACCCAGGCGCAGTCGGCCGGAGACCGCCTCCTCGAGCGCATCGGCGGCTTGTGCGAGAGCGTCCTGGAGATCCTGACCTTGGGTGATCGCCTCGGGAACGTCTCGGAACGTCACGACGTAACCGCCATCCGTTTCGTCAGGGGTCAACGTCGCCGGGTACGTGAAGTCACGGTGCATGCGGGCCTTCGTCCTCAGCCAACGCGTACAGGTGGCCACGCGTGCGCACGTAGAGGGCGCCGTCCGAGATCGCCGGGGTGGCCATGGTCTGCTCCTGCATGTCGTTGACGGCGACCTCTTCGTAGGTCCGCCCCGCCTTGACGACCACGATCAGCCCATCCTGGTTGGGGAAGTACAGCCGGCCGTCGGCGGCCACGGGCGAGCCGGTGAATCCGCCGCCGCGGCTGAAGCGGGCGCGGTAGACGGGCTCCCCAGTCGACGCGTCGTAGGTAGAGAGACGGCCGCCGCCGTTGGGTATGTAGAGCAGGCCGCGGTAGACGATCGGCGTCGACATGTAGGCGCCGCCGCGCTCGCGGCTCCACGCGAAAGCGTCGTTGCCGGGGACGCCGACGGCGGAAGAGAGGTCGCCGCGCCGGCCCGGACGCAGGGCGTAGATCGGGAACGCCGGCGGATAGCCGGTGGTGACGTAGACTAGGCCGCCGGCCGCGACCGGCGTCGGCACCACCTGCTCGGAGTTCGGCCGCAGACGCCACAGCTCGCGGCCGGTGCGCGGATCGTAGCCCCGGATCGTGGTGCCGTTGGTGACCAGCTCGTCACCCGCCGGGCCGCGGACGACCAGCGGCGTCGCCCAGGTGCTGATCTCCTCGCGCGCCGTCTTCCACAGCTCGCGGCCCGTCGCCAGCTCGTAGGCGGCCACGAACGCGCCTTCGTGGACGTCGGCCTGGAGGATCACCGTCCCTTCGTGGAGGATCGGCGAAGAAGCGAATCCCCAGTGACTGCTGGCGTCGAAGTAGTTGCCGGCGTTGAGCGGCCCCAGCTCCTTGCTCCACAGGAGCTCCCCGGTGACGCTGTAGCACCGCATCCCGAGGGTCGGGAAGACCACGACCAACCGAGCGCCGTCGGTGGCCGGGGTCGAGTTGGCGTGGCTCGCCAGGCTGTGGCGGTCGGTGAGCGGGACGGCGACGCCCGCGGTCTGCTGCCACAGCACCTCGCCGGTCGCCGTGTCGAGCGCCAGGACCTTCCAGGCGTGCTCGACAAGGTCGCCGACTCCCGAGTCGTCCTCGGGCTCGTCGGTCGGTGGGGCACTGCCGTCGGTGGCGATTGCGGTGGTCAGGAACACCCGCTCTCCCCAGACCACGGGGCTCGAGTGGGCCAGCCCGGGAA
The DNA here is from genome assembly GCA_036397835.1 of Thermoanaerobaculia bacterium. Lineage (GTDB taxonomy): Bacteria > Acidobacteriota > Thermoanaerobaculia > Multivoradales > J023 > DASWIG01. Next base: position 11,251 of record DASWIG010000712.1, read on the forward strand.
CCTCCCGCTTCCAGCGGACGTTCCTGCCGCTCGCCACGTCCCAGGTGGTGGGCACGCCCTGGCCGTCGCCGATGCCCGAGGCGTCCGGCCCGCGGAACGAGGGCCAGTTGATCGGCGCGCCGCGCGCCGCGATGTCCCCGGCGGCCTCCGGAGCGGCCGGCGGCGCGGCGGAAACCAGCTCTCCGGCCTCCGGATCGGAACGCCAGAAGAGCTCCGCCGACGCTCCCCGCACGAGCCGGAGGCGCTCGGGGAGGCCCAGGCGGCCGGTGAGCATGACGCCGAGGTCGTGGTCGTCCGGCGACCGGAAGTGGTGCGGGCTCAGGGCGGCGAGCCGGATCTCGGCGCCATCCCTCAGCCACAGGCCGCCGTCGCGTTCGAAGACCTCCACGCTCCGCTCCGGGCTCCGGTAGCGGCCGGCGAGCGCATGGAGCTTCTCGGGCGCGACCGCGACGGTCGCGAGCCCTTCGCGGACGCGGGCCTTCGCGACGAGGGCCGCGAGCTCCTCGGAGCCGGCCTCGCGGGCGAGCGCCAGGGCCGCGTTCTTTTCGAAGTCGTAGACCGGGCCCTGCTCCACCGCGGCCGCGACGACGGCGGGCAGACCGAGCTCGACGCCGTGGACCAGGGGCGGAAAGAGGACGTCCTCGGCGCCGGCGCGGATCAGGCGCACGGCGACCTCGACGTGTCCCTGCCGGAGCGCGGCGCTGAGGGGAGTCCACATGTAGAAGGCGTCGCGGACGTTGGGGTCGGCGCCCAGGCCGACGAGGTAGTCGACGAGCTCGAGGTGTCCGTTGGCGGCGGCGAAGTAGAGGGGGGTGGCGCCGTAGCGGGTCGCGGCGTCGACGCCGACGCCGGCCGCCAGGAGGGCCTTGACGCGGGCCGTGTCGCCGTCGCGGGCCGCGGCCCAGACGTCCGGCTCGGCGGCGGCCGCCGGCAGCGGGAGGGTCAGCAATGCGAGCAGCACCCAGCGTGGCATGACGGTCTCCTTCGGAGTCACGTGAGGCGACCCTATCACCGAGCCGACGCCGTCTCCACGAGCCGACGACCGACCACAGAGGGAATGGCGCCGCAAGAGGGCCGCATTCTGCGAGCACGACCGCAGTCGGTCTCCGTAGAGTAATTGCGTCCCTCGAACGGCGCCCTCTCGCGGAAACGCCGGGACGGCTCTAGCGTGGCGCGAGGAACACGTCGAGCCATATTCCACAGTTGCCAGGGCGGTCGGCGCAGGTGGCGTGCGACTCAGCCAAGAATGTGTTCCCACACCGGTCCCGTTTGCCGGTCTTCCTGACGTCGCCCAGGGACTCGATACCGAGATCCCGAAACTCGACGAGCTCGTCGGGGGCTAGGTAGCCGTCACCGTCGTGGTCACTCCACGCGTGAAGGGTCGACCCACAGTCGGTGAAATCGATCTCCCAGGTGGCTTCGGGGGCCAGGTCGCAGTGAGCGGCCAGAGCTGCGAAGCCGTGCAGGAAGGGGAAGTCCCCCTCCGGCCCTTTGGTGATATTCCCGAAAAGATGGCGCCAAGGCTCCGCGCGAACAGAAAACCCGTCGGCCAGGCGATGCACGTCGTCATCGCTCAACGCGACGACAAAAGCGATCTCGCTTCCAGGCTCTGTCCACGCGGTGCAGGTGACGTTGCCGTCACCCCTCCAGTCGAGGCAGACCGTGGGTGCACCCGGGCCGCAAAAGCTTCTCTTCCACCAGCCATGATTCCCACGACTGCTCGAAAAGTAGTCCGGGAGGTGAAGCACCAGTGGACTGTCAAGCAGAATACACTCGCAATGATCATAGCAGTCCCAGATTCCGAATTCGGGCGGGCCGTACCGGTCCGCACACTCATCGTCGTAATAGCACTCACACGGAGAGGGGGGAGGTGGGGGAGGAGGGGGAGGAGGGGGAGGATTGCAGCCAGTGCTCTGGATATTTCTATCCCAAAGAGGGGGTGGCTTATAAAAATTGCCGCCAGTGCCGCGCAATATCGCTGCAGTGGACCTTTGGTCGTATTGTGTCGGCAGCGGGCCGGCGAAAGCGTGATGAATTCATCTCTTAGCTCCCTTCGATCTCGGCGAAGCCGGAAGAGGACATCTGCGGCGCCCTTACCTTGAGCAGATACAAGCGAAACCGTTCCCAATCAGTGGGTCCCAGAGCTTCCTTGATCAGGGGAAGGGTCTGGACCGTTAAGTCCTGAGTCGGTGTCGCTTCCCACCCCAACGCCAAGAGCTTCTCGACCCTCTCGACGCTATATCCGGTCGCGTGCGCCAGCATATTTGCATCTTTAGCTTTGATCGCGACTTTGTAGTTCTTTTCCCCCAGTTTTTCCTTGCTCAGACGAGAGAGCTCTGCGACGGCCTTCATCTCTTCGCGGAGTCTCCTTTGGAGGTTCTCCCGTTTGCTCCAGAACTCGGTCGACATTCCGACGATCGTCTCCAGTACCTCGCCCTCGAAGCCGAATTCGGCCAGACTCACTCGGGGATCGCCCGCGTCGTACACGAAACCGGCGGCGAAGGAAGAGAAGACTATCCACATCTGGAAGAGCTCGGGATGGCTATTTCCATCAATGAAGAAGTTCAGGCTCTCCATTTGCTTCTTGGGGAAGGGAGCCTGTCGTCCCGCCTTGACTTCCTCCAGGTAGCGCTCTTTGTGCAGATCGATATCTTCATGGATCGCACGCAGCTCCTGAGGCGTGATCTCGTCGGTCAGTGTCCACCAGCGAGCTGAGTCCTCTGGGCTCTCAGGTGGCGAACTCGGTTCGGGTTGCTTCTGGCCAAGGACCGGCGATGCGTGGATCGCTGCCAAGGCCAGGATGATGAGAGCAGGGTGCCTTGCGATGCGCATTCTAGCTTCTCCTCTGTTGGTTAGATGTGGCGTGAGTGGCTTCTCTCGGCTCCCAGTGCGGATCACCGATGGTCTCATCTATGTAGGGCGTAGAATCCCGCCGCAGCCTGTCGGGAGTCACGTGAGGCGACCCTATCACCGAGCTCCTGGTTGGGGAAGTACAGCCGGCCGTCGGCAGCCACGGGCGAGCCGGTGAATCCGCCGCCGCGGCTGAAGCGGGCGCGGTAGACGGGCTCCCCCGTCGACGCGTCGTAGGTAGTAAGACGGCCGCCGCCGTTGGGTATGTAGAGCAGGCCGCGGTAGACGATCGGCGTCGACATGTAGGCGCCGCCGCGCTCGCGGCTCCACGCGAAGGCGTCGTTGCCGGGGACGCCGACGGCGGAAGAGAGGTCGCCGCGCTGGCCCGGACGCAGGGCGTAGATCGGGAACGCCGGCGGATAGCCGGTGGTGACGTAGACCAGGCCGCCGGCCGCGACCGGCGTCGGCACCACCTGCTCGGAGTTCGGCCGCAGACGCCACAACTCGCGGCCGGTGCGCGGATCGTAGCCCCGGATCGTGGTGCCGTTGGTGACCAGCTCGTCACCCGCCGGGCCGCGGACGACCAGCGGCGTCGCCCAGGTGCTGATCTCTTCGCGCGCCGTCTTCCACAGCTCGCGGCCCGTCGCCAGCTCGTAGGCGGCCACGAACGCGCCTTCGTGGACGTCGGCCTGGAGGATCACCGTCCCCTCGTGGAGGATCGGCGAGGAGGCGAATCCCCAGTGGCTGCTGGCGTCGAAGTAGTTGCCGGCGTTGAGCGGCCCCAGCTCCTTGCTCCACAGGAGCTCCCCGGAAACGCTGTAGCACCGCATCCCGATGGTCGGAAAGACCACGACGAGCCGAGCGCCGTCGGTGGCCGGGGTCGAGTTGGCGTGGCTCGCCAGGCTGTGGCGGTCGGTGAGCGGGACGGCCCCTGCCTCTGACTGGCGGCACCCTGCCTCGCGCGGGCGACAGCCCTGACAGCCCGGTCCCACC
>DASWIG010000713.1:0-4107 GCA_036397835.1 Thermoanaerobaculia bacterium
AGCTCGCGGCCACTCAGCGCGAGCGCGACAAGGCGGAGGCGGTGCTCGCGCTGCTGGTGGAGACGATCGGGCAAGCGGACCCGGCGCGGGCGCAGGGCGATTCGCTGACGGTGCGCGAGACCCTGGAGCACAGCGCCGACCAGGCCCGCGTCCGCCTCCGGGACCACCCGCTGGCCGAGGCCACCCTGCTCGACGCCGTCGGCACCGTCTACGCGAAGCTCGGCCTCTACGAGCAGGCCGAAGCGCCGCTCCGGCGCGCCCTCGAGCTGCGCCGCGCGCACTATCCGCGCGGCGACCCGGAGGTCGCCCGCAGCGAGATGCACTTCGGCGAGCTCTCCCTCCATCGGGGCGATTACGAGACGGCGCGACGCTACCTCGAGGACGCTCTCGCCGCCTTCCGGCGGGACGGCGAGCACCCGGCCGAGGTCGCCGCCCTGCTGCTCGACCTCGCCCGTCTGGAATCGGACCAGGGGGACCCGGAGCGCGCCGAGCGGCTCGCCCGCGAGGCCCTGGCCCTCCAGCAGAGCGCCCTCGGCGAGGAGGACGTCCAGTTCGCCTCGACCCTCGACCAGTTGGGCAGCCTCGCGTACCTGCGTGGCGACTACGCGTCGGCCGAGGACCTCCTGCGGCAGGGCCTGGAGGTCCGCCGCCTCGCTCTCGGCGAGAGCCATCCGGAGACGCTCGACTCGCTGAGCAACCTGGCGCACGTGCTCGACGCCCGCGGCGCCGCGGAGGAGAGCACCCGGCTGCTGCGCGAGGTCCTCGCGGCCCGCCGGCGGGTCCTGGGCGAGGGCCACCCGGAGGTGGCGGCGGCGCTCAACAACCTGGGCTCGACCCTCTCCGGCGAGGGCCGTTTCGCCGAAGCCGAGCCGCTGCTGCAAGAGGCGGTGCGGATCGCCGCCGCCGCGCTCGCGCCGAGCAACGTGGCGCACGCCACCTATCTGGGCAACCTCGCCCAGGCGGTCCAGGGGCAGGGCCGGGCGCCGGACGCCACGGCGCTCTATCGCCGCGCCCTCGAAGCCACCGAGGCGGTACACGGCCGCGACCACCCGGACGCCGCCCTCGCCCTCCACAACCTGGCGTCGGCCCTCGACGACGAGGGCGACTCCCCCGGCGCCGAAGCGCTCTACTGGGAAGCGCTGGCGATCTACGACCGGACGCTGCCGCCGGACCACCTCCACCCCACCTTCACCCGCCTCAAGCTCGCCCGGATCGCCATCCGCCGGGGCGACGCGGCCGCCGCCGAGCCGCTGCTCCGGGAAGCTCTCAAAGTCCGGCAAGCTGTTTTGGACGCCGGCAACTGGCGCACCGCGGCCGTCGAGGTCGCGCTCGGCCAGGTCCTGGCCCTCGCCGGACGCCGGCCGGACGCCGAGGCGCTGACCGAGCAGGCCTGGCAGCGGATGGCCGCCGAGCTCGGAGCGGACAATCACTACGCCCGCGAGGCCGCCGCCGACGTCGCCGGCACCTGGCAGCGGCTCGGCTGGACGGAGCCGGCCGGCCGCTGGCGACGCCGGGCCGACGGCTCCCCCGATCCCGACTGACGACGTCGTCGCCCGGCGATGAGCCGTTTCGCCTTCCGGCTGCGCATCCAGGGCCGGAGAAGGGGAACCCTGCAATCGGAGCGCTCACGGACGCCTGCGGTAGGGCGCTCTTCAAATCGAATCAGGCGGAAGGGAAACAACCATGAAACTCAGAGAACTGAAACTCGCGGCCGCGGCCGGCACGCTCCTGATCCTGGCGCCCTTGGCGGCCCCGATCGACGCTCAGACGGCGGAGATACCCCGCCGCACCGTGCCCTATTCTTGGACCTCCGGCCGTCACCACGGGGCCGGCGACGCCTCGAAGGCTCCCGGGGTCGCCCGCGAGGGCGTCATCTCCGTCCCCGGAGCGCCGTGGGTGCAGCTCAACTTCCGGCGCGGCCGGCTCGGCCGGCACAGCTTCCTCGAGATCACCTCGCTGGCCGACGGCGCCGTCCAGACGCTCGACTCCGTCGACCTGGAACGGTGGCGCGACCACAGCGCCTTTTTCAACGGCGACGCGGTGCGCCTTCGGCTCTTCGTGGGGCCGCGGGATCGGGACGTCTCGATCGACGTCGCGCAGGTCGTGGCCGGCGAGTCGGGCCCGCCGGGGGTGAAGAGCCTCTGCGGCGGCGACGACCGCGTCGCCTCCAACGAGCCTCGGGTGGCTCGCATCGACCCTGTCGGGTGCACCGGTTTCGTCATCGACGGCGGCCAACACCTCACGGCCGGCCATTGCCTGGCGCTCGGCTCCGTCAACCAGACGCTGTCGTTCAACGTGCCGCCCTCGCTTCCCGACGGCACCGTCCAATTCCCGGCTCCGCAGTTCCAATATTCGATCAACACGAGCAGCTTCGAATTCGTGAACGGAGATCCCGGCAACGATTGGGGCATCTTCGCGGTCTTCAACAACACCCAGACGGGCCTCCAACCCATCCAGGCCCAAGGATCGTTCACGATCAAACAGGACCTCGGCCCGGCGACGATCCGCATTACCGGATTCGGAGTCGACGGCGGCAGCGCCAGTCAGACGAACCAGACCTCGGCCGGTCCGAACGCGGGCTCGTCGGGGACCACGATGCGCTACGCCACCGACACCGAAGGCGGCAACTCCGGCGGCCCGGTCATCGACGCGGCCACCGGCTTTTCCGTGGGCATCCATACCCACGGAGGTTGCTTTCAGAGCGGCGGCAACAACAGCGGCACCAGCTTCTTCAACGGCGCCCTCTGGAATGCCGTCGACCACGTCCCCGCGCCCCGGATCATCGGCCAGCGCGGCCGGGTGAGCAACCTGACCCACCAGCCGCGGACGGTGGTCTTCGGCCGCTCCTACACGAAGCCGGTCGTCATCGCCCAGCCGCTCACCGTGAACGGCAGCGCAGCCGCGGCGGTGCGCGTCACCGACGTGAGACCCGACCGCTTCACCCTCTACGTCGACCAGCCGCCCAATTTGAGCGGCGTCCATCCCAACGGCGAGACGGTCAGCTACCTGGTGCTCGAGGCCGGGCAGTGGGTGGCGGCGGGCCAGCGTCTCTCCGTCGGCTCGGTGACCACTTCGAAGACGGTGGGCCAGCTCGTCAGCAGCCAGTGGCAGCGGGTCAACCTGGGGGGCTTCGGGCAGGTCCCGGTCGTCATCACTCAGGTGCAGACCAACCGGGATCCGAGCTGGGTCAAGACCCGTGTGCAGAACGTGTCGAATACCGGCTTCGACGTGGCCCTCGAAGAGGAAGAGGCCTCCGCCGCCTCCCACGGCACCGAGGTCGTCGGCTGGCTGGCCTTCCGGCCCGGGGCCAGCAATTGGGACGGTAAGCGCTACGAGGCCGTGCGCACCCCGGCGGCGGTGACCGACGACGGGTACACGGTGAGCTTCCTGCGCGGCATGTCCGACATCCACTTCCTCGCCGGGATCGAGTCCTACAACGGTCCCGACGCGGCCCACCTGCGCTACGGAGCGCTCACTTCCTTCGACGTCCAGGTCCGCGTCGAGGAGGACACGACCCGCGACGCCGAGACGGACCACGTCGGAGAGGTCGTGGCCTACGTCGCCATCGCCGGCTCCGGCACGCTCACCGCCGTGCCGTGGCCGTAGGCTCGTGACCAACGGCGCGTGACCTGAGAGGGGGACGGCCGCGGCCGTCCCCCTCTTCACTATCTTGGCGGCAAGTACGCACGGGCCTGAAGGCCCGTGCGGACGTCGGCGCTCCCGCTCAGGGACAGTCGCCGCGCAGCGTGCCGCTGCCGGGGAGGAAGACCGTTTCGGCGGCGAGGAAGGAGACGAACGCCGCATGGTCGCGGTCGGCCATCGTCTTGGCGAAGGAGCGCTCGGTGTCGGCGACCTGCTGCTGCAGGGCGGCGAGGTCGGGCTGGGCGACAACAGGGAGGGCGGCGAGCGAGAGCGCGAGGCCGCTGAAGAGCGTGAGGCGACGCAATGGGTTCATGGAAGCCTCGCCCGCCGCATCGGCGCTGGCGCGAGCAGCTCTTCGGCGACCTCGGGACGCTGCTCGAGAAGCTGCACCAGTGGAGCGCCGACTTCTTTCGTCCCGGCCGGGAGCGGCCTGGTCGCGGCCAGTCGAGCCGAGGCGACGAAGGC
>DASWIG010000714.1:0-15760 GCA_036397835.1 Thermoanaerobaculia bacterium
GCAAGGGCGCCGTTCACCGTGAACACCGCCGGTGTCGCCTCGGACGCGTTCAGCGGCGTGGCGGTCACCGTACCCGAGGTACAGGTCAGGGCCACCGGCACCGTCGCGGCACTGTCCGGGATGAAGTCCTTGTTGACCACGATCGCGTTGTTGTCGAGCGTGTTGGTGATCGTGCAGTTGCCCCCCAGCGGCACATTCACGCAATCCGTCTCGTCCGCCGCGTAGCCGGTCGGCACCGTCTCCGTCGCCGTACAGGTCGTCCCTACCAGATCTGCACCGCCCACCGTGAACACCGCCGGTGCCCCCTCGGACGCGTTCAGCGGCGTGGTGGTCACCGTACCCGAGGTACAGGTCAGGTCCACCGGCACCGTCGCGACGCTGTTCGGGATGAAGTCCTTGTCGACCGTGATCGAGCTCGGCGGGCTGCACCCCGCGAAGGTCATTGGCGCTGCGTCAGTCACCGTCACGTCGGTCGTCGCCAGGGCTCGCCCGAACCAGCTTCCTCTCGTCATGGTGATGGCGGTACCCGAGAGGACGGTTCCTTGGAAGTCCGAATCCGTCATCGTCGCGGCCTCGGCGGTCCGCCAATAGACGTTGCACGCCAGCGCGGAGCCGCCCATGACCACCGAGAAGCCGGTGCCCGTGAGGGCGCCCAACCCGCCGGTCCCGATCTTGAAAACCCAGACGTCGCTCGCGGACCCGTTGAGCGTAAAGACGACGCCGGAGCCTAAAGTGGTCCCTGCAGCGGAGCAGTAGACGCCGGGCGGGAGTATGGTGCTGGTGGTCGGCACGACGCCGTCGCACGTCGGGTTCAGGCTATCGAGCGCGCTGTACGCGCTGTTGAAGTCAGTCACGACCGAACCGAGGACCGGCGCGTCGATCGTCCCCGTGATCGTGCACAAGGTGTTGGTGATCGAGGTGAAGCTGGAGCCCACGTCTCCGTTGATGTCGGAACCAGATCCCGTATTGGTGCAGGTCACCGTCCCCACCGTCGGGATGGCGTTGGTTCCCAGGACCGTGTAGCTCGCCGCCGTACCCAGTGGTGGCGCGACCGCGGCCAGTGCCGGGGCGGTTGGCACCAAGGAGAGGAGGGCGGCGAACCCCGCGCCTGCCAGCAGACTCACGTGCTTGAGCTTCATGTCGATTCTCCGCTTTCCCGGTTGGCGATCGGGCACGGCCCGGCAGTCGGTCGACGACCTTCAGGCGACGCGCCCATTCGCGAAGTCACGTGTCTATAGAATCACGTCCTGCTCCCGGTGTCAACGGTAGGTCCTATCCGGCCGGGGAGCAGCGCCGGGAACTGGGTAGAAACTACGCATACGGTGCGCCGTCGGCGGCCCCGATCGCCTCTTACCCGCAGAGGCCCGGCCGGAAGAACGGAGCGCCGGAACGTCAAGCCTCGTCGATGACCCGCCGCAGCAGCGGGGCAAGGGTCAGGCCCTGGACCACGATCGAAAACACGACCACCGCGTAGGTGATGGCCACGATCACGTCGCGCTCGGGACCGGCTGCGATCGAGAGCGCTAGCGCCACGGAGATACCTCCGCGCAGCCCTCCCCAGGTGAGCACGCGGATCGCGCCGGGGCTGAAAGCACGGAATCGCCTCATCGCCGCCACCGGCAAGGCGACCGAGACCAGGCGCGCGAGCAGGACCAGGGGGATCATCAGGGCGCCGGCGAGCAGATAGCGCTCGGTGAAGGTGAGGATCAGCACCTCGAGCCCGAGGAGGACGAAGAGCACGGCGTTGAGGATTTCGTCGACCAGCTCCCAGAACGTGTCGAGATGGTGGCGGGTGGTCTCCGACATGGCGAGCAGCCGCCCGTGGTTGCCGATCATCAGCCCGGCGACCACGATCGCGATCGGCCCCGAGACGTGCAGGGCCTGCGCCAGCGAGTACCCGCCCGCGACCAGCGCGAGCGTGATCAGGATCTCGACCTGGTAGTTGTCGACGCTGCGCAGCATGCGGAAGGCGACATAGCCGATGAGCAGCCCGAAGACGACGCCACCGACCGCCTCCTGCCCGAGCAAGACGGCGACGTCGCCGAAGGTCGGCTGCCTGGAGCCGGTGGCCAGCTCGACGAGGACGAGGAAGAGCACCACCGCCACCCCGTCGTTGAACAGCGACTCGCCCGAGATCTTGGTCTCGAGCGTCTTGGGCGCGCCGGCGCTCTTGAGGATGCCGAGCACCGCGATCGGATCGGTGGGCGAGATCAGCGCTCCGAACAGCAGGCAGTAGGTGAAGGAGAGCTCGATCCCGAAGAGCCTGAGCAGGAACCAACTGGCGCCGCCGACGACGGCGGCCGAGATCAGCAGACCGACCGTCGCCAGCGAGCCGATCACCCACTTCTCGCGCGCCAGGTCGTCGAGGTTGACGTGGAGAGCCCCGGCGAAGAGCAAGAAGCTGAGCAGACCGTGCAGCACCGTGTCGTCGAAGTCGATGCCGGCCAGCATCCGCGCCGCCTTGGCGGTGAACTCCGGCTCCACCAGGCCGGCCCCCAGCAGGAGCAGCGAGAACACCAACGCGATCAACATCACGCCGATAGTGACGGGAAGGCGCACGAAGCGATGGTTGAGGTAGCTGAACAGGGCCGCCAGGGTGATCAATGCCGCGGCCGTGTCGATGATGCTCATGGGCGGCATTGTAACCGGCTCGGACGGTGTTCGTGGCCCTGCTCACTGACGAGCTCACCGACCAGGGAACGATCGCCGGCCAGGACCCATTCCGGATGATTGAGGGGCAACTCTCAAGAGAGAGGCAGACCCATCATCGCGACGCGGTGCTCAAGGCGATCCGTAACATCGAGGGGGAGCTCTGTTCGGCACCGTCGTCGGCGAATGGACGCCGCGGGTGGACCGTATACTGCGACAGGATCTCCAGGAGGGACCCATCGATGCAAGAACTCACACGGCTCGGACCCGGCGCGGCGTTGCTCGCCGCGACGCTGCTCCTGTCGTCCGTTCCGGCGGCCGAGGGTCAGGGCTCCTACCCGGCAGCCCAGGACCCCTACGTCAACGACTTCGCCGGACGCCTCGCTTCCGGCGACGTCGAGCGGATCCGTTCCCTGCTCAGCGCGGCGCGTCAGGCGACCGGCGTCCAGGCGACCGCCGTCGTGATCGACTCGATCCGCGACTACGGTACGAACGACCGCAGCATCGAGTCGTTCGCCACGCACCTCTTCAACGCCTGGGGCGTGGGCGACGCCGCTCGCGACGACGGCGTGCTCTTCCTCGTCGCGCTGGGCGACCGCGAGGTCCGTATCGAGCTCGGCGCCGGCTACGGCGACCGGCAGTCGCCCGCCATGCAGCGGGTCGTCGACCAGCGCATGCTGCCGCGCTTCAAGGCGGGCGACTTCGGCGGCGGCATCTACGACGGCGCCGCCGCCGCCCTGGCGGAGCTCGCGGGCTGGCGTCCCCAGGCCGAGCGCGCGCCGGCCGCGACGTCGAGCCCCCAGGCGAGCGGTCTCGGGTCGAAGCCGGCGGAGACGACGCGCCGGGCGGAGTCCCCGGCCGCCGGCATCTCAGGGCTCGCCGTGGGGGTGCTGGCGCTGCTGGCCGGCGTGGGGACGGCCGTCGTCCGCGGGGTTTGGCGCCGGCGGCGCAGGAAGTGTCCTCACTGCGGCCTGGCCATGATCAAGCTCGACGATATCGAGGACGACATCTACCTGACGAGGGGCCGGAAGGAGAAGGAGGCCGCCCGCTCCGTGGACTACGACGTGTGGCGATGTGAGAGCTGCGACTTCACACGCGTGAAGTCCCGGCGCCGTTGGTTCCCCCCTGATTTCGCCGACGCCGATGTCCCCTCCCTCCCGCAGGTCACGCGCCCCGGCAGCCACTCCTCGGCGGGGAGCGGATCGTCGTCCTTCAGCGGCGGATCGTCCGCCGGCGGCGGATCGTCGTCCTTCGGCGGCGGATCGTCCGCCGGCGGCGGGGCGTCCGGGAAGTGGTGAGCGCGGCTCTTGACGGCTGCGGGCGCCAGCGCGCGGGCGACTGACACCGCCGCTTCTGTTCGGAGCTCGAGGCGTCGTGCAACTGCACAGTCCGTCAAGTCCGCCAGAGTAAGGTGCTGCAGTCCGCCGCCAGAGTAAGGTGCCACCCATTTCATAGGAAGAGTAAGGTGCCACCCATTTCATAGGAAAGCTTTAGATTTAACCCTGCGAATCCTCACCATGTGAACTCTGTAGACATCCCTTCCAATAAGAAAAGGTACACTCCCTCCGTCCGAACGTATGCTCGACCCAAATCCTCCGGATGTCAAAGGTTCAGAATGGACGGCGGTTATCGGGCTCGCCCGGCCGGGCTCGACTACCACGTCCTCAGGCAGGCTGCCCCCGCGCCCTCGCAAGGACGGTCAATGGAAACGGCACGAAGGGCAGGCCAGGCGGGAACGTTCCCTCAGGGAACTCCGCGTCGCGATCGCCCTCGAGCAGACGCGCCGACGCCTCCCGAAACGCGGCGACTATTTCCTGATACCCCTCCCACATCCGCTTGAACGCCGCCGCCGTCGCCGCGTGGAAGCGCGGCTTCTCCGAGCCCTCCACCTTCTTCGGACGATGGGGCGGCCTCGCCCGCAAGATCTTCGCGGCTCCCAAGGACCGCCGGCCCTCACGCACGCGCGCCCGCGCCGCTTCCTCCGCGATCTCCTCCACCAACTCGCCCACCCGCCGGCGTACCTCCCTCTGCGGCAGGTGAGCCCAACACGGCAACGGCGAGAAGACCACCCGCTCTTGCGTCGTGTAGGTCTCCGGATCGGGCGTCTCGCCACGAAGCTGCCGTGCCGCGCGCTCCTTGGTCCTATCGATCCAGTGGCCCACCAGCGGCTTCCCGTCACGCAGCGCCTCCACACTGTGGACGCCGGGCCACTCCTCAGGCCGATCGACCAGGAATTCCTTCGTTCCGTTGGCCAGGCAGTACTTGAGCCGGCCGACCTGGGCCGCCTCCTCGTCGCTCACCGGCACGCTGTGGTAGCGGTCGGGGAACATCGTCCCCGGCCAGTCGTGCAGCCGGCCCACCTCTTTCGAGAGGTTCGTGTTGACCAGGCACATGAAGTCGGCTCTCTGCTCGGCGTCCTCGGGCCAAAGCAGCATGTGGTAGTGCGACGAGAGCATCGTCAGGCCGCAGATCCGCATGCCGCACTTGCGCTGCGCATAGCCGATGACGCCGAGGACGAGGTCGTTGAGCTCGTCGGACGGGCGCAGCAAGTAGCGGTTCTGGATGACGACGCAGGTGACCTCGTCGAGGCCGCCGCCCTCCTGAACCCATCGGGGATCTCGAGTCATTCCGTCTCTCCTCTGAGCAGAGCGAACGCCGCCTCGTGGAGGCGTTCATTCAGGTTCAGAGGGGTGTAGACGTATGAGAACGCCGAAATCTGACGCTCAATCTCAAACGAATCGGCCCAGATGGGCCGCCAGAAGCCAATGGCTCATGCAGAAGCACCTTGTCTTCAAACGGTTACGGCACGGGGTCGTAACGGGCGAGAATCATGGCCGCCCAGGGTGGGAGCGGCGGCATCGCCGTCTCCTTGGGCCTGTGGCCCAAGTATGTTGCCCTCGCTCACCCCGCCGGCAGACGCAGGACGAGGATCGTCAGGTCGTCTTCCCAGGGACGGCGGCCGAGATAGCCCACGAGGTCGGCGAGGACGCCGTCGCGCATCTCCCCCGGCGGGCGGCCGGCGTGACGGCGCAAGCTCGCTTCCAGGCGGTCGAAGCCGAAAGGCTCGGCGCTCTCGCCCGGGCAGGCCTCGACCAGGCCGTCGCTGCACAGGAAGATGGCGTCGCTCGGCGCCAGCCGCGCGGTGCGCACCGGCACCGCGATCTCGCCGCGCACGCCCAGCGGATAGGACGCCGTCTCCAGACCCTGCACGTTGCCCGCCAGCGAGATCCGGTAGGGATAGATGTGGCCGGCGCTGCCGTAGCGCAGCTCGCGGCGCCGCGGGTCGACGAGGGCGTAGCACAGCGTCGCCAGGAGGCGCCGGCGGGAGCTCTGGTAGACCATGCGGTTGAGGGTGCGGAAGACCGACTCGACCTCCGGGTCGAACGTCACCTGCACCGCCAGCGCCGACTTCGCCATCGCCATCACCAGGCCGCTCGACACGCCGTGGCCGGCGACGTCGCCGACGGCGACCGCCAGGCGGCCGTCCTCGAGGGCCAGGACGTCGTAGAAGTCGCCGCCGACCTCGGTGGCGGGCAGGTAGGTGCAGGCGATCTCGACGCCGTGGAGCTGCGCGGGGAGCGCGGGCAGGATCGAGCTCTGGATCTCCGCCGCGGTCTCCAGCTCTACCCGCTGGCGCTCGCGCTCGGCGATGCGCCGCACGTGCGGCGGCACGTCGTCCCAGGTGTAGACGAACTCCTCCTCGCCCAGGAGGTGGCGGGCGCTCACCAGCAGCGGCGCCGCCGCGAGGAGGAGGGCCGCGTAGCCGTTGAGCTCCACCCTGGGATCGCCGGCAAAGAGCGCCGGCGCCGCCAGCAGCGCGGCGTACGACACGACGCCCGCCAGCAGCGCGGCGAGCAGGTCGCCGAAGTGGAAGAGCAGCGCCGGCACCAGCGCGACGAGCGCCCAGATCGCCCAGCTCCAGCGCAGGGGCAGGGCGATCAGGAAGGGCGAGAAGGCCGACAGCGCGAGCCAGGCGGCGGCCAGGGCGAGCCACGGCGAGCGGCTGCGCCGCCGCACCCAGGACGGCACCAGGAAGGCCGAAAACAGGAGGAACGGCAGCACGCCGGCGTAGCTCGCGGCGACGGTCGAGAGCCAGCCCAACGGGCTGCCGAGCGCGTCGCGGTAGACGGCGCTCGCCGGAGCCCACACGCCCAGCGCCTGCAACGGCACGGCAAGGGCCAGGAGCCCTCCGGCCATCAGCAGCCCGCCCGCCACGCCGGAGAGCGACGCGCGCGCCACCGTGGCGTTGGTCCATTTCCAGCGAAAGAGGGCGTCGATGGACGCCAGCTTCTGCGGGTGGCTCTGGCGGCAGAGGAACTCTCCCACCGACCACGACATGAGGCCGAGGACCGCCGCCGACGAGTTGTAGAAGATGAAGGTGAAACCGGCGCTCACCCAGGTCATCTGGCGACGCGTGAGCAGGCCGACGGCGTTGCCCTCCGACAGGCCGTGGCGGTTGGCCACCACGAAAACCGTCGCCGCACCGAGGGTGAGCAGCAGGATCTGGACGCCGCGGCGCACGCCGAGTTGGCCGTCGTGGTAGCGGCGCAGGAACGGCACCGCTACCCACGGCAGCAGGAGGAAGGTCGTCACCAGGGTGCCGGCGTCGAAGAGCTGCATCGGCCGCAGCGCGCGCTGCACCTCGGCGCGGTCCGGATCGTCGTACCAGAGGCCGAAGCCCGCGACCTCGCGGCCGGCGAAGAAGACCTGGACGCCGTAGGGGTAGCGCGGACCCAGCAGGGCCTCCTCGGAGCGGAGCTGCAGGCGCACGTCGTGGCGATTGCCGAACTGGCTGCGCAGCACCTCGCCGGGCGTCTCGAAGAGATCGAGGTCGAAACCGCGGCCGAGCAGGTACTCGGCGCCGAGGCGGCGGACGGTCTCGTCGTCGACGTCGGGATCGGTGCCGCCGGGATCCAGGCGGCGCAACATCAGGACTTCGCCGCGCGGCGACACCAGGGCGCGGTACGTCCACTCGCCGGGCCGCACGCCCAGCCGATAGACCAGCACGTCCCAGCGGAGCTGGGCCTGCGCCAGCCGGCTGCCGGCGAGCCGTTCGGGCTCGCCCGCCGACGCCGTCTGCAGGCGGCGCTCGAGCTCCTGGTCGCTGGCCAGGTTGACCACCACGTAGGCGTCCGCCACCGGCTCGCCGAGGTCCCGCAACGCCTCGAGCGCCACGGTGCGCGCTTCCGCCGCGGTGACCTCCCACTCCTCCGGGACGAGGGGGTAGACGCGGGGAAAGGCCCAGGCCAGGAGCACCACTCCCAAAACGCCGAGGAAGGACCAGATCAGAATGTCGCGGGCGGGGCGCATGTGGAGGTCCGTCGTGCCGAGATCCCCGCGGGAAGGTATCACAGCCTGGAGAGCGCCGAGGTCAGTAGGTGCAGGTGTCGAGAATGCCGAGCACGTCGTCGAGCGTCCGGCGTCCCGGCTCAGTACACCGCCTCCACCGTCATGCTTTCACCTCCGCCGGCCTCGCCGGCGCGGGCTCGTCTTCCTCGTCCGCCGGCGGCGCGGGCAGCCACGCCTCCGGCAGGGGCCGTTCGTGCCGGCGCTTCTCGGTCATGAAGTAGACCAGCGGCACCACGACGAGCGTCAGCGCCGTCGACGCGATGGCGCCGGTCATCAGCGCGATCGCCAGCCCCTGGAAGATGGGGTCGAAGAGGATCACCACGGCGCCCACGACCACCGTGCCGGCGGTCAGCAGGATGGGCCGGAAGCGCACCGCGCCGGCCTCGATCACCGCCTCGCCGAGGGTGCGTCCGCGCTCGAGCGCCAGGTTCACGAAGTCGATCAGGAGCACCGAGTTGCGCACCATGATGCCGGCCAGGGCGATGAAGCCGATCATCGAGGTGGCGGTGAAGAAGGCGCCGAAGAGCCAGTGCCCCGGCAGCACCCCGATCAGCCCCAGCGGGATCGCGATCATCATCACCAGCGGCACCTTGAAGGAGCCGAACCAGCCGATGATCAGCAGGTAGATCAGGATCAGCACCACGCCGAAGGCGGCGCCGAGGTCGCGGAAGACCTCGTAGGTGATGTGCCACTCGCCGTCCCACTTCATGGCGGGACGCTCCTCGGACCACGGCTCGTCGCGGTAGAACTGCTCCACCTTGCCGCCCTCCGGCAGCTCGAAGGCGTCGATCTTCTCGGCCATCGCCAGGATGGCGTAGACCGGGCTCTCGGCGTCGCCGGCGACGTCGCCGGTCACGTAGACCACGGGCTTCAGGTTCTTGCGGTGACGGCTCGCGTCGAGCGTCGTCTCCTCGACCCTTACGAGCTCGGAGAGAGACACCAAAGATCCGGTCGTCGATGCCAACTTCACGTCCCCGAGGTCGGCCACCGAGGAGCGCGCGGCACGCGGCAGCTCGAGGCGGATGGCCACCGGCTCGGCCTCCTCGTCGGCGTGGAGCAGGCCGGCGTCCTCGCCGTCGAGCACCAGGCGCAGGGTGCGCGCCACCTGGGCCGCGGGCACGCCGTGGAGCGCCGCCCTCTCGCGGTCGACGCGGAAGACGCGCCTCTCCTGCGGCGCCTCGACGAACCAGTCGACGTCGACCACGCCGTCCGACTCCAGGAAGACGTCGCGGATGCGCCCGGCGAGATCGACGCGCGCCTCCTCGTCCGGCCCGTAGACCTCGGCCACCAGCGTCGAGAGCACCGGCGGCCCCGGCGGCACCTCGACGACCTTGGCGGCGGCGCCGTGGCGCTCGGCGATCTCCTGCACCCGCGGGCGCAGGCGCTTGGCGATCGGATGGCTCTGGTCGTCGCGCTCGCCCTTGTGGACCAGGTTCACCTGCAGGTCGGCGACGTGGGGGCCCGTGCGCAGGTCGTAGTGGCGCACCAGGCCGTTGAAGTTGATCGGCGCGGCGGTGCCGGCGTAGAGCTGAACGTTGGTGACCTCGGGCTCCTCGGCGAGGGCGTCGGCGATCTCGCGGGCGGCGGCGGTGGTGGCCTCGAGGGTCGTGCCCTCGGGCATGTCGATGACCACCTGGAGCTCGCTCTTGTTGTCGAAGGGCAGCATCTTCACGCTCACCAGCTTCGCCGGCACCAGCAGCATGGCGCCCAGCAGCAGCGCGAAGATCACGCCCAGGAACGTCCAGCTCCGGCGCGGGCTGGCGAGCAGCGGCAGCAGGATCCGGCGGTAGACGCGGTAGACCCGGCTCTCCTCGATGCCGTGTCCTTCGTCCTCGTGACCTTCGTGGCCGGCGCCGCCCTTGAGCAGCCGGTAGGCCAGCCATGGCGCGGCGATCAGGGCCACGAAGAGAGAAAACGCCATGGCCAGCGACGCGCCCACCGGCATCGGCTCCATGTACGGCCCCATGAGACCGCGCACGAACGCCATCGGCAGCACCGCGGCGATGACCGTCAGGGTAGCGAGGATGGTGGGGTTGCCGACCTCGTTGACCGCGGCGATCGACGCCTGCAGCGGCGGCAGCTTCTTCATCGCGAAATGGCGGACGATGTTCTCGACGACGATGATCGAGTCGTCGACCACGATTCCGGTCACGAAGATCAGCGCGAAGAGCGTCACCCGGTTCAGCGTGTAGCCGAAGACGTAGTAGACGAAGAGGGTCAGGGCGAAGGACACCGGCACCGAGATGAAGACCACGAGGGCGCCGCGCCAGCCCAGGAAGAGCCCGATCACCACCGACACCGAGACGATGGCGAGGATGAGGTGCAGCAGCAGCTCGTCGGCCTTCTCCTTGGCCGTGTAGCCGTAGTCGCGGGTGACCGTGACCTCGACCTCGGGCGGCAGCAGGCGGCCGCGCAGGTCCTCGACCTTGGCGAGGGCCTCCTGGACGACGTGGTGCGCGTCGGCGCCCTGGCGCTTGGCGAGCGACAAGGTCACGGCGGGGCTCAGGCCGCCCGCGCCGGCGTCCTTGAAGAAGACGTGGGTCGTCGGCTCCTCGGCGCCGTCGACGACCGCGGCCACGTCGCGCAGGTAGACGGGGCGTGCGCCGTGGACGCCGACCACCAGCTCGGCCACCTCGCCGGCGTCGCGGAGGAAGGCCCCGGTCTCGACCAGGACTTCGCGGTTGGCGTCCTGGTAGGAGCCGGCGGGCACGGCGGCGTTCTGCACCTCGAGGGCGGCGGCGACGCTTGCCGGGTCGAGGCCGGAGCCGGCCAGGCGCTCGGCGTCGAGGAAGACGCGCACCTGGCGGCGCTCGCCGCCGGTGAGCCGGACCTCGGAGACGTCGTCGAGCGAAGCGAGCTCGCGGCGCAGCTCGGCGGCCATGCGCCGCAGCTCGAAGGAGCCGTAGCTCGGCGAGGGCGAGTGGAGCGTCAGCGCCAGCACCGGGACGTCGTCGATCGACCGCACCTTGACCAGCGGCGGCGTGGCCCCGGCGGGCATCCGATCGAGCCCGGAGGCGAGCTTGTCGTAGACCTTGACGAGGCTTCGCTGCTGGTCCTCGCCGACGTAGAAGCGCACCGTGACCATGGCGAGGCCGGGCATCGAGGAGGCGTAGACGTACTCGACGCCGGGGACCTCCCACAGGCGCTTCTCGAGCGGGACGGTGACGCGGTTCTCGACCTCGGTGGGGCTCGCCCCCGGCAGGCCGACGAAGAGGTCGACGATGGGAACGACGATCTGCGGCTCCTCCTCGCGGGGCGTCAGGGCGACGGCGAAGGCGCCGAGGCCGAGGGCCGCGGCCACGAGCAGCGGCGTGAGCTTGGAGTCGATGAAGAAGCGGCCGATCTTGCCGGCCGGCCCGAGTCCCTGGGTCATGCGTCGTCCTCCTGTCGTGGCGGCGGCGTCCGCCTACGTCAGAGGGATGCGGGGGGCGTCGGGTTGGTCACACACGGGGGAGCTCAGTCGTGCCGGTGCTGTCGCATGGTAGAGTCCTGCCGAGGAATCATGCTGACTCGCCTCAAAGTCACCGGCTTCAAGAACCTCGTGGGGGTCGACGTGTCGTTTGGCCCCTTCACCTGCGTGGCTGGCGCGAACGGCGTCGGGAAGTCCAATCTCTTCGATGCCATCCGCTTTCTCAGTGCCCTGGCCGACAAGCCGCTGATGGAGGCGGCGCTCACGGTACGCAGCGAGACCGCCCGCAGCTCCGATCTGAGGTCCATCTTCCATCGGGTTGGCGAGCACCAGGACCGCGAGATGCACTTCGACGTCGAGATGGTCGTGCCTCGCAAGGGCGTGGACGATCTCGGCCAGGAGGCGCAAGCGGCGATCACCTTTCTTCGCTATCAGCTCGGCCTGCAGTTGACGGCGGGCGGGCTCTCCATTCTGCGGGAAGATCTGTCTCACATCACGCTCGGCAACGCCCGTTCACGCCTGCGCTTTCCTCACCGTCCTGCGTGGCGCAAGTCGGTGGTGGAGGGTCGGAGGACGAGCCCCTTCATTACCACCGAGAAAAGCGGTGACCGCGTTTACATCAAGCTGCACCAAGATCTCGGCAAGGACTACCTGGGTGGCGGTCGGCCGCGCCGCCATGTGGCAGCGAAGCTGCCGCGAACGGTGCTCTCAGACGCCAACGCCGGCGAGAGCTCGACGGCGGTGTTGGCACGGCGGGAGATGCAGTCGTGGAGGTTGCTGCAGCTCGAACCCTCGGCGCTACGAACCCCCGACTCCTATACCGCACCGACCGCGATGGCCGCCAACGGCGGCCATATGCCCGCCACCCTGGCCCGCCTCGCCCGTGCCGGGATCGACGACCCGGAGGCGGTCTATGCGCGAGTGGCCAACCGGCTTGCAGAGCTGATTGACGGAGTGAGGTCGGTCCGCGTCGACGCTGACGATAAACGCGAGCTGTTCACGTTGATGCTGACCGCCAGCGACGGAACCGAGCTCGAATCCCGAGCTCTGTCGGACGGCACACTTCGCTTCCTGGCACTGGCGATCCAGGAGAACGATCCGACAGCCCACGGCGTACTCTGCCTCGAGGAGCCTGAGAACGGCATCCACCCCGAGCGCATCCCCGCGATGCTCCGCTTGCTGCGTGACCTGGCCGTCGACGCTGACCAACCCGACGATGCTGCTAACCCTCTCCGGCAGGTGATCGTCAACACTCACTCGCCTGCAGTGGTTGCGCAAATTGACGACGAGGACCTGCTGGTTGCCGTTCCCGAGAGCGTTGTATTGAGGGGGACCTCGTCAATGCGCCCGAGCTTTCGGTGGTTGGAGAATACCTGGAGGTCGGAGGTTCACCCTGAGATCCCGGCCGTTTCCCCAGGAGTGGTCGTATCCTATCTTCAGCCCTTTGAACTGCCAGAACACGAGGATATGCCCGATCAGCCACGGCGGAGCCGCTCTCGGCGCCGGAGGACTCGAGTCATCGATCGGGCAGAGATGCAGATGTGGCTGCCGTTCGGTTCCCGACTATGACTTCGTTACGATTCACTTTGCTCTCGGAGGGGTCATCCGAAGCGGCGATCCGCACTGCCGCAGGCAATCCCAACGGCTCCATGCGATTGAACCTCCCGGGCCTGGATCAGATCGAGGCGATTCCGAAGCCGAAAAGGGAGCTGATTCGGTTGCTTCAGGAGGCGAGTGGATTGATGTCCAGAAGACACCGGGGGATCCAGGCCACTTGCTGACCACAAGCTCGATCTCGTCGCGGGCGCTGGGCCTTCCGGACGGGCGGCGGACAGAGTTGGCGGTCCACCTCTCGCCTCGGTGACCTACGGCCGGAGGCGACGAGGGCGTCATGGACGCAAGTTTCGCTCGTCCGTCGCGTTCCGTCCCCTGTTGGGGACGATCAGGCGGCCGTCAAGCCGCCCGGGACGGTCCCGAGGACGATTGACGACGAACAAATCGCGCCCGGGACGCTCCTTCGCGCGATTCGTGTGCGAGAATCGCATAAGGGAGGCTCCCTTGGACGATTTGTCGACAGCCAAAGGCTTACGGTAGTGACGGTTTCCCGATTTTCGCGCGAAAATCGCGTCCGGGAGGCTCCTGGACGCGATTTGTCGTCGTAAAATCGCCTTAAGTTTAACGCAGATCGCGGCAAGTCTTATAAGATATTGATAATAAATGACTTACGATGATAGACTGCTCTGCTTCCGTGGAGGCGCCGAGGGACCGAGCAAACAAGAAGCAAACTCCTGGAGGCGCATTTCAGGGTCGTCTAGCGCCGTGCAGCGGGTGCCTCGGAACTTCCAAGCGAAGTCTAACGCGTTCTAGCGGATGGCGGTGCGACCACCCGTGGGCCGATTCCGACCTCCGAGAATCGCCCCGTCGATCGCGCGCGCGATCACGCTTGGCGGAGACGCGTCAGGCGGTCGACGAGGTTCAGCACTCGGCCGGCCGGCTCGCGGCCCTCGAAGGTCCGCTCGGGCGCGTCGTCAGCGAGCGCGGCGCCGACGCGTCGGCTCGCGCCGGGTCGTCGAGCAACCGGCGCAGACCGGCCAGGTGGTGGCCGACGCAGTAGCCGCAGCCGTTGAGCAGGCTGACGTAGACGCCGAGAGTCTCGAGATAGGCCCGCAGCAGATCGTTCCCTGCATGGTGCAGCACGGCCTTGTAGAGCGTGGCCTTCGAGGGTGTGCGGCCGCAGGCCTGGGCCGGGCCCTCTTTCGTAGACGGCTCCGGTCGCTGCCCAGCACCTCGGTCAGCTTGATCAGTGTGCGGACTCTCGAGGTGACCGCCGCGGAGGCGTGTCGCCGACATCGCGCGCGCGGCGGCGTGCTTCGGATCCGACGGATCGTCAGAACTGGATGCACTTGGCGAGTTGCCCGTTTCTCCAGCAGCGGTTGCACTCGCAGGCGGGGCAGATGACGGATGGCGGAGGCGGTGGGGGCGGGAATCCGCAACCGACGAACACCGCTGACGCCGTCAGCCGGTCGTCAGCAGCACGATCGAGCGATCGCGGCGGATCGTCCTCCGACAACAGCAGCTCGGTTTCGAGGTCGCTGAGCCCGATCTCCTCGTCCGTCAAGTCGGCAAGTGTCGCATCGGGCTCGACCGGCTGCTGCGCTTGATCAGGCGGCGTCGACGGCTCGGCAGCTCCCGGCGAGGCACCGACCCATGGGGCCGCCGTCAGAATGAGAAGCGCGATGACGAGGCAGCTTGCACGTGCTTTCATCTCCAACCTCCGTGGGTAACCGGGGCCACCAAACACCGGCGGCCCGGCAGATTCCGCGATCTTCGGACCCGCTGACAAGTGGGCAAAGCTCGCGGCGACGATAGCCCTCCGGTTCTGGTTGCCCTCGTTGGTCACCACCAAGCTGAAGAGGAGGGTGTCGCCCGGCGCCGCTGAGCTCGGGCCTGACTTGGAGATGGCCATGTCCGGTCCGGTGGCCGGGGTCAGCGGAATGTCGAGGGAGGTGTCGTCGTCGCTTGGATCTTGCTCCCCTCCCCCGGAGCCGTCCTCGGCGACGGAGGCGCTGTTGGCGATGGCGGTGACGCCGGCGGGCAGCGGATCGAGGACGTCGACGGCGAAGAGGATCGTGGCCGAGGCGCCGGCGCCGACGCTGCCAACGGGGAAGGTGCACGAGGTGCCGGCGGCGGCGCCGTCCGGGCACGACCAGCCGGCCTCGGAGACGCCGGCGTTGAAGGTCGTGTGATCGGGCACCACCTCGGTGAGCACCACGCCCGATGCACCCTGGTTGCCCTCGTTGGTGATCACCAAGGTGTAGGCGAGCGTGTCACCCGGCGCCGCCACTCTAGGACCGGTCTTCGAGATGGCCAAGTCCGGTCCGGTGCCGGCGGTCAGCGGCGTGATGGTGGAGTCGCTGTTGTCGGTCGGATCCTGCTCGCCTCCTCCGGAGCCGTCCTCGGCGACGGTGGCGGTGTTGGCGACGGCGGTGACGCCGGCGGGCACGGGATCGACCACTTCCACGGCGAAGACGACGGTGGTGGAAGCGCCGGCGGCCAGGCCGCCGAAGCCGAAGGCGCAGGAGGTGCCGGCGCCAGCGCCGTCCGAACAGGTCCAGCCGGCATCCGAGGCGCCCGCGTTGAAGGTCGTGTGGCCGGGCACCACCTCGGTGAGGACGACGCCCGAGGCACCCTGGTTGCCCTCGTTGCTCACCACCAGGCTGTAGGCGATGGTGCCGCCCGGCGCCGCCGAGCTCGGACCGGTCTTGGCGAGCGCGAGGTCCGGCCCGGTGCCGGCTGCGAGAGGGGTGATGACGGAGGCGACGTTGTCGCTCGGGTTGAGGTCGGGGCCGCCCG
>DASWIG010000715.1:0-8335 GCA_036397835.1 Thermoanaerobaculia bacterium
GCGCCGGCGCCCCCGTCCGCCTCGTCATCGCCGACGACCACCCCGTGGTCCGGGAGGGACTCAAGTACATCGTCTCCCTGAACCGCGACATGGCGCTGGTAGGGGAGGCGGACGACGCCCGCAGCACGCTCGAGGTCTGCCGAAGGTCCGCTGTCGACGTGTTGCTCCTCGACGTCTCCATGCCGGGCATGGGGGTGGTCGACCTCATTCGAGCGCTACGTTCCGCGGGTGGCAGCCCGCGCATCCTCGTGCTGAGCGTTCATCCCGAGCGCCACTACGCACGCCGCGTGCTGCAGGCAGGGGCGGACGGGTACCTCACCAAGAACCACTCGCCGACCGCGCTGGCGGACGCCATTCGCCACGTCCACAGCGGCCGGAAGTACGTGACGCCCGCCCTGGCGGAGGAGCTGGCCGTCAGCCTCAGCGAAGGGACGGCGCTCGCCCCGCACGAGGCGCTGTCGAACCGTGAGTACGAGGTCTTCCGTCGCCTGGGAGCCGGCGTCGGGGTCAACGACATTGCGCAGGAGCTGGCGCTCAGCCCCAAGACGGTGCGAACTTATCGGTCGCGGATCCTCGACAAGATGAACATCCGCAGCACCGCGGAGCTGATCTTCTACGCGGTGCGCAGCGGGTTGGTCGGACAGGTGCCGGCCGGGGACCGGCCGGAAGGCTCCGCGCCCATTTCGGAAAGGTGAGGTCTTGAGCTTAATGTAGGGAGCTCACGGCACTCCGTTCCGACGCTAGAGTTTGGCCGAGGTCTCTAACCCAATCCACCTGTTCCACGGTGTCGGGGACTGGTCGCCCTCGGCTCGAACTGATTCGCGCAATGGCCCCGTCCAGGTCGTCGGCTTCTGAGACGAGCAGACTCGCGGCTACAAGTGCCGACCTCCCGATACCCTGCCGGCAGTGAACGGCGACGCTCTTTCCCGATCTCAGCGCTTCCTTCAGTCGGTCAATCAACGTGATGAAGCGCCGCCGCGTTGCGGGGACCCCCCGGTCTGGAATGGGGAAGGAACAGAGCTGTATCCCCTGAGATCGGCTTTTCGCCTCCTCCTGTTCGAGCTCGAATTCCCTGACCTCATCGGGCGTGAGCAGCGAGACGACGACGTCAAGGCCAGAGTCCCTCCAAGATCGAACCTCGTCGTCGAGCCAGTCACCACCTCGAGGGCGGGGCACGATCGCCAGTCTTCCCGGCCAAGGACCGTCGATCCAATAAACCTCGCTCCTCATGGCGATTCGATCTCCCTAGAGTTCCTCTCGCTGGATGAGCTCACGCGGCAGAGCATCTACGTCGACCCCTCGAACCCGAAGGATCTTCACGCGATGATGACCATCGATGAGAGTCCCATCGGGTCTCGTCTTGAGAGAACCGGGTTTCCCTGGTCTCAACGAGTCGACAAGCTCCTCCGTAGAGAGCTTACCGAATCGCTCCAGCTTGGGCAAGCTGAGGGACTCGTCGGCGTGGAGCGACTTCAAGGGAGGGGAGCTCATGCCTCACGGTTCCCCGATGCGACGCTTGAGCTCGGCGATCCGCCGGTTGACCTCGGCGATCTCGAGCGCGCGGTAGCGCTCGGGAAGGAAGCGCTGGTCCGTACACTCCTTGACCGCCACCATGTCCATCAGCTCCAGACGCTCGACGTGCGCCGACGGGCGGAAGTCGGCGATCACCTCGCGGACGATCTCCGGCAACGTACGGGAGGCGTCCGCGTCCTGCGTCGTCTCCTGCGTCGCCCAGAGGCGCAGCGCCCGCACCAGGATGCCCTCCATCTCGTTGCCGCCGATCTGCGGATCGTCGGGGAGGTGGGGGAGGTCCTCTTTGGTGATCTCGAGCTGGAGCTTGCGCGCCATGGCGTAGAAGAGCTCGTGACGGCTCTCGACGTCCTGAGGCGGGAAGAGCGGGATGTGGACGTCGAGCCGGCCCTGACGCTTGAGGTCGACTTCGAGCAGGTCGGGACGGCTGGTGGCGAAGACCCAGAGGATCTTGCCGCGGTTCGCCGTCTCGCTCATCTCCTTGGCCAGCATGCCGTAGATGCGGCCGGAGAGCCCGGCGTCGCCGTCGCCGCCGCCGCGGCGGCCGGTGGCCTGGTCGGCCTCGTCGACGAAGACGATCACCTGCCCCAACGCGTGGAGGATGTTGAAGATCGTCTCCAGGTTGCCCTCGGAGGCGCCCACCCACTTCTCGCGGAAGTTCTTCATCTCGACCACCGGGATGCCCACCTCGCCCGCCAGGCAGGTGACGAGGAAGGTCTTGCCGGTGCCGATGCGGCCCGCCAGCAGGTAGCCCATGGGCAGGGCGCGGGCAGTGCCGCGGCGCAGCAGCTCGGCGTCCTGCCGCAGCCAGGCCTTGGCCTCCACGTGGCCGGCGACGTCGTCGAGCGTGCGGCGCGACTCGATGAACTCGATGAGGCCCGCGGCCTGCTTCTCGATCAGCTCCTTGCGCAGGCGCACCAGGAAGGCGTGGGTCAGGCGCTCGCGGTTGCGCACGGCGCGCAGCACCAAGTTGCGGACGTTGACCCGCGAGAGCCCCACCAGACGAGCCGCCAGCGCCTCGACGCCGAGGTCCGAGAGCTCGGCGAAGCCGCTCTCGCCGGCCGCCAGGTCGGCGACGTAGGAGGCGATCTCGGCGGCCATCGGCAGCTCGACCTTGATCTTGGCGTTGTACGGGCTCTCGACCAGGGCGCGGTTCAGGTCGGTGAGGTTGTCGGTGACCAGCACGGTGGCCACGTAGGCGCCGGTGATCGCCGGGTCGCTCGCCCAGTCGAGGAGCTGGATCAGCACCTGGCCCTGGTCGCCGATGAGCTGCATGGCCTCGGCCCGCGGCGCCACGAACTGCGCGTGCTCCACCAGGACCGCCACCCGCAGCGGCGCCCCCTGGCGCTTGCCCTCGGCGTCGACGCGGCTGAGCAGTTGGCTGCCGCGCAGGAAACGGTTCAAGAGCTCGAGAGCGCGGGGCGCGTCGCGGGGCAGGGTGCCCGAGAGGTCGAGGCTGTCGTCGCCGACGTCGACCTTGGCCCAGCTCGTGCCGCGGAAGGCGTCGTAGGCCTCGAGGAAGCGGTGGAAGTGTCCGCCGCCCTTGCGCACCCGGATGCCGCGTCCGCGGTCGTAGTGGACGACGACGTCGAAGGGCTCGAACATCACCTCGGTGAGGAAGTGGCGCAGCGCCTGGTAGACGGTCTTGGCGGCCTCACCCTCGCCGCGCGGCGACGCCACCAGGTCGTGGACGTTGCCGAAGAGGACGAACTGGCTCGTCGACCCGGAGCGGAAGAGCCGCCGCATCTCCTCGGCCCACTCCGGCAGCTTCGCCGCCGCCGTCGTCCCCGTCGTTTCCGCCGCCGGCGTCGACGTCATCGCTCGACCTCCATCGCCTCGGGGATCTCGGGGAGGTCCTCGGGCACGGTGCCGAGGGGGTCGGCGCCCAGGCGTCCGAAGAGCTCGGCGTTCTGCTCCATCCAGCGGTTGGTCTCGGCCATCGTGTTGGTCACCGCGTCGAGTCTGTTCGACAGCATCTCCGCCTTGCCGGCCACCGCGGTCTCCTCGCGCAGCAGCACCACCTGCTGCTCGATGCGCTCGAGCTCGGCGTCGACCACGGCCAGGCTCTGGTGGGCGCGCTCGTGGTTGTCGAGACGCCGGCGTTGGATGTCGAGGGTGCCGGCGAGCGAGCGCGCGAGCTGCGACTCGGCGCCGGCTCCGGTGAGCCGTTTCTCGAGACCCGCGATCTCGGCCTCGAGGGCCTTGCGGTCGACGCGGGAGAGGCTGTCGTCGAGGACCTCGCGCGAGGTCAGCAGCCGCAGGAAGATCCACAGGAGCTGGTTGAGGCCGCCGCCGCGCAGGGTGCGCAGGCTCGTCAGGTCGTCCTCTTCGAGCACGTCGGCGAGGCCGAGGATCTTGCGGCCCTGGTCGAGGAGACGGTGGTAGCGCTCGCGCGACGCCGGCTGCAGGCGCTCGAGCGCCCGCTGCACCCGCGCCTCGTAGCCCTCCTTGGCCGCCAGCAGGCGCTCGCCCTCGACCAGCTTCTGGAACCGCGGGTTGGTGGAGACCAGCATCAGGTAGGCGATCTCTGCCGCCGCCCCGAGCAGCCAGAAGCCCGGGTTGGCGATCCCGAGGACGGCGAAGCTCCCCAACCCGAGGTGGTGCAGGGGCATGCGTCCCAGTCCCGGCACCGGCGGCCGCCAGCGGAACGCCGCCTTCAGGTAGTCGAGGTAGCCGAGGGCCTGTTTCGCCACCCTTCAAGTCTCTCAGAAACGTCCGGCTTCCACCTCGTGGAACGCGTGCGCCACCTCGCCCACCGCGTCCTTGAACGCCTGCGTCTCCTGGACCAGCAGCGGGTCCGCGTCGTGGGTCGGCGGGATGATGCTCTCGAACTCGCGCACGATGCGCCCCGGGTTGGCCGCCATGAGCCACGCCCGGTCCCCCAGGAACACCGCCTCGGAGATCGAGTGGGTGACGATGAAGACCGTCGCCTCGATCTCGTGCCAGAGGCCGGTGATCAGCTTCTGCATTTCGTAGCGGGTGGGCTCGTCGAGGGCCGAGAACGGCTCGTCCATGAGGATGATCCGCGGCCTCATCACCAGGGTGCGGGCGATCGCCACGCGCTGCTGCTGGCCGCCCGAGAGCTGGTGGGGGTACTTGTGCTCGTGCCCATCGAGACCCACCCGGCGGATGAGCTCCATGGCGCGCTCCTCGCGTTCGGCGCGGCCCAGGCCCAGCTCGCGGGCGTTGAGCTCGAGGCCGAAGGTCACGTTGCGCAGCACGGTGCGGTTGGGGAA
The DNA here is from genome assembly GCA_036397835.1 of Thermoanaerobaculia bacterium. GTDB lineage: Bacteria > Acidobacteriota > Thermoanaerobaculia > Multivoradales > J023 > DASWIG01. The sequence continues at coordinate 4,767 of DASWIG010000715.1, forward strand.
CGAGCTGTAGCGCTGGAAGATCATGCCGCGGTCGCGGCCCGGGCCGGTGACCCGCCGGCCGCGCACCCGCACCTCGCCGGCGGTGGGGGGGTAGACGTCGGGGAAGCCCTGGATCAGGTTCAAGATCGTCGACTTGCCGCAGCCCGAGGGTCCGATGATGGCGATGAACTCGCCGACGTCGGGCTTGTCGTCGACGCAGAAGGTCACGTCCTTGAGCGCCGTGAAGGCCCTGGGCGTGCCGGCGGCGAAGGTCTTCTCGACGCCGACGAGCTCGACCACCGGCGGCCGCTCGCCGTCGCCGCTCACAAGGCTGCTCATCGCGCCTCCCGGTAGTGGAAGAGCTTGCGCCCTACCAGCGCCCAGACCTTGTCGGTGACGAACGCCAGGGCCACGATCACCAGCAGCACGAGGTAGATGTGCTCGCGCGGACCGCGCCGCTGCGAGTTGAGGATGAGGCCGCCGACGCCGCGGCCGATGTCCACCATCTCGGCGAGCAGGATGTAGCTCCAGCCGATGCCGAAGCCCAGGCGCAGGGCCTGGTAGATGTCGCGCCAGGCGATGCCGAGGAGCACGTGGTGTACCGACTGCCAGCGGCTGGCGCCGAGCGTGTAGGCGGTCTTGAGGTAGACCTCGTCCACCGCGTCGACCGCGGCGACCACCAGCGGCAGCAGGTAGATCACGAAGGCGAGGGCGAGGAAGCCGATCTTCTGCTTCTCGCCGGTGCCGAGCAGGCTCAAGGTCAGCGGCACCAGGGCCGGGATCGGCAGGTAGGCGCCGAAGACGGCCACCGGGTTGAAGGCAGCCCCGACCTTGGTGAAGGACCCCATCAGAACGCCGAGCGGGAAGGCCACCGCCACCCCCACCAGGAAGCCGTAGAGCACGCGCAGGAAGGAGACGGCGACGTTGCGGGTCAGGGCGCGCTCGAACCACAGCGACGGCAACGACTGCGCCACCTCGAGCGGGCTCGGCAGGATGGTGGGCGACATGACCCGCTCCTCGGCCGGACCGCTGCCGGTCACCAGCCACCACAGCCCGAGCAGCGCCACGATCGGCAGCAGCCCCAGCAGCCACGCCTGCCAGCTCGGGATCGACTCGCGGATCTCCAGCCAGCGGCGCCGCGGACGCGGCTCCTCGGCGCCCGGCGGACCGGCGCCCGGCGGACCGGCGGCCGGCTCCTCGGCGGCCGGCGGACCGGCGGCCGGCTCCTCGGCGGCCGGCGGAACGCCGTCCGCCGCCGGCCTTCCCGCGCCGCCCGCGTCGAGCTCGGCGTCGGTCATTGGGCCTCGGGCGGGTAGACCGAGATCTCCACCCGGCGGTTCAGGGTGTGGTTGTCCGGGTCGTCCGGATCGGCGGGCAGGTTCCAACCCTGGCCCTCGATGACGAACTTGTTGGGATCGAACTTGTACTTCGAGACCAGCGCCTCCTTCACCCCGTTGGCGCGGTCGAGCGAGAGCTTCTGGACGTCCTCGAAGCGCACGCCGCGCCCCTTCATCGAGCCGTCGGTGTGGCCGACGATGGCGATCGTCGCGCGCTCGTACTGGCCGGCGAGGCGTCCCACCCGCTCGATCGTCGCCTCCACCGTCGGGTCGTAGAGGGTGTTGGCGAGGGCGTTGCCGAGCTCGTCGTGCTGCGGCTCGTAGAGGTTGGCCGAGTTGGGGTAGAAGTTGACGCGGATGGTCTGCGTCAGGATCGGCGCCTCGGCCTGCACCTTGCTGTAAGAGGAGGGGACGAAGGTCGTCCGGTACTCGTCCTTCTGGCCGGCGAAGGTGCCGGCGCTCTCGATCTTCTGCAGCACGCTGAAATCCATGACCTCGTCGAAGCGCACCGGCGTGCCGAGGAGCCCCAATTCGCGATAGACGAAGGTGATGTTCTTCCACGTGCGCTCGAAGTTGGCGGGGTCGTTCTGGTTGATGAAGAAGGCCTTGTTCTCGGCGAAGTTGGTCGAGTGGGCGTCGGCCTCCATGGCCTGCACCTCGTCGACGGCGAAGCCGTAGCCCTCCGCCATCCACTGGAAGGCCGAGGCCTTGAAGGTCGGGTCCTTCAGGGCGTCCATGCCCTTGAAGATGCCCTCCACCAGGCCGTAGACCACGTCCGGGTGGTCCTTGGCGAAGTCGGCGCGCGCCGCCCACACGTCGGCGATCAGCTTGTTGGCCTCGGCGGTGGTGGTGAGGATGCGGGTGCCGGGCACCCGGTCGGGGATGTTGTAGATGTCGGGCGCCCAGGAGACGCAGGCGTCGATCGCCTTGTCGGAGACGAAGGCCGCGGCGGCCTCGAAGGCGCTGGCGGTGTACTTGTGGTTGATCTCGCCCGGCTGCAGGCCCGAGTTGAGCAGCAGGTTGTTGATGAAGTACTGCGACGGGCTGTTCTGGGCGTAGACGATCGTCTTGCCCTTGAGGTCGCGCACCGACTTGATCGCCTCGCGCGCCACCACGCCGTCACCGCCGTTGGACCAGTCCACCTGCTGATAAATGCGCGGCGCGGTGCGCGAGTCCTTCATCAGCTCGGGGGCGAAGAGCACCATCATGTCGAGGGTGCCCCACAGGATGTGGCTCTCGCCGGCGGCGAAGGCGTCGCGCGCCACCACCGGGTCGTCGATCAGCTTCAGGTTGACCTTGAAGCCGTAGTCGCGGAAGAAGATCGACTCCTCGTTGGGCTTGAAGCCGTGGTTGGCGGCGACGATCGGCAGCCAGCCGATCCACACGTTGATCGGGAACTCCACCACCTTGTCGGCGTCGTCCCAGCGGTAGGCGCTCACGCCCTTGACCTCGGGCAGCCGCTCCGCCGGCACGTAGGTGTACTCGTTGACCGTGGTGATGCCCTGGGTGTCGGGAGCCTCGTACTTGCCCACCTGGTCGCGGAACTTGTCGAGGTCGATCTGGCCGCTGCCGTCCAGGCCGGAAGGAGCGATCAGGTCGCGGAAGAAATAGGCGGCGGCGCCCAGCAGGGCGATCACGAAGAGGAAGACGACGAACTTGCCGAGACGGGTCGGTCCTACCTTATCTGCCATGGGAAATTCCTTTCAGTGTTGGATCAGCTCTCCGAGACCGCCGGCCCCATGTCCTTCACCTGGGGCGGCGCCTCGGCGGCGGCCGCCGGAGCTTCGCCGGCGGGGGCCTCGGCGGCGGGCACCTCGAGGCCGTAGGCGGACGCGAACTCGGCCAGGGCGGCCTCGCCCAGGGCCTGCTGCTCGGCCTCCATGAGCTCGACCCCCGAGGTGTCGATCGAGGTCGACGCCACCCGGGCGCGGCCGGCGGCCTTGTCGCGGCGCTCGGTCAGGTACTCCTCGACGCGCGAGAGCGTGTCGCCCGAGCCGCCGATCGACGAGATCATGCCGGTGGCCATCTCCTGGAGCTCGGCCTGGGCCTCCAGCATCTCGGTCTCCGTCATCATGCGCTTCAAGGCCTCGATCTTGTGCTGCGCCTCGCGCACCGAGACGTCGCGGGCCTTGACCAGCTTCTTGAAGGTGTCTTCGGCCTGCTCGAGCTGCTGGCGGTTCTCCTCGAGCTGCTCGCGGGCCTGCTTGAGCTGCAGCGCGTAGGTGCCCGCCGTCTCGCGGTGGCCGAGCTTCA
>DASWIG010000716.1:0-8005 GCA_036397835.1 Thermoanaerobaculia bacterium
ATAGTAATCTGACCCTTACGGTCCCCTGTCAGTTCGTGACAGCGACCAGGTAGCTGCCTCATCGTCTCGAGATTGGGCGCGGCCCGGAGGTCATCCAAGCGGCGCTTGAGACGCCGCGCTCGCTCAGGCCCCCAGGTGTTCACGAGGTCACGCTCCTTCGTACACTGCTTCTGGAGCCGCCTCGTCGAGAAGAGTATATCCACGTAGCTTCCCCGTGTCAACACCTGTTAACCCACAGCGTTAAAGATTCTTCAGCCAAGCTCCAACAGCTCGCGGCCCGCGCTCTTGCCGAGGGGCTGTTGAGCATCGCGCAAGCCGAGCGGATCTGCCCGGGCGTGACGCGGACGGTGGATGAGCTCGACGCCGAGCCCCCTGGTGCCTTGAGCGCGCGATCCTTGCTGCGGCTGTCGCCGGAGGAGCGAAACCGTCTGTTGACGCAGGCGGCGGAAGCCGTCGCCGACGAGTACGAGGAAGGCGGTGCTCTTACGGGCTTTGAATCACTGAGCTGGGAGGATCACTTTGACACGCCCGTCGAGGACTGACGAGCGTCCGGACCGCGGCGAAGTCTGGCTGATCCGCGCTCGACCAGCAATCTCATGGGGGGGTACGGTATCATCGGAGGCGTCCTGCGCGCAATTCGCCGGCCACCCCGCTTCCGCTGTCTTGAGCCCGATGGGCGCCAGCCGGTAGCCGGGGGTTTCAACCCCCGGCACGGGAAGCGGGCCAGATGTCGGCCGACAAATGCCCGAACACCGGGCCGGCAGCGACTTCGGTAAGCAGGGAGTACAAACTTTCTGGCGGTGAAAACACCTGGTCCGTTCCCGAACGTCCGGGCGCCCGCCGCGGTGATAGGGTGGAAGCTCGACGCGGAGGACTTCCATGCGCATCTACAAAGTCCTGCCGGACCTCTCCAAGACCCGGCACATGAAGATCTGGCACAAGGCCCTGCGCTCGCAGTGGTCGGCCACCGACCTCGACTGGGACGCGCCGCAGCGCATCCGCAGCCCGCGCCTCAAGGACCAGCTCGGGCGGGTGCTGACGCCCGTCCTGATGGGCGAGCAGGCGGCCCTCTACTCCGTCTCCGGGCTGATCCCGGTGCTCGGCCAGCTCTCCGAGGTCGAGAGCCAGTTCTACCTCACCACCTGGGCCGTCGACGAGGCCCGCCACACCGAGCTCTTCACCCTCTTCTACGGCCGCATCGACCGTGAGCCGCTGCCGATCCGCCGCTTCCCGAGCGGCTACCTCTTCCAGAGCCAGATCGTCTCCAAGGAGCCCGCCGAATGGCTCTCCGGCGTGCTGGTGAGCGAGGTGCTCGCCACCCTGGTGATGGAGGAGTTCAGGCGCCTCGACCTCGACCCCGTGCTCAGCGAGATCGCCGACGGCATCCTGCGCGACGAGGCGCGGCACCTGGGCTTCAACCACATCTACCTCGAGGACCGCTTCAGCGGCCTCTTCGGCCGCGGCGGCGAAGGGGGCGGCGAGGAGGGCGAGGCCCAGTCCGCGCACCTCCACGCGCGTCTCGGCCAGGTGCTGGGGATGGTGCGGCCGATGATCGAGGCCGTCGAGACGGAGCTCACCGAGATGGGCGTCGACACCGAGAAGCTCCAGGACGACCTGGCCAGGCAGGCGACCTGGCGGCTCGAGAAGTCGATCGAGGCCGGCCGCCGCGTGGCCGCGGGTCAGGCCGCCGCCAGCGATCCGCGGGAAGCGGCCCTGATCGGAGCCGCCGAGCCTTGAGCCGTCCCTTCCCCGATCCCCCGCAGAACCTGCCCGAAGCCCTCGAACGCGCCGCGCGCCATTTCCCGCGGCGCGGCATCGCCGTCTTCGAGGGCCGGGGTGCGGCGGCGCGGCGGCGCGTCTACCCCGACGTCCTCGCGGGCGCCCGCGAAGCGGCGGGGCGCTGGGCCGCCCTGGGTCTGGCGCCCGGCGACCGGGTGCTGGTGTGCCTGCCCACCTCGTGGGCGTGGCTCGACGCCTGGCTCGGCGCGCTGCTCGCCGGCGCCCTGCCGGTGGCGGTGGCGCCGGGCGCCGCCATGGGCGCCGGCGAGGCCCAGGTGCGCAAGGTCGACGCGCTCGCCGAGCACCTCGACGCCCGCTTCGCCGTGGTGCCGCCGGCGTTCCGCGCCGCCGCGGAGGAGCTCGGCGCGCGCCGCGCCGCGGCCGCCGCGATCACCGCCGAGGAGCTCGCGGCCCAGGCCCCGGCGCGCCTCGCCGCGCCGCGGCCGGCCCCCGAGGACGTCGCCTTCCTGCAGCTCACCAGCGGCTCGACCGGCGTGCCGCGGGCGGTCATGATCCCCCACCGCGCGGCCGTCCACAACCCGCTGGCCAACGACGAGGCGATCGGCGCCCCGCACGGCGCGCCGGCCCACGCGTGGGCCGAGTCGATGGTGTCGTGGCTGCCGCTCAACCACGACATGGGGCTGGTGGGCTGCTTCTTCATGTCGGTCCTCGCCGGCCTCGACCTGTGGCTGCTCCAGCCCGCCGCCTTCCTGGCGCGTCCGCGCCTGTGGCTCGCCGAGCTCGGCCGTCACGGCACGGTCTTCACTCCGGCCCCCAACTTCGGCTACCAGCTCTGCCTCGAGCGCCTGTCGACCGCGGACCGCGAAGGGCTCGACCTGAGCCGGTGGCGCGACGCCATGACCGGCGCCGAAATGATCCGCCAGGAGACGGTGGAGGGATTCTGCGCGGCGTTCGCGCCGTGCGGTTTCCGTCCCGAGACCTTCCGCCCCTGCTACGGCCTGGCGGAGGCGACCCTGGCGGCGACCTTCGACCTCGAAGGCCGCGGCCTGCGCACCCGGCCGGCGCCCGCGGGCGCCGCCGCGGGCCTGGGGATCTCCGACGTGGCCTGCGTGGGACGGCCGGTGCGCGATACCGAGGTCCGCGTCGCCGGGCCGGACGGACGGTCCCTGCCGGAGGGCGAGGTGGGCGAGGTGCGCGTGCGCGGCCCCGGCGTCTTCCTCGGCTACTACAACGAGCCGGAAGCGACCCGCGAGAGCTTGCCAGACGGCTGGCTGGCCACCGGCGACCTCGGCTTCCAGGCCGGCGGCGAGCTCTACCTCACCGGCCGCAGCAAGGACGTGCTGATCCTGCGCGGCAACAACCTGATGCCGCACGAGCTCGAGTGGCTGGCGGAGAGCGTGACCGGCGGCGGCGGCGCGTTGCGCTGCGGCGCCTTCTCGGTGGCGCGCGACGCCCATGGCGAGGAGCCGGTGTTGGTGGTCGAGACCACCGACCGCGACCCCGGCAAGCTCGCCGAGCTCGGCCACGCCATCCGTTCGGCGGTCGGCCGCAACCTCTCGCTGCCGGTGGCCGACCTGATCTTCGTGCGCCGTGGCAAGATCCCCAAGACGACGAGCGGCAAGGTCCAGCGGCGGGCTCTGCGCGAGCTCTACCTGGAAGGCCGGCTCGAAAGGCTGAGATGATTCTTCACCGACGACTCTTTGTGAGGACACAGTCATGGACAAGAGAGAAGCCACGCTCGAGATTCTCGCGCAGCTCAGCGGAATGGACTTCCGGGCGCTCGAGCCCAAGATGGAGCTGGTCGCCGACCTCGGCATCGACTCGCCGAAGGCCCTGCAGCTCCTGGTGGAGATCGAGGAGAAGCTCGGCATCGAGATCAGCGACGAGGACGCCGCCCGCATGGACACGGTAGGCGACGTGCTCGGCTACGTCGGGAGCCTGGCCTGAGCCGGCCGCGCCTGAGCCGGCCGCGCCTGAGCCGGCCGCGCCTGAGCCGGCCGCGCCTGAGCCGGCCGCGCCTGAGCTGGCACCAGAGCCGCGCCGGCTCGTGGGTGATCAGCCTGGGCGCCGCCCTGCTGCGGGCGATCCTCGTCGTGGCCGGCGCCACCTCGAGGGTGGAGATCGCCGCCGGCGGCGAGCACCTGGAAGCGGCGCGGCGCTCCGGGCGTCCGGTGATCTTCAGTTTCTGGCACAACCGTTCGTTCCTCGCCGCCGACTTCTTCGACAAGCGGATCTTCCGCCGCGGCTTCGACGTCGTGGTGCTGGCGAGCCGGTCGCGCGACGGCGAGCTGGTGGCGCGTCTGGCCGTTCGGCTCGGCCTGCGCGTGGTGCGCGGCTCGGCGAGCCGCGGCGGCCGCGAGGCGGTGCGCGCGATCTACCGCGCCGTCACCCGCCACGGCTCCTCGCCGGTGATGATCCCCGACGGTCCGCGAGGGCCGCTCTACGAATTCAAGGTCGGCACGGCGATCCTCGCCCAACTGACCCAGGCGCCGATCCTGCCGATGGGGCTCGCGGCGCGGCGTTTCTTCACCATCAAGTCGTGGGACCGGTTGATCGTGCCGTGGCCGCTCTCGCGGGTGGCCGTGGTGGTGGGCGCGCCGCAAGAGGTGGCGCGCGGGATCTCGGCCGCGGAGCTCGAGGAGGAGCGGCGCCGTCTGCAGGCGTTGCTCGTCGAGCTGACGCGCGAGGCTGAAGCGCGGCTGGGGGCATGAAAGCGTGCCGTTGGTGCCGGGCGCACGCCGTGCGCCCCTACATCGGATGCCGAATATAATGGAGGCCGCATGTCCGAGCTGACGATCGACTACCGGACCGCCGCCGACGGCGACGTGCTCCACCTGCGCGGCCGGGCGACCTACCGCGAGGCCCACGAGCTGCGCGACAAGCTCTTCGCGGCGATCGCCGCGCGGCCTTCCGGGCGCGTGGTCCTGGAGCTGAGCGCCGTCGAGGTCATGGACACCGCGGCGCTGGCGGTCCTGGTCGAAGGGATCCTCGCCACGCGCCGCAAGGAAACCGAGCTCTTCTTCTGCACCCCCAGCGAGTCGGTGCGCCAGATCTTCGCGCTGACGGGGCTCGAAGAGGCCCTGACGCGTTGCTACGGCTGTCTCGACGAAGCGCTGAAGGCCTCGGCGCCGGCGGCCTGACGATGCTCGAGCAGACGCTGCGCCACGTCGGGTCCATGGTCGAGACACGGCTCGCCGAAGTCGGCCGCACGGCGCGGCTGGCGGCGAGCGCCGCCGAACGGATCCTGATCGGACCCTGGCGCGGCGAGCGCTTGCGCTTGCGTTCGACGATCGCCCAGCTCAGCCGGGCCGGCGAGGGCTCCCTGCCCCTGGTGGCGATGATCGCCTTCCTGGTGGGCATGATCCTCGCCCTGCAATCCGCGCACACGCTGCGCCAGCTCGGGACCGTGCGGCTGGTGGCCGACCTGGTCGCGCTCTCCATCACCCGCGAGCTGGCGCCGCTGATCACGGCCATCCTGGTGGTGGGGCGCGTGGGCTCGGCGATCGCCGCCGAGCTCGGCACCATGCGCGTTTCGCGCGAGGTCGACGCCCTGGTGGTGATGGGCTTCGATCCGGTCTCGTTCCTGGTGGTGCCGCGGCTCCTCGGCCTGGTCCTGGCGCTGCCGTGCCTGACCCTCTTCGCCGACCTGGTGGGGATCCTCGGCGGCGCGGTGATCGCCACCACCGTGCTGGGGCTGGGCGTGCCCGGCTACTGGAGCGACAGCCTCGCCGCCTTGCGCCTCGATGACGTGTGGAGCGGCGTGATCAAGTCGCTGTGCTTCGGCGCGATCACCGCCCTGGTCTGCTGCCAGAAGGGCCTCGATACGCGCGGCGGCGCCGACGAGGTCGGGCGCTCGACCACCTCCGCGGTGGTACGCTCCATCGTGCTGGTCATCGTCGCCGACCTCGTCTTCACCGCCTGGTTCTACCTGAGGGAATGACCGTGGACCCCGTGAAACAGATCCGCGCGGAGCGCCGGACCTCGCCGGCGATCGAGGTGCGGGGTCTCAGGAAGAGCTACCTGGGGCGGACGGTGCTCGACGGCATCGACCTCACCGTGGAGACCGGGGAGACCCTGGTGATCCTCGGCGGCAGCGGCAGCGGCAAGAGCACCCTGCTGCGCTGCATGCTCGGCCTCGAGCGGCCCGACGCCGGCAGCGTGCTGCTGCAGGGGGTGGACCTGCTGAGCGCGCCGCCGCGCGAGGTCAAGGAGCTGCGCCAGCGCATCGGCATGGCCTTCCAGGGCAGCGCGCTCTTCGGCTCGCTGACGCTGGCCGAGAACGTGGACCTGCCGCTGGAGGAGTTCACCCGCCTGCCGCTCTCGACGCGCCGCATCATCGTGCGCATCAAGCTCGCGCTCGTCGGCCTCCAGGACGCCCTCGACCGCTATCCCTCGGAGCTTTCCGGCGGCATGCAGAAGCGCGCCGCGTTCGCCCGAGCCATGGCGCTCGACCCCGATCTCTTGTTCTGCGACGAGCCCTCCTCCGGCCTCGATCCGGTGACCGCCGCCGGCCTCGACCGCCTGCTCGTCAACCTGCGCGAGGTCTTCGGCGTGACCCTGGTGGTGGTGACCCACGAGCTCCAGAGCGCCTTCGCGGTGGCCGATCGGCTCGCCCTGATCCACCGCGGGCGTTTCCGGGTCATGGGCACCCCGGACGAGGTGCGCGCCTGCCAGGACCGGGTGGTGCGCCACTTCCTCGACCGCGTGCCCGAGGAGGACGACGAGGACGACGAGCGCTATCAGAGGCTGATCCGCGGCTGGGAGAGCGAGCGTTGAAACCCGAGAACCGAATCCGCGAGATCCGCTCCGGGGTCTTCGTGATCGCCGGTCTGGCGATCCTCGTGGCCTTCACCCTGTGGATCGCCGGCAGCCGGCCCCTGGGGGACGGACGCTCGTCTTACGAGGTGTGGATGGACGACGCCGGCGGCGTGCGTCCGGGCGATTCGGTGCGGGTGGCGGGCATCCAGGTGGGACGGATCACGGCGGTCGCCCTGCGCCCCGGCGCCGAGCGGCCGGTGGTCCTGCGCGTCGGCCTCGGCGCCGACGTGCCGGTCACCCGCGCCACCCGCGCCCGGCTGGCGAGCGACGGCCTGCTGGGCACGCGCTTTCTCTCGCTCGAGCTCGGCGAGGGCGAAGCGCCGCCGCTCGCCGAGGGCGAGCCGATCCTCGGCATCAAGGCCGGCGACCTCAACACCGCCATGGCGCGTCTCGACGAGGTGGTCGACCGCGTGGTGGCGCTGCTCGAGGAGGTGACGCGCACGGTCAAGGTCCTGCCGGAGCGGGTCGAGCCGCTGCTGGCGCGTCTCGACGTCCTGATCTCGGAGGAGAACGTGGAGGAGGTCGGCGTCACGCTCCGGCTCCTGCGCCAGGCCCTGGAGGAAACGGGGCCGCGCCTGCCGCGGCTCCTCGCCAGGCTCGAGTCCACCCTCGACGACCTGGGCCAGGGCGCGGCCGACGTGCCCGAGGTCACCGCCGAGGCCCGGGCGCTCCTGGCGGACGTGCGCCAGGCCCTGGGACCCGACGGCGAGCGGCTGGCCGCCGTGCTCGACGCCGCCGAGGAGGCCATGGGCTCCGCCACCGCCACCCTGGCGACGGTCTCGGGCAACGCCGGCGACCTCGAGGCGGCGATGCGTGACCTGCGGGCCGCGGCGGGCCAACTGCGGGCGCTTTCGGAGGCCCTGCGCGAGCGGCCCACGCGTCTGCTGCGGACGCCGCGCAAGGGCGATCGGCGCCCCGGCGAGGGGGTCGACCGATGAGCCGGACGCTCCTTCTGCTGGCGGCGCTGGCGGCGGCCCTCGCCTGCCGCCCGATCCCGGCGACCCATTACTACGTGCTGGCGCCGCCGGCCGAGCGCGCCGGCACCGGCGGTGAGCGGCCGGACGGCGAGCAGCCGGACGGCGTGCGGCTGGGGGTCGAGACCTTCGCCGTCGACCCGCCCTATGACCAGGACCGCCTGGTCTGGCGCGTCGGCCGCGACGCCTCCGAGGTGGGCTTCTACGGCCACCACCGGTGGGCGGCGTCGCCGGGCCGGCTGGTGGCGACGGCACTGGCCGCCGGGCTTGCCGGCACCCCCGGCCTCGCCGCGGTCGAGCCCGTCACCGTGGGCGGCCGCTACTCGGCCGTGCTGGCGGGGAGGGTCGTGGCGCTGGAAGAGGTCGACCTGCCGGAGCGGCAGCTCGCGCGCATCCAGGTCGACCTCAAGCTCTTCGACGCGGCCGGCGCTCTGGTCTGGTCGCGGCTCGTCACCGCCGAGGCCGGGGGGCGG
>DASWIG010000717.1:0-6196 GCA_036397835.1 Thermoanaerobaculia bacterium
GGCCGCGCCACGAACGCGCTCGGCAACCTGGCGAGCGCCGCGGTCCACGGCCGGGCGCACGGCGCCGCGGGCTACCTGGTCACCGACTGGGGCGACTACGGCCACCTGCAGCCGCTCACCGCCAGCTACCTCGGCCTGGCGGCGGGCGCCGCGTTCGCGTGGAACGCGGCGACGGCGGAAACGCCGCTCGCGCCGCCCTGGGCGGAGCTGCTCGACCGTCACGTGCTGCGCGACCGCGCCGGCGCCGCGGGCCGCGTCGTCACTGGCCTGGGCGAGGCCTACCTCCACGCCGGGAGGACGCCGCGCAACGGCTCGGCGCTCTTCTTCCTGGTGGTCTTCGCCCTGCTGGAACGCGAGCGCCGCCTCGTCGAGGGAGTCACCGAGGGAGCGCTGGCGGCGGCCCTCGAGCACGTCGGGACGGCCGCCTCGGGTCTCGGCGGCCTGCGGCTCGAGCGGGACGACGCCGCCGTCGTCGAGCGCGAGCTGGCGTGGACGGCGGACGTGCTGGCGTTCGCCTGCCGGTTCGGACGCCGTCGCCTGGCGAGCGGCGACCTGGGGTCCTTCGACGCGATCCCGCGGAGGGACCGCCGAGCCCTGGCCCGCGAGCTGCGGACGCTCGCCGAGCGTCATCGCGAGATCTCCCTCGAGCGGTACCGGCCCGGCGGGCTGGAGGCGTCCGCGGGGTGGCTGACGAGAGTGGCCGATCTGCTGGCGTCCGCCTGAGCGCCCCATGGGCAGCACCCGTGGTAGATTGACGCCGGCATGACGCCCCCGCCATCATCACAGGACCGTCCCGTGCGCCCGGTGGAGATCGCTCCCGGCGTCGTCCTCGGCGGCGAGGCGCTGCCGGTGATCGCCGGGCCCTGCGTGATCGAGAGCGCCGAGCTCGCCCTCGGCGTCGCCGAGACGCTCAAGGCCATCGCCGGGCGGCTGGGGCTGCCGCTGGTCTTCAAGTCCTCGTACGACAAGGCCAACCGCAGCTCGGAGTCGAGCTTCCGCGGCCTCGGCATGGCAGCGGGCCTCGCCGTGCTCCGACAGGTCCGGGAGACGACGGGGCTGCCGGTCCTGACCGACGTCCACGCGCCGGACCAGTGCGCGGCGGCCGCCGAGGTCTGCGACGTCCTCCAGATCCCCGCCTTCCTCTGCCGGCAGACCGACCTCATCCACGCCGCCGCCGACACCGGCCGTGCCGTCAACATCAAGAAGGGCCAGTTCATGGCTCCCGACGACATGCCCCGCGCCGTCGACAAGGCCCGCGGGCGCGGCAACGAGCGCGTGTTCGTGACCGAAAGGGGGTACTCTTTCGGTTATCACAACCTGGTGGTCGACATGCGCGCCTTCGCCATGATGCACAAGGAAGGGATCCCGGTGGTCTTCGACGTCACGCACTCGCTGCAGCTTCCCGGCGGCGGCGAAGTTACCGGCGGCGAGCGCGAGCACGCCGAGCCCCTGGCCCGCGCCGCGGTGGCGGCCGGCGCCGACGGCGTGTTCGTGGAGGCCCACCCCGACCCCGCGAGCGCCCTCTCCGACGCCACTACCCAGCTCGAGCCGCGGCGCGTGGAAGCGCTCCTGGCGTCGCTGGTGGCGATCCGTCGGGCACTGCGGCCCGGCGAGGGAGGCGGAGGGTGACGAAGGCGGCGGCCCCGGTTCACGAAGAGGCCGTTCGCGACGAGACCGTCCGCGAAGTGACCGTCCACGACGCGCCGCGGGCGGACGCGTCCAAGGCCGCGAAGACGCCGCGACCGCCGCGCGAGGTGGCGCGCTGGGTGCTCGAGGTGGAGGCGCGGGCCATCGCCGGCCTCGTCCCCCAGCTCGACGAGAGCTTCGACCGCGCCGTCGAGCTGATGCTCGCCACCCGCGGGCGCGTGGTCTGCACCGGCATGGGCAAGAGCGGGCTGGTGATGAAGAAGGTCGCCGCGACGCTGTCGTCCACCGGCACCCCGGCGCTCTTCCTGCACCCGGCCGAGGCGATCCACGGCGACGTCGGCATGATCATGGAGGGCGACGTGGTGCTCGCCGCCTCGTATTCGGGCACCACCGAGGAGCTGCTGCGGCTGGTGGAGCTGATCCGCCGCCTCGGCGTGCGGCTGGTGGTGCTCACCGGCAACGCCGCGAGCCCGCTCGCCCGCCTCGCCGACGTCCACCTCAAGCTCGAGATCGACCACGAGGCCTGCCCGATGAACCTGGCGCCCACGGCGTCGACCACCGCCACCCTGGCGATGGGCGACGCGCTCGCCATGGCGCTCGTCGAAGCCCGCGGCTTCACCCCCGAGGCTTTCGCGCTGCTCCATCCCGGCGGCCGGCTCGGCAAGCGGCTGCTCAAGGTGCGCGACGTGATGCACCAGGGCGAGGCCGTGCCGCGGGTGGAGACCTCGACGTCGATGCGCGACACGATCTACGAGATGTCGCGCGGCAAGCTCGGCATCGCCGCCGTGACCGACGCCGGGGGCCGGCTCGTGGGCTGCCTCTCGGACGGCGACCTGCGGCGCCTGCTCGAGCGCGACGACGCCCCGCTCGACCGCGCCGCCGGCGACTGCATGGTGCGCGGCCCGCGCACGGTCGACGGCGGCGCCCTCGCCTCGGCGGCCCTGAAGCTGATGGAGGACCACCGCATCACCTCGCTCTTCACCTGCGACGACGCGGGCCGGCTCGAGGGCATCGTCCACCTCCACGACCTGTGGCGCCTGGAGCTCTTCTGATGGCGGAGCCGTCCTGATGGCGATGGACGCCGAGGTCTTCGCGCGCCGCGCCGCCGGCCTCGAGTGGCTGCTCTTCGACGTCGACGGCGTGCTGACCAACGGCCTGCTGCTCTACACCCGCCGCGGCGAGCAGGTGAAGCTGTTCCACGTCCGCGACGGCCTCGGCTTTCGGCTGGCGCAGCGGGCGGGCCTCAAAGTCGGTCTGCTCTCGGGTCGCCGCTCGCGCGCCCTCGAGCGCCGCGCCGCCGAGCTCGACTTCGACGCCGTGATCCTCGGCACCCAGGACAAGCGCGAGGTGTTCGAGAAGTTCCTCGACGACCACGCCACGGCGCCGGGCAAGGTGGCCTTCGTGGCCGACGACCTGCCGGACCTGCCGGTGCTCGGCCGCTGCGCCCTGTCGTTCGCGCCGGCGGACGCGGTCGAGGAGGTGCGCGCGGTCGTCCACGTGGTGCTGGCGACGCGCGGCGGCGAGGGCGCGGCGCGGGAGATGATCGAGCGCGTGCTCAAGGCGCGCGGGGATTGGGAGCGGGTGATGGAGCGCTTCTCGCTCGACTTGTAGCACGCCGCCCCAGCACTTCACCAGGCTGCTGGAGCGCGTCGACGAGGCGTGGACCTCCGAACGCGGCGCCAGTTGCTCACCAACGAAGAGGAAGAGGCGTGAGGACCGGGGACGCCGGGAAGCGTGTTAGCCTTGACGCGAATGAGCCCCGGTCGCATCGCCTCAAGACTTCTGATGGTCGCTGGCCTCGCACTCGCCCTGGCCCCGACGAGCGCCGCCGGCGCCGCCGCCGAGCCGACGGAGGAGCCCGCGTTGACGATCCGGCTCCCAGGCGCCGAGCCCTACCCCGCCGAGCTCCAGGCCCGCCTGCGCGCCGCCGTCGACGCCCGCGGCGAGGGCTACGAGCCGCGCACCCACCACCTGCGCGACGACGGCAGCGCTGTCTACGTCAACCGCCTCATCTTCGAGGACTCGCCCTACCTCATCCAGCACGCCCACAACCCGGTCGACTGGTACCCGTGGGGCCCCGAGGCCTTCGCCCGGGCGGCGCGCGAGGACAAGCCGATCTTCCTCTCGATCGGCTACTCGACCTGCCACTGGTGCCACGTGATGGAGCGCGAGAGCTTCGAGGACGCCGAGATCGCCCGCGTGCTCAACGAGAAGTTCGTCGCCGTCAAGGTCGACCGCGAGCAGCGCCCCGACATCGACGAGATCTACATGACCGCGGTGCAGCTCACCACCGGCCGCGGCGGCTGGCCGATGTCGAGCTTCCTCACCCCGGACGGCAAGCCGTTCTACGGCGGCAGCTACTTCCCGAACGCCCGACGGTACGGGATTCCGAGCTTCCGGGACGTGCTGGAGGGCGTGGCCGAGGCGTGGGCCGAGCGGCGTGCGGAGACGGTGGGGAGTGCCGAACGCATTGCGGCAGCCATCGCGGCGGGCCAGGGGGCGGGCGCTGCCCCCGCTCACCCGCAGGCGCAGTCATCGGACAGGGATCTGCTCCAGCCCGCCATCCTCGATGCGGCCGAGGCCCGCCTGGCCGACACGTTCGATTGGGCGAACGGCTCATGGGGCGGGGCGCCGAAGTTCCCCCAGCCGATGGCGCTCGAGTTTCTCCTCCGCCGCGCAGTCGGGATCGACGATCGCGACGCTCGCGGATCGGGCGAGGACCCGCGCGGCACGCGCCTGCTCCGGATGGTCGCCAAGACCCTGGACGCGATGGCCGATGGTGGCATCCGCGACCAGCTCGGCGGCGGCTTCCACCGGTACTCGACCGACGAGGTCTGGCTCGTCCCGCACTTCGAGAAGATGCTCTACGACAACGCCCAGCTGGTGCGCGTGTACCTGCACACGTGGCAGCTCACCGGCGAGCAGCGCTATCGCGAGGTTGCCGAATCGACGATTGACTACGTGGCCCGCGACATGACGCTGCGCGAGGGCGGCTTCGCGGCCTCGGAGGACGCCGACTCGGAGGGAGAGGAAGGTCGCTTCTACGCCTGGAGCCTGGCCGAGATCGAGGAGGTCCTCGGCGACGAGGCGGCGCTCTTCGCCACCGCCTACGACGTGCGGACGATCGGCAACTGGGAGGGCCGGACCATCCTGCGCCGAGTCCGCAGCGACGCCCAGTTGGAAGCCCTCTTCGGGTCCGGCGCGGGTAGGGAATCGACTGACGGCGATTCCGACTCGGACGGCGTATCAGCCCGACTCGCCCGCGCCCGGCGGGCGCTCTTCGAGGCCCGCGATCGACGCGTCCGACCGGCCCGTGACGACAAGGCCCTGGCATCCTGGAACGGGCTCATGCTCGCCGCGGTAGCGGAGGCCGCGCGGGTCCTCGAGCGGGCCGACTACCGCGACCTCGCGGAACGCAACGCGACGTTCCTGCTCGAGCGCCTGCGCACGCGCGAGGGCCGCCTGCGCCGCTCATGGAAGGACGGCCGCGCGACACTCAACGGCTATTTGGAGGACTACGCGAGCGTCGCGGAGGGCCTGCTCGCGCTCTACGAGACGACCTTTGACCCGCGTTGGTTCGGCGCCGCGCGGGAGCTCATGGACGAAGCTCTCCTGCATTTCGCGGATCCCGGGGGCGGCTTCTTCGACACCTCGGACGATCACGAAGAGCTCGTCGCGCGCCCCAAGGGCGTCCAGGACAACGCGGTGCCGTCTGGCAACGCGATGGCCACGACGGTGCTCCTCAAGCTCGCCGCCTGGACCGGCGAGGGCAGGTACCGCGACGCCGCCGAGGCCGCTTTGCGCCCGGTCGGGCCCTACCTCGGCCGCCACCCGACCGGCTTCGCTCAGTGGCTGACGGCTCTCGACTTCGCCCTTGCCCCGGTGCGCGAGATCGCCATCGCGGGCGACCCCGGCGCCGCGGACACGCAGCGACTGCTGGCCTCGGCTCGGGTTGGGTATCGCCCCCACCAGGTCGTCGCGGTGGGGGTGCCTGCTGCTGCCGAGACGATCCCGCTCCTCGCCGAGCGCCCGCTCATCGGCGACCACGCGACCGCGTACGTCTGTCGCGGGTTCGTGTGCGAGCTGCCTGTCAGCGACCCGGGCGAGCTCGCGGCCCAGCTGACCCGCCAGCCCTCGCGGCCGACCTGACCGGGGTCCGAGTTGGGCGGCCTCCCGACCGGGACCGTCACCTTCGTCTTCACCGACGTCGAGGGATCGACCCGCCTGCTTGACGCGTTGGGCGCGGAGCGCTACGGGGAGCTGCTGGCCGAGCATCGCCGCGCGATCCGACAGGCGTTCGGCCGGCACGACGGCCACGAGATCGACACGCAGGGTGACGCATTCTTCTACGCGTTCGCCAGCGCGGCGGACGCGTTGGCTGCCGCCGGCGAGGCGCAGCAGCACCTGGCCGGGGGCCGGATGCGCGTGCGGGTCGGTCTCCACACCGGGCACCCACTGCTCACGTCGGATGGATACGTCGGTCTCGACGTGCATCGGGCGGCCAGGATCGCCGCAGCGGGCCATGGCGGCCAGGTGCTCGTCTCGGGCC
>DASWIG010000718.1:0-7247 GCA_036397835.1 Thermoanaerobaculia bacterium
TAGCCGATCTGGTCGAGGTAAGGCGTCAGGTCGGTGCCTGACGATCCCCGGCTCCGGAGCATAGAATGCCTCCGAGCGAGCGTGAAGCGATGGCGACGCAATCCGGAAGTGGCGACGGCGAGACCCCGCGCCCCGACAAACGGCGGCGGGGCCTGGTGGTGGTGTCGTCTGCGGGCGCGCGGCAGCGCTTCCTGCGCGGCGCCATCACCCACGACTTGGTGCAGCGCGGCCTCGACTTCGACCTCGCCTACGCCGCCGCCAACGCCGTGCGCGAGCGCCTGAGCGACCGCGACGAGGTGACGACCGACGAGATCCGCGAGCTGATCCGCAAGTTCCTCGCCGAGGAGCTCGGCGAGGAGCCGCCGGCGAGCCTGCTGGCGCCCCTGCGTCCCGTGACCGAGCGCTTCGTGGTCTACGGCGGCACCCGTCAGCCCTTCTCCCGCGGCTTGCTGGCCCGCAGCATCTATGCCACCGGCGTCGACGTCGACCGTGCCTACCGCCTGATCATGGAGCTCGAGAACGGCTTGCAGGAGGAGGGGATCCTGGAGCTGAAGAGCGAGGATCTGGCGCGCCGGGTCGGCGAGCTGCTCGAGCACCTCGAAGGCGCCGAGGCGGCACGGCGCTACCGCATGGTGCGCGGCCTCAACCGGCTGCCGCGGCCGCTGGTGATCTACCTCGGCGGCGCCAGCGGCACCGGCAAGTCCACCCTCTCGCTCGAGCTGGCGCCGCTGCTGCGCATCTACCGCATCAACGCCACCGACACCATCCGCCAGGTCATGCGCATGGTCTTTTCTCAGGAAGTGCTGCCGGCGATCCACACCTCGAGCTTCGAGCTGCTGCCGCCGCCGGGCGGCTGGTCCGCCGAGGAGGTGCCGTCGAGCGCCGACCCGGAGTTCGCGGAGCGCCTGCTCGCCAATTTCGAGGAGCAGGCGCGGCGCGTGAACGTGGGCATCCGGGCCCTGGTCGAGCGCGCCGTGGCCGAGAACATGAGCATCGTGGTGGAGGGCGTACACCTCTATCCGCCGCTGGTGCCGTTCCCCGATCTCGAGGGCGCCGCCTACCAGGTGCCGATCATCCTCACCACGCCCGACGCCGAGACCCACCGGGCGCGCTTCCTCACCCGCGGCCGGCTCGGCCGCCGGCGCACCGAGCGTTACCTCGAGAACTTCGCCTCGATCCGCATGATCCACGACTTCCTGCTGCAGCAGGCCGAGGCCCACGAGGTGCCGCTGCTCGACACGACCTACGAGTCGCCGCCGGCGGTGGCGGCGGTGCGCCTGATCACCTCGCTGCTCGAGAAGCGGGTGCCGGGCATCCTGGCCTCGGTCCGCTTCGCCAAGGAGCTGGCGCCCTCGCTGCTGCTGGTGATCGACGGTCTGCCCGACCGTCCGGTGCGCGCTCTGGGCGGGCGCACGCCGCTCGAGGCGGCGCGTACCCCAACGCTCGACCGCCTGGCGCGGGAAGGCCGCTGCGGCCTCGCCGATCCGGTGGCGCCGGGCGTGGTGCCCGACACCGCGGCCGGCAGCCTGGCGCTCTTCGGCCAGTCTCCGCTGGCGATGAAGCGCGGACCGGTGGAGGCCCTGGGGGCGACCCTGGAGCCGCGCCACGGCGACGTGGCCCTGCGCGCCAACCTCTGCACCCTCGACGCCGGCGGCCAGGTGATCGACCGGCGCGCCGGCCGCATCCGCGTCCAGGCGGCGGCCCTGGCGGCCGCCCTCGACCGGCTGCCGTTGCCCGGCCACCTGGCGGACGAGGTCGAGGTGCGGGTCAAGCCGGCGACCGAGCACCGGCTGGCCATCGTGCTGCGGGGCGAGGGCCTGTCGTCGGCGATCCAGGGCAGCGATCCGGGAGAGACGGCGAGGCCCGGCCCGCCGCTGACGCCGCGGCCGGTGGATCCGCACGACGAGAAGGCGGTCCACACCGCGCGAGTGCTGGCCCTCTTCGAGCTCGAGGCGCGCGAGGTGCTGCGCCAGCATCCGATCAACGCCGAACGCGAGGCCGCCGGCAAGCCGCCGGCCAACGCGGTCCTGACCCGCGGCGCCGGCACCGTCCACCGCCTGGTGCCGCTCGAGGAGAACGGCCTGCCGCTCTCCGTGGCCTGCGTCGCCGGCGACCGCACGATCCTCGGCCTGGCGAAATGGCTGGGGTTCGACGCGATCTCGCGCAAGGGCATGACGGCCAACCTCGACACCGACCTGGAAGCCAAGCTCCGGGCCGCCACGCGGGCGCTCAAGACGCACGACCTGGTGATCGTCCACGTCAAGGGCGCCGACATCGCCGCCCACGACCAGCGCCCGGACCTCAAGGTGGCGTTCCTCGAGCGCCTCGACCGCCACCTCGGGGAGATGCTCGAGCGTCACCCGGGGCCGCTGCGGATCGCCGTGGCCTCCGATCACGCGACGCTCTCGGAGAGCGGCCAGCACGCCGCCGACCCGCTGCCGGTGCTGATCTGGGGCACCGGCGTCGAAGCCGACGGCGTGACGCACTTCGCCGAGTCGGCGGTGGCGTCGGGGGCGCTGCAGCGTTTTCCCTTGCAGCTCCTGCTGGGGAAGCTGTTTGATTTGGGGTAAGGCGCACCGCTGGCCGGAAGGGCGCCAGGCGTCCTGGCAGATCGGGTGTAGGGGCGCACGGCGTGCGCCCGCCCCGGCGGAGCCGGGCCGTCCGGACGGGCGCAAGCCTTGCGCCCCTACACCCGGCCTCCGGCCTTTCATGGGCGCCCTCTTCGTTTATGATGACGGTCGTATGCGTCAGCTCCAGCTCTTCGAGCCGTCGCCGCGCACCGAGACGGCACCCGCCGAGCCGTCGCGCGTCGCCACGCCACGCATCGCGCCGCCGCGCGCCGGCAAGGCCGCCGAGCTGCGCCGGCGCCTCGGCGAGCTGCTCGCCGAGGACGTCGCCGCGTTGACGCTCACCGACAACCGCAGCCGCATCGTGTCGGCGCGCCAGGGACCTCGCGGCCTGGAGGTGCGGATCCACCGCTCGTTCGTCGACGCGCCGCCGGCGACCCTGAAGGAGGTGGCCGGGCTGCTCGGCGGCGCCCGCGGCTCGCGGCGGCGGCGGTCCCTGGCGGCGATCCGCGAGCACTTCGAGGAGCACGCCCAGCCGCCGCGTCCGGCGCCGCGCCGCCGGCGGACGCTCCAGGCGCGGGGACGCCATTTCGACCTGCGGCGCATCCGCGACGAGCTCAACCGCCAGTTCTTCGGCTCGCGTCTCGCCATCGAGATCACCTGGGGACGCACGCCCATGGCGCGGCGGCGCCGCCGCCGCGGCCGCGGCTTTTCGCTGCGCCTCGGCTCCTACCACGCCGACGAGGGCCTGGTGCGCGTCCACCGCGCCCTCGACCGCGGCGACGTGCCGCTCTACGTGGTCGAGTCGGTGGTCTATCACGAGATGCTCCATGCCGTGGTCGCGCCGGTGAAGGGCCCCGGCGGCCGACGCCTGATCCACCCGCCCGAGTTCCAGCGCCGGGAGCGCGAGTACCCGCGCCACGAGGAGGCCGAACGCTGGCTGGCGGCCAACCTGGCGCGGCTGGCGGGAGTCGAGTGAGGTGAGCCGGCGCCTGGCGTGGGGCGGCCCGCTCGCCGTCTTCGCCGTCGCCCTCGTCTTCTTCGGCTGGCTCTTCGCCCGCTTTCCGGTGCTCTACGACACCGACTCCTACTACCACCTGGCGATCGCCCGCGCCTACGCCCGCGAAGGGCCGATGGACGCCCTGCCCTGGGCCCGAACGTCGCTGATGCACGAGGGGTTCGGCGACAAGGAGCTCCTCTTCCACGCTTTCCTCGCGCCCTTCGCCAGCGGCGGCCCCGAGGACGCGGCGCGCGGCGGACGTCGGGCCCTGGCGCTGCTCAACGCGCTGCTGGCGGGCGCCCTGGCGCTCTTCGGCGTCCGCGCCCTGGGCGCCTGGGGGCTCCTCGTCCCCTGGCTCGTCTTCGCCGGCTCGTCCGATTTCCTGGGGCGGGCGATCCGGCTGCGCCCCGAGCTCCTGTCGCTGCTGCTGCTGCTGGCGGCGATCGCCTGCGCCGGCTGGGGACGGGACCGTCTGCTCGGCCTGGTGAGCGCCCTCTACACGCTCAGCTACACGGCCTTCCACGCCCTCCTGGGACTGTGCTTCGCGTGGTTCGTGGCGCGCGGCTGGACGGAAAAACGCTGGAGCCCGAACCTCCTCCTCTACCCGCTCCTCGGCGCCGGGCTGGGGCTGCTGGTACACCCGGGCTTTCCGCACAACCTGCTGATCTGGAAGGTCCAGAGCGTCGACTTCTTCCTGCGCAAGGCCGAGCTCGACGTCGGCAGCGAGATCGGGCCCGCGACCTCGGACGAGCTCCTGCTCCTGAACCTGGCCTGGATCCTCGGCCTCGTCGCGCTCTGGCGCGCCGCCCGCCAGCGCGGCGCAGGCGCCGACGCGAGCACGGCGTGGACGTTCCACGTGGCGGCCGCGGCCTTCGGCGCCCTCTACCTGCTGGCGCAGCGCTTCTCGATCTACTTCGTGCCCCTCGCCACCCTGGCGCTGGCCTTCGAGCTACGGCGCCGCGGACGCCGGGTGGAGGGCTCGGTGGCGTTGCCGGGCCGCGGACGACTGCCGCTGGCGGTGGCGTTGGCGCTGATCTCCGTCCTCGGCCTGAGCCGCACCGGCGCGCTGCTCGTCAACCTGGCGCGGGCCGGCGCCGACGCCTCCGTCGGGCGCGAGGCCGAGTGGGCGGCCTTCGGCCGCGCCGTGCCGCCGGGCGCCCGGGTGGCGGCGGAGTGGGGGAGCACCCACCTCTACATGTTCTGGGCGCCGCAGGCGGCGTACCTCAACGTGCTCGACCCGGTGTTCATGGCGCTGCCCTTTCCGCGCGCCTACGCCGCCTCACGAGCCCTCTTCGAGGGCCGCGAGCCCGACGTGCCGCTGGCCCTCGAGGCCGAGCTCGCGAGCAGCTTCCTGGCGCTGTCGAGCTTCCATCCCCACGGCGACCTGCTGCGACGTCTGGCGGAGGATCCGCGTCTGGCGGCCCGCTACCGCGGCTATACGCTTCTCTATGAAGCGGTCGCGGGCGAGAACGAAGACTTCGTGCTCGACTGGCGGGTGGTGCCGCCGGGCGCCGCCGTGCCGCCCTCCGGCGCGATCGACGGCTTGCCCGTCTATCCGCGCTCCGAGCGCGCCGAGGAGCGTGCCCTCGAAGGCTTCGTCGACCTCGGCCGCGTCGACGCCGGGGGCGACTGCGTGACCCTGGTGCGCGACGAGGAGCTCGCCGCGCCCGAGGAGCGCACCTACGAGCTGGCGCCGTGGGGACCGTCGACGCTGTGGGTCGACGGCGAGCGGGTCCTGACGACGGGGGCCGCGCCGCGCGCCGTCCTCGGGGCGGGGCTCGCGTTCTCGGTGCGGCTCGACCCGGGGACGCGGCGGCTCACCGTCCTCACCTGCGGGGTCGACGGGCGGGGAGGGTTCTTCCTGCGGCGGACGCAAGCCAGATGAGGGGGAGAGCGCTGTGAGAGAATGAAGCCATGGACCCCGGCGACGCACTCCGGCGGACGATGGCGCGGCAGGACCTGAGCCGCGAGGAGACCGAAGAGCTCTTCGGACGCCTGATGGACGGCGAGCTCGCCGAGGCGCACAAGGCGGCCCTGCTGGTGGCGCTGGCGATGAAAGGCGAGACCGCCGGCGAGATCGCCGGCGCCGCCGCCGCCATGCGGCGGCGCGTGGTGCCCATCCTCCACCGCCGCGAGCGCGTGGTCGACACCTGCGGCACCGGCGGCGACGGCCGCGGCACCTTCAACGTGTCGACCGCGGCGGCCCTGGTGGCCGCCGCGGCCGGCGTGCCGATCGCCAAGCACGGCAACCGCTCGGTCTCCAGCCGCTCGGGATCGGCCGACGTGCTCGAGGCCCTGGGAGTGGCCATCGACGTCGATCCCGAGACCGCCGGGCGCGCCCTCGACGAGGTCGGCATCGCCTTCCTCTTCGCGCCGCGGCTGCACCCGGCGATGAAGGAGGTCATGCCGGTGCGCAAGGCCCTCGGCGTGCGCACGATCTTCAACGTCCTCGGGCCTCTGACCAACCCGGCCGGCGCTCGCCGCCAGGTCATGGGCGTCTACGACCGCGCGCTGGTCGAGATCGTCGGCCAGGTGCTGCTCGAGCTCGGCTGCGAGCACGCCCTGGTGGTCCACGGCAGCGACGGCCTCGACGAGATCACCACCACCGGCAAGACGCTGGTCGCCGAGGTGCGCCACGGCGTCCTCTCGCTCTACGAGCTCGAGCCGGAGGACCTCGGCGTGCCCCGCGCCGCGCCCGAAGACCTGCGCGGCGGCACGCCCGCGGACAACGCCGAGAGCCTGCGCCAGGTTCTCGGCGGACGCGACGGCCCGCTGGCCGACGTCACCGCGCTCAACGCCGGAGCGGCCCTCTACGTCGGCGGTATGGTCGAAGACCTGCGGGCGGGGTACGCGTCGGCGCGGGAAACGCTGGCGTCCGGAGCCGCGGCGCGCAAGCTCGAAGAGCTGCGGAGGCGGTAGGCAGCTCACGGAGCCAACGGGCGAATTCGGGATTGGGGCGTCGGCGAAACGGCGCCGTGTAGGCGTGGGTCCACACGGTCTTGCCGGTGGTCAGCTCGTAGCGCACCACCACCTCGTCGTCGCCGCGCAGCTCCTGGGTCACCGCGGCCTGGCCCACCACGGCGAACGACGACCAGCCCTCGCCCACGTCGTGACGCCACAGCTCGCGCGGCGGCCGGGACTGCCAGTCGCGCGCCAGCCGGGGGCCGTCGAGAGTGGCGTCGCGGCGCGGTCCGAGGAACTGCGGGTAGTCGTCAGGGCCGGGCGCGGTCACGCCCGCGGCGGCCGTCCGTCCTCCGAAGTCGCGGGCGTCGCTCCAGCGCGGGCTCACGATGGGCACGAAGTTGCCGCTGACCCCTTCGATCCGGAACAGCCCGGCCCCCGCCGCGACGACCACCACGGAAACGGCGAAGATCCTGAAACGCGTGCGCCCCGGCAACCGTGAGAAGAGGCAGAGCCAGACCAGGAGCAGGAGGACGCCGAAGAACAGCGCCGGAAAGGTCATGACGACCCTGTCCTGCGTTTGCCGGGCAAGCCGCCGCTCACCGGCGCCGGGCCGCCGCTCACCGGCCGGCGGCCAACCACGACCGCGCCGCGCCGTAGCTTGGGGCATGACGACCACCGCGACGCCCACTTCCGACCCCACCCCGCTCCTCGAGGTCGAGGAGCTCGAGTACGCCTACGGCGGCCGGCAGCGTCCCCCTGGGGGGATCGAGGGGGGA
>DASWIG010000719.1:0-3190 GCA_036397835.1 Thermoanaerobaculia bacterium
CACAGCAGGCTCTGTCATCACTTCTTGAGATTCCTAAGCTGTCACTACAGCCGCTGCGATAGACCCAGAGCCCGAGCGGATCGGCCTGCCGGCGGCGCCTGGTGGATCGTCGTTGAGCCCGGCAGCTATTGGGAGCGCCCCCTCACCTTGCCCGCCCACACCTACCTCATGGGCACCGGCTTCGACCCCCGCAACGACACCTCCCCGCGCGTCGTCATCGGCTTCGGCGACGACAGCCAGGGCGACATGATCACCTTCAGCCGCGGGAGCTGCCTCGCTCAGCTCGCCGTCTACTTCCTCGGCACGTCGAGCCCGTTCTGGAGCAACTCCATCTCCGGGCCGACCCGCGTCGTCCACGTTCCGGGCATCGCCTCCGGCTACTGGCAGTCTACGGATGCCTAATCGCCGCCCAGGTCGATTCGACCGCTCAACCCGTCACCGCCGTCGAGTGGGACGGCGGCGGGCAGGTCTTCCAGCAGCTCCAGGTCCTCGGCTCGCAGATCAGCGTCGCCGGGCCGCCGACGCTCGCGAGCGCCGCCGGGCTACGCGTGAGGCAGGCCACCGGGACAGGGACGAGCCTCCTGGTGCGAGACAGCGAGCTCGTGTCGACGTTTGGGGAGCCTGCCGTCGCCATCGACCTCGAGGCCGTGGCGGACGCCCGCCTCGCAGGCGTCGCCGTGAGGGGCTTCCTGACAGACCTGGCGGCGGCGCAAAGCTCCGCCGTCTCCGTGGCCCGTAGCGAGCTCCGCATCGTCACCACGGACGCCGGCTCCACCGTCCGGGAGAGCTGGCCGCCTGTGCCGGCCGCGTCACCCGACCCTGGCCACGAGGGCTCTACCAATGGGTAAGAGCGTCAGGCGATAGCCGACTCGGTGCTAGAAACCGATTGGGTCGTCGTCGTCAGGCCCGGCGGCCCGCTTCTTTGGGCGCGGCAGCGCGATGCCGTACTTGCTCGCAAGCAAGCGTGCCCGCCCTTCCTGTGCGCCGCGACTTGTGAGGATACGTATGAAGTGCTCCGCCAATATCGCGGCGTCCTTTTCGTGGCCATCGGATTTGAGGTTTTTGATCGCTCTTGTCAGGAGGTTCTCCGCCAGCTCATCGCTCCCAAGAAGTGCGAAAGCAGTTGCCCGCAAAGCTTCAATCTTGGCCCTGTGAGGGCTCGTTGCGCGGACACGTCTTCGAGCCAGAAGCCTATCGGCATGCGCCGCAAGGCGCAGTGCTTCCGAGCACCGCTCTGGCGTGGCGGCCCCGGACGCCAACAGGGTGATTCCCGCCGCGCTTACGGCCGCGACGTGAACATGGGGCACATAACGTGGATCAGCCCAATTCAGGGCCTCGAACGCATCATAGAGTGCCGCTCTGTTTGAGAGAATGAATCGAGCTTGCGCTCTCATCGTGAGACTGGCGGCGTAGGCCGCTCGGTTGACCACCGACCGCACGACTGAGCCGGATTTCCAGGTTCCGCGTATCTCGGGGGCAGACCTGGCGAGAGGTCTGGAGAGGTCCACAGCAGTCCCGGCGGAGCAGAGCGCTCCATTGAGGTCTCCCGACCGGTTGAGGTAGGCGGCGTAGTGGACAGCGAAGTCGCTCGCGGCGAGATCGCCCGGGCGGCGGTAACGAGCGGCGTTCTCAAGAGCGCCTTTGAGCAACTCGGGCCGGCCGCCGCACCAGTCAGCCCAGCCCATCGTCAGTGTTGCCCTGACTCGCTCGGAGTTGTATTTGGCCCTTCGCAACAGCCTCCGGGCCGCATCATGCGCGCTCTCCGGGTCCGCGGACAGGTTTGCTCTCACTCCGATCAATTCGCGTTCCCATGCAGTTCTCATGCCAGAAGCCATCACGCCGCCCCTTTATAGTGCCGTAGAGGGAGTCGCTCCGGTCAGACGAATGGAGGCTACTACGATGACTCGACCAGAGCAAGCCGGGATGTTTATCGATCCCATGGGCTAGGTCACCCTGGCCAGAGTTGCCGACCGATCGGCCGGGAAACCGTGCGTTTTTCGTCCGGTCGGTCGGCTCTGTCCTGGCAGGTCGATGGTTCAGGAATCGGCCTTCCCGGGCACCCGCCCCTTATCATCCCCCTCCGTGAGCGAGACCTACGATTCCCTAGCCCTAGCGGCCGTCCGCGGACGGCCTGCGCGAGCCCGCTTCGCCGGTTCGTCAGCTCGTCAGGGTCTTGACCCCCTGACGAACCTCCTGGACCGGCGCGGCGGTCCATATCTCGGCCCGGGCGCTTCTGAGCCCAGTTTCCGACTTGGGGCGCCGTGCCGGGCCAACGCACACCTCCCCCGATCGTCTGATCGAGGAGTGGTAGCCTCCACCCGGCACGGCGTCCTTTTACTATACCCGCCGCCGCGCTCACGCAGAGGCGGCCCGGTTTCGCGTCGCTCGTGGCACAAGGGTGCCGCCCCGCGCGCCAAAGAAGGGCCTCAGCCATCGGCCCTTCTCGGGAACTTGCTCCCCGGCCCGCCGCGGCGCCACTCCTGCCCAGGCCGGCTGGCCAGCCGGCCGGGTTCCCAAGCACCGCCGGCCGACTCCGGCGGTGCCCCTTTTCGTCCTCAGTCTCGACGTGGGCGGCCGACTTCCGGGCCGGCGGCGAGGCTTCCTCATACATGCACCGCGCCGGGCCACGACCCCGGGGGAGCAGGAGCCGCGCTGGCGGCTCCCGCGGACTCCTGCTCGCCGGTCCGGCGCGGTGCGCCATTCACTCGAGCAGCGTCAACGAGTGGCGCGTTCGCTCCAGCCAGGGTCCGCGTCAAGCCCTGGCCGGGTCCTCCCACACCGTCCCATCTCGTCATGGGCCGGTGCCTTCTCCTACGACAGCGGCACCGCAGGCGGTGCCGACCCTTTTCGGATTCAGCCTCGAGTCCGCGCTCGACGTCGAGCCGGCCGGAGGCTTCCCAGATATGCACTGCGCCGGGAGCAGCCCTCATGCTGTGCTCCACCACTCCCCTCGTGGTCGCCTGCAAGCTCTCCCGGCGCGGTGCGTCTTGCGCGAGGCGGTCGACCCGGCGGTCGGCGCCTCCTTCTCCCCCCCTTGGTTGGGCACCGTCCACACCGGCGGTGGCGGTGCCGCCCTTTTCGGAATCAGCCTCGAGGCCGAGCTCGACGTCGAGCCGGCCGAGGCTTCCCAGATATGCACCGCGCCGGGAGCACCTTCAGGCTCGCAGGCGGCCCTCGATCCCCGAGCTCG
>DASWIG010000720.1:0-1513 GCA_036397835.1 Thermoanaerobaculia bacterium
GTCTACGCCGACGACGTCGCCCGCGGCATCTACGCCACCGACGCCAGCAACTACCAGATGACGCCGCTCGCCGTGGCCGCGCCGCGCGACCGCGACGACGCGCGCGCCGCCGTCGCGCTGGCCGCCGAGCACGGCGTCCCCATCCTGCCGCGGGGCGGCGGCACCAGCCTCGCCGGGCAGACCGTGGGCGCCGCCCTGGTGCTCGACTTCTCGAAGCACATGAACCGTCTGCTAGAGCTCGACGCCGGCCAACGCTGGGCGCGCGTCGAGCCCGGGCTGGTGCGCGACGAGCTCAACGCCC
Source organism: Thermoanaerobaculia bacterium (assembly GCA_036397835.1). Classification (GTDB taxonomy): domain Bacteria; phylum Acidobacteriota; class Thermoanaerobaculia; order Multivoradales; family J023; genus DASWIG01. Next base: position 302 of record DASWIG010000720.1, read on the forward strand.
GCCTCGCCGCGCACGGGCTGTGCTTCGCGCCCGACCCCGCCACCTCGAGTCGCGCCAACGTCGGCGGCATGATCGGCAACAACTCGTCGGGCACCAAGAGCATCCTCTACGGCAAGACCATCGACCACGTACACGGCCTCGACGTGCTCCTCGCCGACGGCACCGAGCTCTCCCTCGGCGAGCTCTCCCCCGAGGCCTACCGCGCGCGGGCCTCCGGCAGCGGACGCGAGGCCGAGATCCTCGCCGGGCTCGAGCGCATCGTGCGCGAGAACCGCGACGAGATCGCCCGCGTCTTCCCGAAGACGATGCGGCGCGTCGGCGGCTACCCGCTCGACGAGTACCTCCACGACGGCCCCTGGAATCCCGCCAAGGTCCTCGTCGGCAGCGAGGGCACCCTCGGCGTGACCCTCGAGGCGCGGCTCAGGCTCGAGCCGCTGCCGCGTCACACCTCGCTCGCCGTCGTCCATTTCCGGGACCTGCTCGAGGCGATCGGCGCGGTCGAGCCCATCCTCGTTTACCGTCCTTCGGCCGTCGAGGTCCTCGATCGGACGGTGCTTGCCCTGGCGCGCCGCAACCTGGCGACGGCGCCGCTCACCGCCTTCCTCGAAGGCGATCCGGACGCCGTCCTCCTCGTCGAGTTCTACGGCGACACGGCCGGCGACGTGACCGAGCGCGCGCGGGCCACCTGCGCCGACCTCGCCGGCCGCGGTCTGGGCTACGCGTATCCGCTCTTCCTCGACAAGGAGGGTCAGCAGCGGGTCTGGGAGGTGCGCAAAAGCGGTCTCGGCCTGATGCTGGGCCTCAAGGGCGAGCGCAAGCCCGTGCCGTTCATCGAGGACGCCGCCGTGCCCCTCCCCGTGCTCCGCGAATATGTCGGCAAGGTGATCGGCTTCTGCCGCGAGCTCGGCGTGGACCTGACGCTCTACGCCCACGCCAGCGTCGGCGTGCTGCACCTGCGGCCGATCCTCGATCTGCGCCGCGCCGACGACGTCGAGCGCATGGTCGCCATCGCCGAGCACGCCTTCGGCCTGGTGACGGGCTACGGCGGCTCGTGGTCGAGCGAGCACGGCGACGGCCTGGTGCGCAGCGCCTTCAACGAACGCTTCTTCGGCCCCCGCGTCTACCAGGCCTTCAAGGACGTCAAGAAGCTCTTCGACCCCGAGGGTCTGATGAACCCGGGCAAGATCGTCGACGCGCCGCCGATGGACGAGA
>DASWIG010000721.1:0-1851 GCA_036397835.1 Thermoanaerobaculia bacterium
TTGCGAGCGCGAACAAGGCTTTTTCGGGGGAGCGATCGTAGATGTTGTAGATCACCTGGGCCGTCTCGAAGAGCGGATCCTCGAGCACGCGCAGCGCCGTCTGGGGCGCGTGGTCGTTGATCGAGATCCCCCAATGCAGGACCTTCCCTTCTTCTTTGAGGCGGACCATCCGGTCGTAAGACGCCTCCCATTCCGGGTCGTCCAGCCAGGCGTCGTGCCAGACGTGCAATTGCTGTAGGGGCAACGCCTCGATGCCGAGATTTCGTAGCGAGCGCTCGGTAGACGTCGAAAGATGGCGTGCAGAAAAGACGTGCGAGAGCGGCGTCCCAGCGGCCCCGGGCCACTCGTCGTTGCCCGGCGGGACTTTGGTGGCGATGACGGCGCGACCGGCACGGATCTCGTCTTTCAGCGCCTCGCCTATCAGGCTCTCGCTGTGTCCGTTGCCGTACGCCAGGGCGGTATCGAAAAACGTGATTCCCTGGGCAACGGCTTCGCGCAGTGCATCGCGACCCTGGGTGTCGTCGACGCCGCGCCACTGGGAGCCGCCGAGGCCCCAGCCGCCGAAGCCGATTTCGCCGACACCGTAGCCCGTCGCGCCCAGAGGGCGAGTTTCCACCTCAGTGACGAGCCTCCGCGAGAGCTCGGGCCAGGAGGTCGGCGACCCCAAGCTGGTCCGCCCACTTCGCCAGATCTGCGCGGTCGAGGTGGGAGCCTTGGGTTCGCAGGATGCCGAGGACGTCTCGCCATTGCCGGTCGGACGTTTCGCCGCCACGCCGAAACCAGTCGAGCTTACGCAGCACCGTGTACTCGGCGGTGTCGACGCGCAGGACGACGCGCGGCTCAGCGCCCACGCCCACGGATCGTGCGCTCGCCACGCGGTGAGCGTCGAACCGATCCGCTCCGACGACGAAGACGTCGACCTTCACGCCACTGGCGAGGTGAATCGCGTTGAACGAGGAGCCGCGCCTAATGGCCTCCGCGACTGCCTCCTCGCTGACGTACCAATCCCCGCGCAACGCGCTGACGAGCGGGGCCGCGTGGGCGGGGCGGAGGTCGGCCACGAGATCGATGTCATCGGTGGACCGCGGCTCACCGTGCACCGAGCTGGCGAAAGAGCCGACCGCGACGTAGGGAACGCCCAGGCGGTCGAGAATGGCGGTGGCGGCGAGGGCAGTGGCGAGCGGATCGGGCAGCCCCTCAGGGGACATCGGGCGCCCGCCACCCGTAGGCGCGACGGACCGTTTCCGCACCGAGGCGGAGCGCGGCGAGCCGCAGCAACAGATCGGGCTCGGTCGCGTGGGGGTGCCGGGCACGCAGGCCAGCAAGGGAGAGTGTGCAGGCGGCCTGCGTCAGTTCCACCACGCGGGCGGCCTTCTCCGCAGGCGACATGCGCGCATAGCGCTCGAAGCGGAGCGCCTCGACGTCGGCCGCGGTGTCGAGCGGGCGTGCAAAGCGGGGGGGAGGGGGGGGGGGGGGGGGATGCACACAAAAAATATGCGCGTCCGGCGGCGGGCGCCAAAGCCCCCGGATCAGAGCTTCACGTCGCCGCCCCGATCGGCCTCGCCGAGGCGCCGCAGGGTCTCGCGGTCGCGCTCCAGCCGCTTGCGACGCTCGGCCTCATCGATGACGGCCTGCGACCAGTTGATGGCTCCGCTCCTGGCTTCGACCCGCAGCACCGTTCCCTCCCGGCATCCCGGCGGCAGCTGGCGCGCGGGCAGGTCGAAGCTCCGCCCGTCGTCGCCGACGACCACGGCGATCTTCCCTTCGATTCGGTCGATGACGTAGAACGTCATGGCTTCGCGGCGGCTGGTGGCGGTTCACCCCGGGGCGCCGCCCCGGGGTCAGCCGCGC
>DASWIG010000722.1:0-2400 GCA_036397835.1 Thermoanaerobaculia bacterium
CCGTCAGGGGTGGCACGAGGGCACCCCTGCGATGCATTTCCCCAATCAGGGGTGCCACGGTGACGGCCACTGACGTCCGATCCCCACGGGGCCCGGGAACGCGCTCCAACGCCCGTGGACGGTGCATCGTCAGGGGTGCCCAGTCGTCGCTCCCTGACGCAGGCCGCCCCGTCAGAAGTCGGCCGGAGACGGGCGTCCGCGAGCCGGGTCGTCACGGGGGCGCCCCTGGAGGAGCGCCGAGCGGAAGTCGCCCAATCAGGGCTCCACCGGGAACGGCTCGAATTCGTCGCGTGCCTCAGGTGCCCTTCGCGGCCTCGCGGCGACGGTGGAGCTTGGCATTGACGCGGTCGCCGCAGAGCTTGGTACACCACCTGCTGAGGCGATTGGACGCGTAGTCGTAGAAGACGCGGCGGCAGTCGGCGGCGCCGCACACCTTCATCCGTTCCCACAGGCCGTCGAAGCGCGTCCGCGCGACGATGGCGAGCAGCTCGCCGAGAGCGCCTTCGAGACCGCCGAGCACCGGCTCGAACCGGACCGCGCGGTCGCTCGTCAGGCGCAGGGCGAGCGGCGCCTCGGCGGTCACGGCGTGGAGCCGTTCGAGGACGCCCTGCTTCACCTGCGTGCCGGTCTGATCGGCCAGGACGAGGGCGCGCAGCGCGGAGCGCAGCGTCAGCGCCCGCTCGGCGGCTCCGGCGGCGAGCTCGGTCCCTTTCGGGAGCAGGCGCCAGTGCGTCAGCCAGTCGGCGAGCGCCTGCGGGCTGGCGATCTCGTCGTGGTGCTTGCGGCGCGCCACGGTGTTGAGGAACGCCTGGACGATGCGCAGGTCGCCGGGCGCCGGCCTCACGTCGGACGTCCATTCGGAGCCGCTGGTGTCGTCGTGCCTCTTCGGTGGCATGCTGCCAGGGTATCACGCCTTGTGCGCTAGCAATCCCCGGGTGTGATCCCACCGTGTTCGACCTCACCGACTACCAGCTCACGGAGGATGCCCTGGGCATCGTCGCCGACTGGCTCACCTGGCATCTCCACGGAGGCATCCCCGAGGGGAGCTTCCTGGCGGACACAAGGCGGGCGCCGTTGGCCGAGGAAAGCTGAGGCCGCGGGCTCCGCCCGGCCAGCGCGAGCGCGTGAAGAGCCGCGCCAGCAGGTCGAAGCCCCTGTCCGTCTTCCGGCCGAGACCGCCTACGAGCTCCATGTGTCGGTGCTTCCGGCGTCCACCTCTTCCTCGTCCATCTTGCGGTCGAGCTGCCGCGTCGACGGGTGGATGCGGTCGGCGTCCGCGTCCTTGCCCGCCATGCGCAGCAGCGCTTCCGCCACCCGGCCGATCGCCAGGTAGTTGCGGTCGAAGTCCTCGCTCGCCTCCTTGCGCGCGGCGAGGTCGTCCTTGGTGCGTCGACGCTGCTGCTCGACGTCGGCCAGCGCGCGGCTCAGCTCCGTGATCTCCGGCACCAAGGCCCTGGCCTGGTCGCGCAGCCACGCCTTCAGCTTCGGCCACTCCGGGGAGTCGATCTCGACGTCGAGACGCTCGAGGCCCGTGGCGACCTCCCGCGACTGCTTGAGCACCGGCTTGGGCCAGCGCGCCGTCCGGGCGGCGAAGCCGAGCAGACGCAGATCGTCGGCGTCGAGCCAGGCGCGGCAGGTGCGTTGCAGGTTGCCGAGCTTCTTCGAGAGCTCGACGGTGAGCGCGTCGCGCAGCGTGAAGAGCGCGGCGGCGCGCGCCAGCCCTTCGACGTAGCGCTGCTCGGCCGCGGTCAGGTTGTCGCGGACCCAGGCCAGCTTGCGCCGGTAGAGCTCCAGGGAGAGGCCCACGACGGGCCTCTCCTCGGGCGTCTGCACCGGGGCCAGGAACTCGTCGAGGGCGGCGACGGTCTCGGGCGCCGTCATGGTCAGCGTCTCTTCGAGCTCGCGGGCCAGGGCGAGGCGCCTGGCGACGTTGGGTGAACAGTCTGCGGTTACAATTCCATCGTTCATGGTTCCTACCTCCATCCGGTTGTCTGGCCCGAGGGCCAGGGTTGCTGGCGGCGGATAGTACCAGACCATTCCAGAGGAGGGAAGCACTTCTTTCGACGGATGTGTGGATTGGGGAGGATTCTCTGCCGAGCAGGCCCCGGAGCCCGTCCCGGCGGACGGGCGGGCAGGCACGGGGGTCTGCCCCTACGGGTCCGGAGGCCAATGCGTGCGCCATGGAAGGGAACCGGTCGGGCCAACAAAACGGCCTCCCCCGGCGAACCGGGGGAGGCCCAAGGGACGGGAACGGACGCGCTAGGGAGACGCCGGTGCCGGATCGGCAGGAACGGCGTCGGGCTCCTCGCCGGCGGCCGGATCGGTCCCAGGGACGTCTCCGGTCTCCTCGGGCGGCGCGGCGTCGGGGTCGGATCCGCTCTCGGGCAGCGTCTCCTCGCC
>DASWIG010000723.1:0-28221 GCA_036397835.1 Thermoanaerobaculia bacterium
GAGGACCACCTGTGGCCGATCGACGAGGTCTGGGAGTACCACTGCGGCCGCAACGAGTTCAACACGCTCGACCGCTACGCGGCGGCCCTCGAGGCGCGCTACGGGCCCGCCGGCGGCGCGGAGGAATTCGCGCGCAAGGCCCAGGCCGCCAACTACGAGGCCATGCGCGCCATGTACGAGGCCTTCGCGGTGCGCCGGCCCGAGACCACCGGCGTGATCCAGTGGATGCTCAACTCGGCGTGGCCGGAGATGTACTGGCAGCTCTACGACTACTACCTGGTGCCCAACGGCGCCTTCTACGGCACCCGCGCCGCCAACGCGCCGGCGAGCCTGCTCTACGACTACGGCGACGGCGCCGTCTACGCGGTGGCCGCCCCCGGGCACGACGTGGCCGGGTGGACGGCCGAGGTGCGGCTGCTCGACCTCGCGTCGCGGCCGCTGCTCTCCGAGACCGTAACGCTGCCGGCCGTCGACTACGCGCGGCGCCTGCTCGACCTCGCCGAGGCGCGCCGCGGCTCGCCCCTGACCTTCCTCGACCTGCGGCTGCGCCGCGCGGACGGCGAGGTCGCGGCGAGGAACTTCTACTGGCTCTCGGCGGCGGATGACCGGCTCGACGAGGCCGCCAGCACCTGGTTCGTCACCCCGGCGGCCTCCTACGCCGACTTCACCGCGCTCGCCGAGCTGCCGCCGGCGACCCTCGCGGTGACCGCCGAATGGACGGGGACGGCGGAAGAAGGCGGCTACGAGGTCCGGCTGACGAATCCCGGCGAGACGCTCGCCTTCTTCGTCGAGCTGGCCGTGGTCGACCGCCGCGACGGCCGCTGGGTCGTCCCGGTCTTCTTCGACGACAACTACGTTTCGGTGCTGCCGGGCGAGGAGCGGCGGCTGGCCGTGAGGTTCCCGCTCGCCGGCCCTACGGCCGGCGACCTGGCTCTGCGCTATTCCGGGTGGAACGTCGAGCCCGGAGAGGCCGAGGTCGTGGCCGGCCGTTAGCTCGCGATGTCGCTCTATCAGGAAATCCGCGAGCAGCCCGCTTGCCTGCGGCGGTTGCTCGACGGCCAGCTCGGCCGCGCCGAGGAGATCGCGCGGGCGATCCGCGCGCGGCGTCCGCGGTTCGTCTACCTGGCGGCCCGCGGCACCTCGGACAACGCCGGCCGCTACGCCCAATACGTCCTCGGGTGGCACCACGCCCTGCCGGTGGCGCTGGCGACCCCGTCGCTCTTCAGCCTCTTCGGCCGCCCTCCGGACCTCGCGGATGCGCTGGTGATCGGCATCTCCCAGTCGGGCCAGTCGCCGGACATCGTGCGGGTGGTGGAGCACGGCGCCAGCCAGGGCGCGCTGACGCTGGCGATCACCAATTCGCCCGACTCGCCGCTCGCCGCCGCCGCGGACCACGTCTTCGAGACCGGCGCGGGACCGGAGCTCGCCGTCGCCGCGACCAAGACCTACACCAGCCAGCTTTTCGCCGTCGCCCTGCTGTCGGCCGCGCTGGCCGACGCCGGCGCCCACCGGGCCGACCTGGCGCGGGTGCCGGCGGCGATGGAGAGCGCCCTCGGCCGCGAGGACGCGGTGCGCCGGGTCGCCGAGCGCTTCCGCGCGATGGACCGCTGCGTCGTCCTCGGCCGCGGCTTCCATTTCGCGACCGCCCACGAATGGGCTTTGAAGCTCAAGGAGCTCGGCCACGTGGCCGCCGAGCCCTATTCTCCGGCCGACTTCCAGCACGGCCCGATCGCCGTCCTGGAGCGCGGCTTCCCGGTGCTGGCGGTGGCCTCGCGCGGCGCGGCCTTCGACGACACCATGGCCTTGCTGCGCCGGATCGGCGCCCGGCAGGACGTCGAGCTCCTGGTGGTGTCCGACGCCGACGAGGCGCTCGCCCTCGGCGGCGCCGCCTTGCCGTTCGACGCCGGGCTGCCGGAGTGGCTGACGCCGATCGCGGCGATCGTGCCGGCCCAGCTCTTCTGCCTCCACCTGGCGCGGGCGAAAGGGCTCGACGAGGAGTCGCCCCCCGGGCTCACCAAGGTCACTCGTACGTGGTGACGGCTCACCCGCCCGCCGACGCCTCCGACGGGCTGCGCAGGTCGAGCCCGGTGGCCACGAACGAGGCTTCCTGCGTCGCCTCGTCGCGAACGCCGAAGGCCACCACGTGGACCCCCTCGTCGAGGTCGAGGGAGAGGACGAGCGACAGCGATTGGGAGCCTGCCGGCGGGCGCTCGACGTCGTAGATCTTCTCCGTGAAGGTGGTCCTGCCGTCGCGCTCGTTCTTGGCCATCACCTGGACCTTGAGCTTGGCGACCTCGGCGCGCTTGCGTGGCAGGAAGGTGATCCGGTCGGCGGGAACCACGACGAGGAGCGGCACCACGTACTTGCGGCTCCCTCCGGTCTTGATCTCGCCGGCCCCCAGGCGCACGTCGAGCGGATTGGACATCTGGTTGAGGACGAGGGCGCTCTCCAGGTGCTCGAGCATCCGCTCGTCGGCGCTCTTGTCGCGGTAGCCGGGGCGGTGACGCACCCGCAGGCCGTCGCGCCGCACCTTGACCTCGATCAGGTGCTCGAGCCCGTCGCCGCCGTGCGGCGGCGTGTAGGCCAGCGAGTAATAGCTCGACATCTCCTGGGCGATCTGCTCGAGCTCGCCGCGGAAGCGGTTCTGGTCGACGACCGCGCGGCCTCCGGTCTCGCGGGCCAGGAAGGTCAGCCCCTCGCGCTCCTGGACCCGGGTCTCCGCGTTGTACTGGCCGACGGCCTGGAAGGTGTTGCTCACGCCCTTCTCGGCGGCCGTGCTCAGGGTGGTTCCCTGCCCGAGCCCCAGGGACTGGACCGTATAGATCGTCACCCGGTTGGCGTTGGCGTGGCGGGTCAGCTCGCGGAACACGTCGCTCATGCCGTCCTGGATGTCGAGTCGGCGGGTGACCGGCTCCCCGGGGCAGATGGCGCGCACGAAGTTCAGCAGGTTCCCGCCGGGCCTGGTGGTGAGCCCGTCGCTGGTATAGATCACCGTCTTGAGACCGGGCAGGCCGGCGAGGAAGCTCGCAGTGTCGGTGAGGTGGGCCAGCGTCTCGGAGATCCGGGAGCGGGTCAGGCTGACGTGCTGCTGGATCTCGTTGAAGGCGAAGTTGGCGAAGAAGACGCACGGGTCCTGATTGGGATTGGCGCCGCCGAGCACCGTCAGCCGCTCCCACTCCCCTTGCAGGTTGCGCAGCGCGCTGCGCTCGTCGGCCCAGGTCTGGGCGCCGCGCGTCGACGGCTGGCGGGCGAGCCGGTCGAGGCCCGCGTCGAGCTCGGCCCGGCTCGAGCCCAGGGGCACCTCGACCGTGAGGCCCGAGTCCTGGCGCAGGACGAGGACGCGCTCCGGCGCCAGCAATTGACCCTCGAGGAACGTTCGCAGATCGGTGATGAGCTGGCGGCGGCCGGCGGGCGTCGAGAAGAGCTCGTCGAAATAGAGCACCAGGTAGCCCGGGGCCACCCTCGCGTCCTCGTCTGCCGGCGGCGCCGGCTCGGCGAGCTCCGCCGGCGTCAGGTCCGGAACGCCGACGCCGGTCACCTCGTCGAAATACGAGACGAAGACCGGCTGGCCGTCCTCGAAGACCAGGAAGTCGTCGAGGTTGAGGCCGCTCACCGCGTTGCCCTGGCGGTCGGTGACCCAGACTTCGACGTTGACGAGCTGGACGTCCACCGTCTCGCCGAAGGAGCCTTCGGCGCCCTGGGCGTGGAGGGCCGCGGCCCAGGCGAAAGCGGCCCAGGCGATCGCGCCGCAGGCGGTCGAGAGTCGGACTTGTCGGACTTGTCGGACCTGTCGGACCTGTCGGACTGCACTCATGGTTGTTTCTCCTCGTCTCGTTGGTCCTCGGCCTGGCGGACGACGACCACCTGATTGGCCGCCACGTCCCGGCGCTCCGTGGTGCCGCCGTCGGGCCACTTCACCCGGATCGCGTCGGCGCGGCCGGCGGCGCCGAGGCCGAAGTGCTGGCGCAGGTCGTCCTGCGACAGGTAACCGGTGCCGCTGCGCACGACGCGCGTCTGGGTGGTCTTGCCCGCGGTGACGGTCACCACGGCGCCGATGGCCGCGGTGTTGAGGCCGGCGCCCCGCAGCTTCACCAGCAGCCAGTTGCCGCCGCCCGGGGTCTCGTTGCGCAGAACCTGGGCGCCGCCGTCGAGGTCGTTGACCACCAGGTCGGGACGGCCGTCGTCGTCGAGGTCGCCCACCGCCAGGCCGCGGCTCACGCGCTCCGCCGTCAGCGCCGGGCCGGCCGCCGCGGCGACCTCCTCGAACGTCCCGTCGCCGCGGTTGCGGTAGAGGAGCTTGCGCTGCCGATAGGGGGCCGAAGCGCCGAGCTTGGCGTCGTCGAGCTGCGGGTAGACGTGGCCGTTGACCACCACCAGGTCGAGCCAGCCGTCGTTGTCGTAGTCGAAGAAGGCCGTCCCCCAGCCCACGTAGGGCAGGCTCACCGGCGCCGTGACCGAGCGGAAGGAAACGTCGGTGAAGTACTCCCCCTGGTTGTAATAGAGCGCGTTGTACTCCTCCGAGAAGTGAGTCACGAAGAGGCTGAAACGCCCTTCGTTGCGGTAGTCGCCCACCGCGACGCCCATGCCGCCTTGCTCGGCGCCGTCCTCGCTGACCGCCACGCCCATGGGGAAGGCCTCCTCGCGGAAGGTGCCGTCGCGCTGGTTGCGGTAGAAGAAGTTGGGGTTGGAGTCGTTGGCCACGAAGAGGTCGAGCCAGCCGTCGCCGTCGGCGTCGAACCACGCGGCGCCGAGGCCGAAATAGCCGTCGGGGTCCTCGACGCCGGCCTGCCGGCTCACCTCCTTGAAGGTGCCGTCGCCCTGGTTGTGGAAGAGCAGGTCCGAGGTCCCGGGCAGCCCGCGGGGGCCGCACTGCACGGCGATGCCGCGGTACTGGCAGGTCTTGCCCTCGCCGAACTTCGGCAGGTTGCCGACGTCGATTTTCACGTAACGGCTCACGAAGAGGTCGAGGCGGCCGTCGCGGTCGTAGTCGGCGAAGGCGCAGCCGGTCGACCAGCCGCCGGCCGCGGTGCCGTTGTCGCCCGCGACGTCGGTGAAGGTGCCGTCGCCGCCGTTGCGGTAGAAGCGGTTGCGGCCGACGCCGGTCACGTAGAGGTCCTGCCAGCCGTCGGCGTCGACGTCGGCCACGCACACCCCCATGCCCCACCCCGGGTAGGCCACGCCCGCCTCTTTCGCCACCTCCGTGAAGGTGCCGTCGCCGCCGTTGCGGTAGAGGGCGCTCGGCGCGCTCTCCGGGTCGCCGACCGTCTCCACGGTCAGCGAGTTGACGAAGTAGACGTCGAGGAGGTCGTCGCCGTTGTAGTCGAAGAGGGCGACGCCGCCGCTCATCGACTCCAGGATGTATTTCTTCTCCGGCGCCGAGTGGTGCTCGAAGGCCACGCCCGCCTCTTGCGTCACGTCGCGGAAAAGCGCCGCCGGCGACGCGGCGGCGCGCGCCGGCTCGCCGGCGGCCGGCGCGGTGGCGGCCGGCGCGGCGCCCAGGGCGGCGAGCAGGAAGAGCGCTCTCAAGGGCTCGACCCTCCCTCCGCCGGGTCGACCTGACGGCGCAGCGCCCGCAGGCGTTCGTCGACGTCGCGCAGGGCCTGGCGGTAGAGCTCCACGTGACGCGTCGAGGCTTCGCGGTCACCGAGCCGGGCGCAGGCAAGGCTGAGCTGATAGTGGGCCTTCGGCGATTCGGGCTCGGCGGCGATCGCCTTCTCGAGGGCGGCGCGGGCCTCGGCGTAGCGCTCCTGTTTCATCAGGATCATGCCGACCACCAGGTTGGCGGTGGCGTGCGCGTCGGCGCGCGCCAGGGCGCGGCGGGCATGGCGCTCCGCGGCGGCGAGCTCACCGAGCCCCTCCTGCGCCTCGGCCACCGCGGCCAGGCCCTCGACGTTGTCCGGCTCCAGCCGCAGGCTCTTTTCCAGCGCCTGCCGGGCCTCGGCGAAGCGCTTCTGCTTGTTGAGGGCGATGCCGAGGGCGACGAGGATGGTGGCGCGGCTCGGCGAGCCGCCTCCGGGCGCCGTGGCGACAGCGGCCCGCAGCCGCTCCGCGCGTCCCAGCATCTCGCCCGCAGCGGCCATGTCGCCCGCCTGCAGCCAGGCGACGCCGAGCAGGTAGGGGTACTCCGGCACCGTGGGGTGCATGCGCACCAGGGGCTCGAGGGAGAGGATCGCCGGCACCGGCGTGCGCAGCGTCAGCGAGAGGCGGGAGTAGGCCGACAGCACCTCCTCGGAATTCGGCGCCAGCTCGAGGGCCCGGCGCAGAGCCTCCACGGCGCCGGCGCCGTCGCGCAGGTTGGTGCGGATCCTGGCGAGCTCGAGCAGCGCCCGCACCGAGCCCTGCCGGGCCGCCGCCTCGATCTGCGCGGTATCCGCGGACGGCGGCGCGGCGGCGAGCTCTCCCCAAGGCGGCACAGCGAGCACCAGCAAGCCGAGGGCGAGGATCCGGCCCTTCACGGTCCGCTCCCCCGCGCCTTGTCCTTGAGCTCGCGGAAGGTCTCGAACTGCCGCTGGGCGAGCTCGGCGCGGCCGAGCCGCTGGTAGGCCTGGCCGAGCTGATAGTGGATGTTGGGGTCCTCCGGCGCCATCTGCGCCGCCGCCTCGAGCTGCTCCGCGGCCTCCTCGGGGGAACCCCCCGCGAGCAGGATCTTGCCGAGGAGGTAGCGCGCGTCGGCGTGCTCGGGCCGAGCCTCCAGCACGCCGCGCAGCAGGTCCGTCGCCTCCTTCGGCTGGCGGTTGAGGTCGAGCACGGTCGCCAGGTGGTAGCGCGCCCGCAGGTCGTCCGGGTGCGACGCGATCTCGGCGCGCAGGGCCTCTTCGGCCTGTGCGAGCTTGCCCTGGCGCATGTAGATGCCGCCCAGCGTCGAGCTCGCCTCGGCGACGCCGGGCGCGAGGCGCAGCGCCTGCTCGAGCGCGCTGATCGCCGCCGGGTAGTCGCCCTGCTGGGCGTGGGCCTGGCCGAGGAGCACGTGGAGCTCCGGCCATTGCCCGTGCCGCGCCACCAGCTCGTCGAAGATCGGCTGCGCCGCGGCGGCGCGGCCGCTGCGCACCAGGGCCATGCCGTAGGCGTACTGGAGCGACGGGTTCGCCGCGCGCTCCGGATCGTCTGCGAGCAGCTCCGCGGCCTCGGCGTAGACCTCGGCGTTCAGGTGGGCGAGCGCCAGCATGCGCCGCAAGTCGGCGTCGCCGGGCGTCCCCGCGAGGGCCCGGGTGAGCGGCTCCACGGCCGCCGCGTGCTGCCCCGCGTTGAACCGCGCCACGCCCAGCGAGTAGTACACTTGGGGGAAGCCGGGGGCGATCTCGGCGGTCTGTGCGAAGAAGTCGGCGGCGCGCGCGAAGCGCCGCGCCTGGACCTGCACGACGCCGAGGTTGTGGTAGACGCGGGCCAACGCCGTGGTCACCTCCTGCCGCAGCTCCCGCAGCCGCGGCGGCGCGAGGCCGCCGAGCACCGAGACGTCGATCGGCGGCAGGACGACCTCGGCGGCCGGCGCCTCGAGCTCGTCGCCCAGGTACTGGGCCAGGCGGTCGCGGTCGCTCCGGGTGAGCCGTTCCGAATAGCTCTGTGCCGCCGCGAAGTGGATCGCGGCGTCGTCGCGCGCGCCGGAATCCCGGAGCGCGACCGCGAGCTGGTAGTGGATGCTCTCGAGCTGGCGGTCGTGAGCCTTGGCGGCGGCCGCGGCCAGCTCCAGCGCCCGCCGCAGCGCCGCCATCGCCTCGGCGGTCTGCCCCAGCGCCAGGTGGCTGCGGCCGAGGTAGAGGAAGGCGTCGGCCTGCGGCGGCTCGGCCGCGCTCGCCCGGCGCAGCGACGGCTGCGCCTCGTCGAAGCGCCGCGCCTCGACAAGCGCCATCCCGCGATAGAGGTGGGTCAGGGAATCGTCGGGCGCGACTGCGAGCTCGCGGTCGAAATGCCCGATCGCCTCGTCGAGGTTGGCGCGCCCTTCGGCGAGGAGCTCCAGCGACCCCAGGTAGTAGTGGGCGCGCAGCACCTGAGGATTCATCTCCAGGGCGCCATGGAGGGCGGCGCGGGCGTGCTCGTAGTGGCGGAAATCGCGGAAGGTCCTGCCGATGAGCACCCAGGTCTCCGGGATCGGCCGCGCCACGCCGACCTCGGCGAAGAGCGCCGCCGCCGCTTCGACCTTGTCCTCGCGCAGGTAAGCGGTCGCCAGGGTGAAGGCGAGCTCGGGGTCCTCCGGCGCCACCAGCCGCGCTTCTTCGAGCTCCTGGATGGCCTCGCCGGGAAGGCCGGCGGCCACCAGGGCCTGGGCCAGGAGCTGCCGCACGTCGACGCTCTGCGGCAGCCGCGCCAGCAGCTCCCGCAGCCGCGACGCCGCCGCCGCGGCCTCGCCGAGGTGGAGCTCGACGAGGGCGAGCGAGGTCACCGCGCGGCGCGTCTCGACCGCCGCCGCCGCCGCCCGCTCGAACGCCGACCGGGCCGCCGGGAGATCGCCCTGCGCCACCTCGATCGCCCCCATCAGCAGCCAGCCCTCGAGCAAGGCGTCGCGATACCGGCTGTCGGCGATCTGGACCTCGTCGACCTGCAGGCTCGCTTCCGCCTCGGCGATCGCGCGCTGCATCGCCGCGGCGGGGTTGACGGCGGCGGACGGCGCGGGCGCCGCCAGGATCCCCAGCAGCGGGATCGCCAGCAGCGCCGCCTGCGGGACGGATTTCGTCATCGGCGAAGATCGTATCAGCACTTACGGCCAGGCATCCGTCCGAAACGGCGACGCCGGCAGCCCCGCGGCGTTGTAGAGATTGGCGCCCTCCGGGTTGTCGGCCCAGGCGTAGCGCACCGCCACCGGATCCGGCACGTCCTCGCTCCACACGACCACGCGGCCGTCCTCGATCGCCGCCCGCGCCCAGACGAAGCGCCGATCGGCGCCGGCGACGGCGAAGGCCTGCAGGGCGCCGCCCCTGGCTGCGAGCCCGCCGCCGACGTGGTCGAATTCGACGACGACGCGGCCGTCCGTCGCCTCGTGCCGGCGATAGACCGGTCCCGAGTAGACGAGCTCTTCGCGGTACGCCAGGGAGCGCGCGGCCAGCGCCAGACGCCTGCCCACGTCCTGCTTGTTGCGCGGGTGGACGTCGTCGGCGTCGCCGACGTCGATGGTCACCGCCTGGGCCGTGTCAGGAAGGGCGAGGGCCGCGGACTGGGACTCCCGCAGCAGCGCCCAACTGCTCTCGCCCGGTTCGGCGGCCGGCGCCATGAAGGCGGCGAGCTGCACGAAGAGGAAGGGGAAGTCGCCGCGACGCCAATCCCGCCGCCACTGCTCGATCATGCCCTTGAACAGCTCGCGATAGCGCAGGTCGTCGCCGGGGTAGGCGTTGGACTCGCCCTGGTACCACAACGCGCCCTTGATCGGGTACGGCAGGAGCGGATGGATCATCTTGTTGTAGAGCAGCGTCGGGACCTGGTTCTTGTGCCCATCGACGCTCACCGTCGCCAGGCCCACCTTGAACTTCCAGGTGCCGGCGAGCGGACGCCGCGTGCTGCCCGCCTCGACGTACAGGAGCTCCGGGTCGCCGTAGATGCCGCCGCCGCCGCCCGTGTCCTCGACGCGCACGGCCACGACGTTGCGCCCGGCGCTCAAGGCGGCCGCCGGCACCTCGTAGACCCGCGGCACGTTCCACGACCGCTCCATGCCGCCCACCCGGTGCCCGTTCACCCAGCTCACGTCGGAGTCGTCGATGGCGCCGAGCCCGAGGCGGACGCCGGCCCGCGCCTCCTCCGCGGTCAGCTCCAACGCGGTGCGGTACCAGGCGACGCCGTCCATGCCGTCGAAGCCCTCCTCCTCCCAGCGCGCGGGCACCACGAGCGCGTCCCAGCCGCCGTCGTCGAGCTCCGGGTCGGCCCAGACGGCGCGGCCGTCCACCAGCCCTTCGTCGTGCTCCGGCAAACGTCCGATCCGTTCGCGAACCCGTTCGAGCACCTGTCGTTCGTAGTCGCGCTCGCGCTCCATGACCTCGGCCAGGGCGGCGCGGTCGAGGCCGAGGGCCGCCGCGCTCATCCAGGGTTCGATGCGGCTGCCGCCCCAGGAGGTGTTGACGAGGCCGATCGGCACGTCGACGTGCCGGCGCAGCTCGCGCGCGAAGAAGAAGCCGACGGCCGTGAAGTCGCCGACGTGCGCCGGGTCGGCCGTTAGCCATTCGCCGCCGGCGAGGGTCGCCTCCGGCTCACGGGCCCAGGACTGCGGCACCTTGAAGTGGCGGATCCGGAGATCGCCGGCGGCGGCGATCTCTTCCGCGGCGCGGTCGGAGTCGGCCACCCGCCATTCCATGTTCGACTGCCCGGAACAGATCCAGACGTCCCCCACGAGGACGTCCCGGACGTCGACCCGTTCATCGCCGGCCGCGACGCTGATCTCGTAGGGACCGCCGGCCGCCGTCGCCGGCAGGCGGACGCGCCAGGCTCCCGACGCGTCGGCCCGGGCGGCGTAGGCGGCGCCGCGGAACGTCACCGTCACGTCCTCGTCCGCCGCGGCCCAGCCCCAGACCGGCACTTCCACGTCGCGCTGCACCACCATGCCGTCGCTGACCAGCCGGGAGAGCCGCAGCTCGGCGGCGGACGCGTGAGGCAGGGCCAGCAGCAGCAGCAAGAGGAAACCACAGGCACTCCGCTTCATCGTTGACCGAGTATCGCCAGCGGTTCAGGGGGGTGTCAAGACGGGCGGCGATTCGTGGTACGCTCCACCATCATGACGAGCAAGCTGTGGGTGACCGCGGGCCTGGCCGCCGCGATGGTTGCGGGCGTCGCCGGCGCCGAGAAATTCGAGGGCCTGGCCCTCACCCCGCCGATGGGCTGGAACAGTTGGAACCACGTCGCCTGCGACGTGAACGAAGCGCTGATCCGCGAGACCGCCGACGCCATGGTCGCTTCGGGCATGAAGGACGCCGGCTACCAGCTCGTCAACATTGACGACTGCTGGCACGGCGAGCGCGACGCGGACGGCTTCATCCAACCCGACGCCGAGCGCTTCCCATCGGGCATGAAGGCCCTGGCCGACTACGTTCATGCCAAGGGGCTCAAGCTGGGGATCTACTCCGACGCCGGCTGGAAGACTTGCGGCGGCCGTCCGGGCAGCCGCGGCCATGAATACCAGGACGCCCTCACCTACGCCCGCTGGGGCATCGACTACCTGAAATACGACTGGTGCAACGCCGAGGCTTTGAACGCCGAGGGCGCGTACCTCACCATGCGCGAGGCGCTCTGGGCCGCCGGCCGTCCGATCGTGCTCAGCATTTGCGAGTGGGGAGACAACCAGCCCTGGGAATGGGGCAAGGAGATCGGCCACCTGTGGCGGACCACCGGCGACATCTACGCCTGCTTCGACTGCGTGAAGGACCACGGCACCTGGAAGTCTTGGGGCGTGCTGCAGATCCTCGACAAGCAGGACGGGCTGCGCCAACACGCCGGTCCGGGCCACTGGAACGACCCCGACATGATGGAGGTCGGCAACGGCATGAGCGTCAGCGAGGATCGCGCCCATTTCTCGATGTGGGCGATGCTCGCCGCGCCGCTGCTCGCCGGCAACGACTTGCGCAACATGTCGCGGGAGACCACGGAGATCCTCACCAACAGAGAAGTGATCGCCGTCGACCAGGATCCGTTGGGCGTCCAGGGTTTCAAGTACTCCGCGGCCGACGGCGTCGAGATCTGGTTCAGGCCGCTCGCCGGCGGTGACTGGGCGATGGCCGTGCTCAACCCCAACGAGGCGCCGCGCCAGGTCACGTTCGACTGGACAAGCGAGAACGTCGTCGACGAGCTGTCGGGGAGAAAGGCCGGATTCGGCGCCGCGACGTACCGGCTGCGCGACCTCTGGGCGAAGGAGGACGTGGGGACGACGGCGGCGCCGTTGACGGCCGACGTCCCCGGCCACGACGTCTTGATGCTTCGCCTCGCGGCGCACTAAGGACAAGTGGAAAACGCGCCGGTGTCGGTGACGGCATTCGCCGCGATGCCGAGGGGATTCGTGTACTCCTTGGCCGGCCGGCCGATGAGGTGCGGCCGGCCGATGAGGTGCGGCGGCCGGCCGATGAGGTGCCGCCCATTTCGATGAGGTGCCACCTATTTCATAAGAAAACTTTAGATTTAACTTGCGGAACCTCGCAATGTGAACTCCGGAGCGATCATTTCGAATAAGCAAAGACACACTCCGGCCGCTCGAGCCTGTCGCTCGATCAGGACGCTCCGGATGTCAAGGATTCACAATGGACGACGCCGTCGAACTCGCCCGGCCGGGCTCGGCAACCACGTCCTCAGGCAGGTTGACCCCGCGCCCTCGCGAGGGCGGTCAATGGAAAGGGTACGAAGGGCAGGCCCGGCGGGAACGTTCCCTCAGGAAACACCGCGTCTCGATCGCCTTCGAGCAGACGCGCCGATGCTGCGCGAAACGCGGCGATCACCTCCCCGTACGCCTCCCGCATCACCTTGAACGCCGCCGCCGTCGCCGCGTGGAAGCGTGGCTTCGGAGAGAGATCCACTTCCTTCGGACGATGGTGCGGCTTCGCCCTCAGGATTCTCGCCGCGCCCAATGATCGCCGGTCTTCACGCACGCGCTCGCGCGCCGCCTCCTCCGCGATTTCCTCCACCATGTCCCTCACCCGCCGGCGCGCCTCGTCCTGCGGCACGTGTGCCCAGCACGGTAGCGGCGAAAGGATCACCCGTTCTTCCGTGGTGTAGGTCTCCGGCTCGGGTCGCTCGCCACGAAGCTGCAAGGCCGCGAATTCCTTCGTCCGGTCGACCCAATGACCCACCAGCGGCTTCCCATCCCGCAACGCTTCCACGCTGTGGACGCCGGGCCACTCCTCCGGCCGATCCACCAGGAATTCCTTCGTTCCGTTGGCCAGGAGGTACTTGAGCCGCGCGACCTGGGCCGCCTCCTCGTCGCTCACCGGCACGCTGTGGTAGCGGTCGGGGAACATCGTCCCCGGCCAGTCGTGCAGCCGGCCCACCTCTTTCGAGAGGTTCGTGTTGACCAGACACATGAAGCGCGCCCTTTGGTCGGCGTCCTCGGGCCACAGCAGCATGTGGTAGTGCGACGACAAGACCGTCACGCCGCAGATCCGCATGCCGACCTGGCGCTGCGCGTAGCCGATCACGCCGAGGACGGCGTCGTTGAGCTCGTCGGACGGCCGGAGCAGGAAGCGGTTCTGGATGGCGACGCTGGTGACCTCGTCCAGGCAGCCGCCCTCCGCAACCCAACGGGGATCTCGGGGCATTCCGTCTCTCCTCTGCAGGGGGGCGAACGCGATGACCGTTTCCCGGTCGGCGACCGGCTGGTCACGAGCGCACTCGTCCCATTCAGAGGTGTGTAGACGTATTTGGAGCCCGAATTCTGACGTCCGATGTGCAATCCAATTCCTTGAATCGTCGAGGGGTCACTCGCCGACGGCCCGCCGCGCGCGCTCGATGCAACGCCGGTAGATGTCCTCGTCGAAGCCACGGGGCAGCGCCTCGCCGTGCCCGAGCCTGCGGGTCAGCTCGACGGTCGCCGCGAAGGTGTTGCGGAACGCCTGGAAGGGCTGGCAGTCGCCGAGGAGCTCGTCGACCCGGCGGCAGAGGTCCTCCGGGGCCTCGCCTTCCACGAGGTCCGAGAGGCTCTCGAGCACCTCGCGGCAAAAGCGCCGGCGGCTCTCCGGGTCCATGGCGGCGAGGGCGCTCGTCGTCGTCATGCGGCCAATTCGTGGTATCGCGCCAGATGCTCGCGCAGGGCCAGGCGGGCGCGGTGGAGGCGCATCTTCACGGCCGAGACGCCGAGCTCCAGCGCCTCGGCCGTCTCCTGGGTCGAGAGCCCCTCGACGTCGCGCAGCAGCACCACGATGCGCAGCTCGGGAGGGAGCGCCGACAGGGCCCCTTCGAGCGCGGCGTGGAGCTCGGCCTGCTCGGCCGCGTCGTCCGGCCCGTCCGACCAGTCGACCACCGCGGCGGGCTCGCCGAAGTCGACGCCGCCCGGCTTGTAGGCTTCGAGCGGCAGCTCGCGCTCGGGGCGCTCCTTGCGGCGCTTCATCAGGCATTGGCTCGAGGCGACGCGGAAGAGCCAGGTGCGCACGGCCCCGGGGTCGCGCAGCTTCTCGAGCCCCTGGTAGGCCTTCATGAGCGTCTCCTGGAAGACGTCCTCGGCGTCCTCGCGCTGGCCGCACATGCGCAGGCCGAAGGCCAGCAGCCGCCGGCCGTAGCGGTCGACGAAGGCGTCGAAGGCGCCGGGACGGTTCTCGGAAATCGCGGAGAGCAGCTCTGCGTCGTTCATTCCTCCCGTCCATTATCCCCCCAACCCGACGCCACCAGGTCATCGATGATCTGCCGCCCGCGGTCGGGCCAGATCGGGTGCGGCTCCCCGGCCAGCTCGCCGGCCAGGCGCTCGGCCTCCTCGGCCGGCGTCGTGCCGCTTTCCTCGGCGCGGCGCAGGACCTCCGACGTGCGCCGGAAGATACCGTGCGGCGCGTCGCGGTCGAGGTGGGCGAGCACCGCCGGGTCTCCCTCGAAGACGCCGTATTGCTCGTTGGCGCAGCTCACGATCCCCATGCGGTTGGCCAGGAAATCGGGCACCCAGACGACGCCTCGCGCCTGCAAGGCGGCGGCGTCGCGCCGCGTCTCGGCGAGCTGGTTGTTGGCGGCGCCGCAGACGATCGGCGCCCGGATCGTGGGAATGGTCTCGGGGTTGAGGACGGCGCCGACGGCGTTCGGCGCCAGCACGTCGCACTCCGCAGCCAGGATGCTCGCGTCGCCCGGCGCCACCGCGGCGAGCTCGAGCGGCGTCTCGGGATGGCGCCGGCGCACCGCGTCGAGGCGCTCGGCGTCGACGTCGGCGCCGACGATGCCGCCGACGCCGCGCGCGGTCAGCTCGCCGATCATGAAGCTGGCGACGTTGCCGAGGCCCTGCATCGCCACCGTCTTGCCGGCCAGGCCGCCGAGGCCGAGATGGTCGAGCGCCGCCTCCATCGCCACCACTACGCCGGTCGCGGTCAGGCGGCTGGGGTTGCCGCTGCCGCCGACCGCCGGCGGCACGCAGGTGGTATGGCGGGTGGTGACGTGGACCTCGGCCATGTCCTCGGGCGTAGTGCCCACGTCCTCGGCCGCCACGTAGCAGCCGGCGAGCCCGGAGAGGAAACGCCCGTAGTCGCGGTAGACGCGGCGGCGCAGCTCGCGGTCGCGGTGGTCGGCGCCGGGGCGGCGGGCGATCACGCCTTTGCCGCCTCCCCACCAGAGGCCGGCGAGCGCGCTCTTCTGGCCCATGGCGAGGCTCAGGCGCAGGCCGTCGGTGACCAGGTCGCCGAGCGTCGGGTAGCTCCAGAAGCGCACGCCGCCGGCCGCCTGGCCGCGCCGCGTACGGTGGACGAAGGCGGCCAGCAGGTGGCCGCTCTCGCCGCCGATCTCGAAGAAGCAGCCTTCGTGGCCGCCGTAGTCGGGGGCCGCGGCCACCGCCTCGGCCAGCGGCGCCAGCGCCCGGTGACTGGCCTCCACCTCGCCGGTGCGGCGGGTGACCACCCAGGCGCGGGTCAGGCCGTGGCCGCGCAAAGCCTCAGCGAACGCTTGCGGCGTCTCGTTCCAGAGCATCCGTGTCTCCTCTTTAGAAGCTGGTCTCCCAGCGCGCGTCGGCCTCGTAGGTGTTGTCGCCGTTCTGGGTCAGTACCAGCACCAGGCCGTGGCTGACCTGCCACTCGATGCGCAGGCGCTGCTCCTCGGTGGACGCCGGGTCCGCGGAGTAGGACAAGAAGACGTCCTTGGACAGGCGCTTGCCCACCGTGACCCGCGCCTTCGACAGGTTGTCGCCGCTGCCGGTCAGGGGCGCGATGCGGAACTTGTCGAAGCCGAAGAGGCTCGACACCCGCTCGCCGATCACCGACGCCGCCTGGCCGTAGAGGAAGGACGCCGCGCTCATGCTCTGCTCGCCGCCGATCTCGTCGGCGCGCCGCAAGGGATTGGCCTCCAGCTCCTCGTCGCCGCCGGTGGCCAGGAGCTCGAAGACCTCGAGCGCCGGCAGCGGCGGCTCCGAGGTGAAGCCCGCGCTCAGCCGCTCGGCGGTGCCCGAGAGCGTCAGGATCACGTCGAAGTCACGCACCCGGGTCTTGGCCACCAGGTCGACCTCGGGATCGAAGGCGTAGGGGTTGGCGAAGGTCAGGCGCCCGCGCTCGATCGTGTAGTCGACGCTGTTGTAGATGAGCCGCCCGCCGGCGTCGAGGTCGACCGTGCCGTAAAAGATCGGCTGCGCCAGGGTGCCGCGCAGGGCGAGCTCGGCGCCGCCGGTGAGGTCGGCCAGGTTGTTGCGCACCCGCAGCGCCTCGCCGGCGTCGATCTCGACGTTGAGCTGTACCGCCGCCAGCAGGCGGTCGGCCTGCTCGACCTCGAGCCGGCGGCGCAGGAGGGCGTCCTGGAGCACCTGCGCGAAACCG
This sequence comes from Thermoanaerobaculia bacterium, assembly GCA_036397835.1. Lineage (GTDB taxonomy): Bacteria > Acidobacteriota > Thermoanaerobaculia > Multivoradales > J023 > DASWIG01. The sequence continues at coordinate 16,386 of DASWIG010000723.1, forward strand.
AGAGGAATGTCTTCGACGTATTGGAGGCCGTCGAGGTCGGCGCGGCCGGTCAGCAGGTACGTCGTATCGGCGGGATCGTCGTCGCCGGTCTGGGTGCGCAGGGTCAGCTCGGCGTCGCCCTCGAGCAGCCAGCCCCGCGGGTAGCGCACCCGCAGGTCCTCGCCGGCGAGGCGCAGGCGGTAGTGGAAGGGCTGGCCGCGGCGCGGCAGGTCGGTGCGCCCCTCCATGCGCAGGCGGCCGTCGGCAAAGCGGGCCTCGAGGTGGTCGATCACGATGCCGTCGGGGTAGAAGAGGAGCAGCCCTTTGAGGTCCTGGGTGGCGTGCGAGAAGTCGGTGAGGCCGGTGAAGACCAGGCTGTCCGCAACGACCATGGCCTGACCGTCGAGGTAAGGCCGCGCCATCGTACCGCCGATGCGCCCCAGGAGCTCGAAACGGCCGTCGAGGTCGACGTCGTCGCGCAGCAGCGCGAGCCAGTCGTTCGCCAGGGTGCCCTGGATCCGCAGGTCGACGGGGGCCTCGGGCTCGTAGCCCACCTGACCGGTGAGGAAGAGCTCGCTGCCGGTGGCGCGCTCTTCGAGATAGAGCGAGCCGATCTCGACGCGGCCGGGCTCGAGCCGCAGCTCGATCGGTTCGAGGTTGGCGAGCCGGCGTCCGGCGAGGCCCACGTCGACGCGCGCGAGCTCGAGGTCCACGTGACGCTCGGCGCCGGGCGCCGCGGCGATGGTGAGGCGCCCCGCGAAGGTCCCGTCGACGTCGGCCGGTGGCTCCTCGAAGAGCAGCTCCAAGAGACCCGCGACGTCGTGACCGTCGACGTCGAGCTCGATGTCGGCGTGGCCGCCGCCGGCCGTGCCGCCGCCCGTCAGGGTGACCATGTCGAGGAGCTCGCCGGCGACGTCGAGGCGGCCGCCGGCCCAGTGCAGCGCGAGCTCGGACGGCCGCTCGGCGATCACCCGCGGCCCGATCGCCACCTGCTCGGCCCGCACCTCGAGGTCGAGGCGCGGATCCTGCCTGGAGCCGCCGAGACGGGCCTTCATCGCCACCGTGCCGCGCAGGTCGCGGCGCGGCAGGTAGCCGGAGAGGGGTGCGCGGCCGATCTCCAGCGCCGGCGCCGTGAGCTCGACGTCGAGGACGTCCTCCGCGCCGTCGGCCGACCAGCGCAACAGGCCGCGGCCCTGCGCCACCCCGGCCGGGGCGCGCAGCGTCAGGTCCTTGAAGTCGAGCTGCCGCGGGGTCCAGTCGAGCCGGCCCGCCACGGCGTCGAGCGGCACGTCGAGGAGCACCGCGGGCGACACCACCGACCGCAGGCGGCCGTAGGAGCCCTCCTCGGCGAGGCGCAGGTCGAGGCGCCCGGAGATGCGGCCGGTGAGCGGCAGGTCGAAGGCGAGCCAGGGCCGGACCGAGTCCAGCGGCCAGTCGAACGCGTCGAAGACGAGGTGCAGGCCACCGGAGGTGTCGTCCTCGCCGGCGAGCGGCACGCTGCCCTCCAGCGACAGGGACGACCTGCCGTCGCCGACGTCGATGCGCAGCCGGTCGAGCCCGCGGCGGTCGAAGTGGAAGCCGCCGGTGACGGTGTGCGGCGACGTCAGATCGAGGCCGTAGACTTTCGTCAGGCGCAGGGCGACTTCCGTTGACGGGCCCTCCGGCACCAGGTGCAGGCTGCCCTCGAGCCGGCCCTCGCCGGCCGTAGGCAGCCACCGCGGCCAGGGCTCGCCGTCGTCGACCAGGCGCAGCGCCGCCACCAGCGGCCGCAGGTCGGCCGACTCCACCTCGTAGTCGAAGCGGCCGCGCCGCCGGTCGACGTCGAAGAAGCCGCTCGCCAGCACGCTCTGGCGTGGGCTGCGCAGGCTGACCGCGTCGGTCCGGACGACGCCGTGGTCGATGCGCAGCGGAAAGCTGCCCACCAGCGGCAGACCCTCGAGCTCCGGGTCGGCGCGCCAGGTCACCTCGCCGCTGCCGCTGCCGCGCCGCCCCTCGCGGAGCGGAAAGCGGTAGACCACGTTGCCCGAGACGCGGGAGGCGATCGGACCCGCCGGGATGCTCTGGTCGGCCAGCAGGCGGCCGGCGGCGACGCCCTCGAAGTCGAGGTCGACGGACATGGGCCGTCCGGCCTCCTGGGTGGCGACGCTGATCGTCCCGGCGATCGCGCCGCCGCCGTAGCGCGCCTCCGTGAGGTCGAGACGCGCCTGATAGCGGTCGGCCACCAAGACGCCGTCGACGCCGTCGACCCGGCGGTCCCAGATCGTCAGGCTTCGCGAGCGCACCCGCGATCGCCAGCCGAAGGTGCGCGGCCGCCACAGCAGCACGCCGTCGACCTCGAGCTCGCCCTTGAGGTGCGGGAAGTAGCCGACCTGCGCCAGCTTCTCGCCGCTGGTGACGCCCCGGATGTGGAGCTCGCACTTCTTGTCGCGCGGGTCGTCGAGCGGCCAGCCGCAGGAGCCGCCCCCCGTGACTTCGACGCCGGGGCCCCAGACGTGGGCGGACTCGACGTCGACGTCGCCGCGCCGGATCGATCCCTCGCCGGTGACCGAGACCAGGATCGGCTTGGCATGGGGGAGCCGCACGAGCACGTTCTGCGCCGCGAGCTGGCCGGCCACGTGGAGGTGGCCGCGGCCCTGGAGCTGCGTGCGCACGGAGTCGGCCGAGAGCGAGAGGTGGACCGTCTCCTCGTCGAGCACCACCTCGGCGCGCTCGATCTCGACGCGCTCGATGAGCACGTCGAAGCGCCGCGGGCCGGGCCGGCGGCCCTCGCGGTTGAGCTGCAGCACGTTGCTCTTGCCGCCGGGCAGGAAATCGAGATAGATGCGGGGCCGCTCGACCCGGACCTGATCGATGCGCACGAGGTTACGCTGCAGGGCGTTCAGGTCGGCGTCGATCGCCGCCCAGGGCACCTCGAGGAAGGGGACGTCGTCGCCGAGCTCCTCGGGACCGGCGATGCGCAGGCCCCAGACCTCCACCGACAGCGGCAGCAGCGTGAGCGACAGGTCGGCGATCTCCACCCGGCGGTCGAGGACCTCGCCGAGTCGCTCGGCGACGAGGGTGCTCGCCCACTGGCGGGCGTAGCCGGTGTTGAGCACCCGCTGCAGCAGGAAGACGGCCACCGCGAGCAGCGCCAGGCCCCACAGCACCGGCCGCAGCACCCAGCGCCGGAAGCGGCCCGGGCGGCGGTCAGCCGCTCTCATTGGTCAGACCTCCCCATTTGAGCTTGCGGCGCAGGCTGTCGTAGAAGGTCCGGTCGCTCATCCGCACCAGCCGCACCGGCGCCCCGGCGCGGCGCACGCGCACCCGGTCGTGGTAGCCCAGGCTCGACCCTTCCTGACCGTCGACGGTGAGGTAGACCTCCTCCTGCTGGGTCTCGAGCACGATCTCGATCGTGCCGTCGTCGGGCACCACGATCGGCCGCAGCGAGAGCGTGTGGGCGCAGATCGGCGTCAGCACCGCCACCGGCAGGGTGGGGTGGACGATCGGGCCGCCGGCCGAGAGGTTGTAGGCCGTCGAGCCGTTGGGCGTCGACATGATGAGGCCGTCGGCGCGGAAGACCGAGACCAGGCGGCCGTCGATCTCCAGCCGCAGCTCGATGATGTGGGCCAGGGCGGCCTTGGCGATCACCGCGTCGTTGAAGGCCTGGAAGCGCGAGACGGAGCCGTTCGGCCGCTCGATCTCGACGTCGAAGAGCGAGCGCTCCTCGATCTCGAAATCGCCCGCCAGCACCCGCACCAGCGAGGGATAGAGCTCGGAGCGGGTGAGCTCGGTGAGGAATCCCAGGCGCCCGAGGTTGACGCCCAGGATCGGCACCCCGCGGGCCACCGCGCGGGCTACCGAGAGCAAAGTGCCGTCGCCCCCGAGCACCACCACCAGGTCATAGGCGTGGGCCTCGTCGAAGGGCGTCACGTCGGAGAGCTGGCGGGCGCGCAGCGACGGGTGGTCCATGGCCACCTCGAGGCCGCGCCGCCGCAGCCAGTCGGCCAGCTCCGAGGCCGTGCGCACGGCGTCGCGGCTGGCGCTGCGGGCGACGATCGCCATCTGCGTCATCCGCGTCTTCCTTCGCCCCCGGCTCACCGCGTCACCTCCGCGCCGCGGCGCCGAAAGAGGGCGAAGGCCTCGCGATTGCCCCCGGCGCCCTTCACCGGCGAGTCGACGACGCCCAGGCATTCGAGGCTCAAGGCCTCCAGGTCGGCGATCCGCTCCGCGATGACCCGGCGGCGCACCGCCTCGTCGCGCACGATGCCGCCCTTGCCCACGTGCCGGCGTCCGGACTCGAATTGCGGCTTGACCAGCGGCAGCAGCCGCCCGTCCGCCGCGAGGTGGACGAGCAGGGCCGGGACCACCTTGACGAGCGAGATGAACGACACGTCGACGGTGATCAGGTCGCAGGGCTCGGGCAGGTCGCCGGGCTGGAGGTGGCGGGCGTTGGTGCGCTCCATGACCACCACCCGCGGGTCGTTGCGCAGCCTGGCGTCGAGCTGGCCGTAGCCCACGTCGACGGCGTAGACGCGCGCCGCGCCGCGCTCGAGGAGGCAGTCGGTGAAACCGCCGGTCGACGCCCCGACGTCGCAGCACACCTGGCCGCCAGGGTCGACGCCGAAGGCGTCGAGGGCGGCGGCGAGCTTGCGGCCGGCGCGGGAGACGTAGGGCTCGCTCTCCCTGAGCGCGAGCTCCACGTCGGCGGCGACCGCCGTACCGGCCTTGTCGACGCGCCGGCCGTCGACGCTCACCAGGCCGGCCATCACGGCGCGGCGGGCCTTCTCCCGGCTGGGGAGGAGACCGCGCTGGACGAGGAGCTGATCGAGGCGCATGGGGTGATCCTGCCGGCCGCGGCGCGACGCCCGTCGCCGGCCGCGGGCTCGGCGTGCTGGTCAGCGGTCACGGGTCGCCAGGTAGTGGATGAGGGACGGGAAGGGCCCGCCGTCTCGCGGCAGCCGGGCGGCGAGGTCCATAGTCCGGTCGCGGGCGCGTGCGAGCATCTTCTTGCTCTCGTCGAGACCATGGAGACCGGGGTAGGTGAGCTTGCGGGCCGCGGCGTCCTTGCCGGCGGTCTTGCCGAGGGTCTCCGAGGTCCCTTCGACGTCGAGGATATCATCGCCGATCTGAAAGAGCAGGCCGATCTGGTCGCCGATCGCCGCGAGCAGCGCGTCGTCGTCGGCGCCGACGCCGGCGTAGACGCCGGCGAGCCGCACGCAGGCGGTCAGCAGCGCTCCGGTCTTGCGCCGGTGGATCGCTTCGAGGGCGCCGGCCGCGTCGGCGGGCCAGGCGTCCTGGGCCGCCATGTCGTCGGCCTGGCCGCCGATCATGCCGCGGCTGCCGACCGCCTCGCCCACCAGCTCCACGGCGCGCCGCCGCGCCTCCGGCGCCGCCGCCGCGGGATGGACGGCGAGCAGCGTCAGGCCCAGCGTCAGCAGCGCGTCGCCGGCGAGAACGGCGGTGGCCTCGTCGAAGCGGCGGTGCACCGTGGGCCGGCCGCGGCGCAGATCGTCGTCGTCCATGGCCGGCAGGTCGTCGTGGATCAGGCTGTAGGTGTGGATCATCTCGATCGCCGCGCCGCCCGGCAGCAGCAGCTCGCGCGCCACTCCCAGCGTCTCGCCGGTGAGCAGCACGAGCGCCGGCCGCACCCGCTTGCCGCCGGCGAAGACGCTGTAGCGCATGGCCTCGTGGACCCGCGCGGGGGGCTCCGAGGCCGCCGGCAGAAGCCGGTCGAGCGCGGCGTCGATCGGCTCGCGGACGGCCGCGAGGTAGCTCGGGAAGTCCCTCACGCCCTCTCCTCGGATCGGGTCCCCTCGCTCTGGCCCAGGCACAGCGGCACGGCGAGCAGGAAGAGCACCAGGCGCCGGACCTCGGTGTCGCTCCAGTTGTCCTCGAAAAGCCCCGCGAGGTTGAAGCCCACGAGCGCCAGGAGCACGCCGGCGTAGAGGTCGGCGCGCCCCCCCCGCGCTCCGCCCTCGCGGCGGTACGCGCGCCAGGCCGTCCACCCGCCCGCGGCCATCAGCCACAGGTAGGCGGCGAGCGAGGTCAGTCCACGCTCGGCGGCGAGCTGGAGGAAGGCGTTGTGGAGGTGGGGCACGGTGAAACGCGGCGCGGTGGGATGACGGTAGATCGGATAGCGTTCCTCGACCATACCAGGCCCGAGGCCGAAGAGCGGCCGCTCGGCGACCATGTCGAGGCCCGCCCGCAGCATGCAGAGGCGATCGTAGTTGGACGAGTCGCGCACGTCGGCGATGGATCGTATGCGCTCCCCGGTAGCGGGCACCAGGACGACGACGAGGGCCGTGGCGAGGACGGCCGCCGCCAGGTAGGCGGTGAAGTAGCGCCGCGCCCGCACCAGCACGTAGGCGGTCACGGTGACCGCGGCGGCCACCCAGGAGCCGCGCGTGAGCGTGAGGAAGAGCGTCCAGACGATCGTCGCCAGCGCCAGCCAGTGCCAGCTCGCGCGCCGGCTCGAAACGATCCGCCCCAGCACCAGGAAGAACCCGACCAGCAGCACGCCGGCGAAGGTCTGGTAGTGGGAGAAGGGGCCGGGGATGCGCTTGTGCAGGGTGCCGTAATCGGTGAAGTAGTACTGCACGGCGCCGGCGGCCGCGAGGGCTGCGGCCATGACGATGAGGAGGCTGAAGAGTCGCCGCACGTCGCGCTCGCCGCGCACCAGGACGGCGCCCAGCCCGAGGGTGAGGAGGGAGAAGACCTCCCGCAGCTCCTCGGCGGACGCCGCCGGGTCGTACGAAAAGGCCACCGACACGAAGAGCAGCGCGAGGTAGACGCCGGCGGGCGCCAGCACGGCGCCGTGCTCGCGCCACCGCCAGCGCAGCTTGCCGCGCCAGGCCTGACGGCCGCTCCACAGGATCGTCAGGCCCAGGAAGGCGTTCGACGCTGCGAGCGCCCAGACCGCCAGCAGGTGGCCGGCGTAAAGCCAGTAGCCGGCAGGGTCCGAGGAGTCGGCGGGGAACAGGCGGCGGAAATCGCGGAACGTGGGCATGAAGGTGGCGTCCGCGGCGCTGGCCGCGGCCGGGCGAGGCTACCACAGCTCACATTTCGAGTGAGCCGAGTCCGTCCCGACCTACCGGGACTGCTCGGGACCGAAGTGCAGGTCGTGCTCGCTGCCGTTCGTGATCGCCAAGGCTTTACACAGGTCGTAGCGAATCGTAGCGGGGAGCTCAACGGGGCAGAGACGGTAGGTCCCGGCCGCCAGACGATCGAGCTCGAAGTGCATGACCGTGCGCTCCCCCCCGATCCCCCCCGAGGGGGCCGTGCCCTCGCGCCCGATCCGATCGGCGACGAGGTGCAGGCCGAGCTCTCCCGCCTCACCCACCAAGACCGCACCTGGCGGACCGTCGAAGGTCGCGGTGAGCCGGCCGCCCTCGATCGGGAGGTCCACTGCAACCTCTCCGGCTGGGAGGTCGACGCGGCGCCACACCGTGGCCAGACCCGGGGACGCGACGAGCAGGTGGACGGCCTGCGCTTCGTCGGGGAGGGCGACGCGGAATTCGCCGCCGGGATCGGTGAGGACGCGCGCCACCGAAAACGGCGCACCCCCCGGCAGCACCGGGACCGTCCGCACCAGCGCGCCTGCCACGCCGCGTCCGGCCGAGGCCACCCGGCCTGCGAGCTCGCTCTCGCCGCGGAGCACGAGCTCCAGCGGCTCGGCCGGCGCTTCGCCGAGCTCGACGCGCAGCGGCGCCGCCCGCCCGGCGCTGCCCTCCGCTTCCACCCACACCTCTCCGCGGCGCAGGTGGACGAGCTCGAAGCGGCCCTGGCCGTCGGCCGTCGCTTCCGCTTCCTTCGACCGGCGCTCGGAGCTCAGGACCCGCACGAACGCCCCGGCGGCCGGCTCCCCTTCCGCGGTGACCACCCGACCCGCGAGCCGCAGGCCCGAAAGCCGCAGCTCGAGCAGGGCCTTGCCGGATGGCCCCACCTCCACCTCCACGTCGTCGAGACGCATGACTTGCGAGTCTTCGGCCGCCGCCGCGAATTCGACCTGCCATGTCCCTTCCCGCGGCAGGGCGCCCGCGAAGCGGCCCTCGTCGTCGGCCTCGAGGGTGATGCGGGGAGAGCCGTAGTGCCCGCCGAAGAAGAGAACGCCGGAGACCGGACCCTCCTCGCCGCGCAACTCGCCCTCCACGTCGACCCAGGCGAGCGAGACCGGCAGGAACGTCACCGGCGGCTCGACCGCGACGACGTCCATCCACCACCGCTGCTCGCGGCCGGGCGTCGCGCCGCCGACCCCGACCATCAGGCGGTATTGCCCCGGTTCGAGCTTTTCCGCGACCCAGGCGCCGCCCCAGTCGGCCGTTGCCTTCCGGTGCTCGACTCGGCGCCCCCCGGGCGTCCTGGCGAGCGGCGTCAGGGTCAGCTCCCAGGGCTCGCCGGCCGGCGCTACCGGCGGGTCGACGACGACCTCGAGCCGCACCGGCGGACGAAGGACGAGCGGGTGGGCGAGACGGATCTCGCGTCTGGCGTCGACCTCGACCTCGGCCGCCTCGGACACGGCACCGCCGGGGCCGCGGGCGGCCACGCGATACGTGCCGGGGGGGACGCCGAAAAGCTGGAAGAATCCGCGGTCGCCAGGCCGGACACGGCGCTGGACGAGGCGGAGGCGGTCGGCCGTGACGGCGGGGAGCGGCTCGCCGGGCGTCTCGCCGGTGCGCGGGACCAGCTCGACTTCGACCCCTTCGCGAGGACCCTGCTCGGCGCCCTCGTCGATCACCCAACCCACCACCGACGCGCCGCCTCGCAGCTCCACGTCCGCGAGCCGGCGTCGTTCGTTCGCCGTCACCGGCTCGTCCCAGAGGTAAACGGGCACGAACGCCTCGGCCCGCAGCTCGAGGTCGAGCCGAAGACCGGGAAGGGAACAGACGAAATCACCCTTGGCCGGGACCGGGCACTCCGTCTCCCCTTCGACGCTCGATTTCTCTCCGAGCGGAGCAGGATTCCGGAAACGAACGACGAGCCGCTCCGGAAGGTTTTCGCCGCGAGGGACGAGCAGACGCCCCGCCAGCTCGCCCGTCGGGTGGAGGACTACGTCCGTCTCCTCGCCCGCTTCCACCATGCGCTCCCCGGACCACAGCCCGGGCGCCTCGATCCTCAGCCGATAAAAGCCGGCAGCTACGGGGACCCGCGTCGGGCCGTCCTGGTTCAGCTCCGCTTCCACCGCCGGTCCTGCGCCGAGCGGCTCGAGGCGAACCTTGCCCTTCACGGCCGACCCCCTGCTCTCGGCACCCTTCGCGAGACTCCAGGTCACGGTGACCTCCGGCGCGTCCGCGGCCGTCAGGGACGCGATGGTGAGGAGCAACAGGGGCAGCGTCAGGACTCTGGTCAGGTGGTGCACGATTCCTCCTCTTGGGTTGGGATCGGCGGCCGCGCTGGCGTTAGTTCGGCGGGCGCAACTGTGATGGGGTGGGTTCAGTCTCGTAAAAGTAGATCTTGGCCGTCTTCAGGAGCCGTGATCCAAATATCATAGCCAGGGGGTAACCCCGCAGAACGGGCGGAGTCAGCTCGACCTCCAGCTCGGAGTCGCCTCTCCGAAGACGGAAGTGGAGACGGCGTCCGGGTTGGATGCCGCCGCCGTAGAGAATCTGTCGGATCGCTACCCCCGCGCGGCGAAAAGCCATGGTGGAGATGTCGACCCTGTCTATGGCGAGGATGACGTCGCCCTCCTGCACGCCGGCAGCGGCGGCCGGACTCTCGGGGTACAGCTTCAGCACGTGGAGGTCTGCTCCTTCCTCTGTCTCAAGGATCTGCAAATGGTAAAGCCCCACCCAAGCCTGCCGGCGGAGCTTCAACAGTAGATCCCGAGTATACTGGGCGAGGCAATCGTCCGCCGCCGCCGTCATTTCAAACTTCGCCTCGCCATCGCTGAACCAGCCATGGTCGCGCAGGACCTTGAGACCCAAAGCATCCGGCAGCGCCGTGTCCGGCAGTCGCAACGGCATCACCTGCAACTCCCGTTCGCCCCCATTACGGCTCAGACGCAGAGCCACCGACCGCCCGTGCTGCAAGCCGGGAAGGCCACCTCCGGCGGACACGCCAGCCGGCGGCGAAGGCGTGGAAACCTCCGCTCCGGCTACCGCGAGAACGACGTCGTTGACTTGGACTCCTGCCGCCGCCAGCGGTCCCTTCGGGAGAAGGTGCGCCACCCTGATCTGGCGACGCCCGTCTCTCTCTATGGATTCCAGCTCTCCGCCCAGCCAGGGGCGCTTCCGAAGCTCGGCGACTTCTTCGTTGACTCTGTGGACGACGCAAGTGTCCTCGTCATTGGCGGCGCTGAATGGCGCCGCGAGAGCCAGTGAGACGTTCGCCAGGGCGAGCAGGAAGGCACGGGTCCGTCTTCTCTCGCCCATCGAAGTCGGATCGCGGTTGGTGATCATACTGGAATGAGGTTGTCGTCGCAACCCTGCGACGGCTGCACGATACAGTAGTCGCCGACCTGTTGGCAGTCCTCCCAACCTGCATCAACACGGATGCAGAACTCCAGACAGCCGAGGTCGAAGAGGAAGTTGCTCCAGCACTTCTCCTCACAGTCGAGGCAAACGGCCATGGCGGGCGACGCGACCAGGCTTACCAAGAGGGCCAGCAGAAGGGCTCGGGTCAGACGCTTCATAGTGATCTCCCCTTTCGTCGGACGTTCGGATAGCGGCGATCATACGTCTCAGTGGGGAGCCTGTCAAGACTGAAGCGAGCGGGGTCAATCGTAGAAGATCTTGGCCCTCCTCAGCAGACGGGATCCCAAGATCCCCACCAGAGGGTAGCCCCGCAGAATGGGCGGGGTCAGCTCGACCTCCAGCTCGGAGTCCCCCCTCCGCAGGCGGAGATGGAGGGAACGCCCGGGGCGAAGGCCGCCAAGAACCTGCCGTATCACCACCTGCGCGCGCCGAAAGGGCATGGTAGAGAAGTCGATCCGATCGATGGCGAGGATGACGTCGCCCTCCTGCACGCCGGCAACGGCCAGCGGACCCTCCGGATAGAGCCGCCGTACGTGGTAGTCGCTTCCCTCTTCGGTCTCGAGGAGATGCGAAGCGTCGAGCCCCAGCCAAGGATCCTGGCGCAGATCCGGCAGCAGACCGCGAGCGGCCTTCACGAGGCAGTCGTCTGCCGCCGCCGTCAGCTCCGAGGTGAGCTCGCCGTCCCGGAACCAGCCCTGGTCGCGCAAGATCTTGAGCCCCAAGGCATCCGGCAGCGCCAGGTCCGCCAGTCGCGTCGGCACGACCTGCAACTCCTCCTCCGCCCCGTCTCGGCGGGTGCGCAGGGCCACAGGTAGCCCGTGCTGCAAGCCCGGAAGGCCATCGCCGGCGGACACGCCAGCCGGCGTCAACGACGTCGTGGAAAGCTCCGCTCCGCTGACTGCGAGGATGACGTCATTCACCTTGACTCCCGCTGTCGCCAGCGGTCCGTTCGGGAAAAGGTGCGCCACCCTTATCTGGCGAGGTCCGTCGTGTTCCGCCACTTCCAGCTCTCCGCCCAGCCAGGGCCGCTTCCGCAGCTCGGCGACTTCCTCGTGAACTCTCCGGACGACGCAAGCATCCTCGTCATCAGCGGCGAAGGACGCCGCGAAAGCCAGCGGAAGGACGGCGAGGGCGAGCGAGACCGCAACCCGGTGCCTCTTGTCGTGCATAACGGTCCTCTTATTCAATGACGTCACAACCATAACTCACACCGACCCGCCGCTGACGAAGTGCCACGGCGGCCGGACGTTCGAGGTGTAGGCGGCGGCCGCCTCGAGCGCCAGCTCGAGCCGGCGCCGGGCCGGCTCGACGCCCGACGCCTGGAGCGCGTGCAGCGCTCCGTAGGCGCGCAGGCGGCCGCTGCCGATCGCGGCGTAGGGCGCCTCGCGCACCAGCGTCAGGTCCTGGCA
>DASWIG010000724.1:0-2662 GCA_036397835.1 Thermoanaerobaculia bacterium
CGCCTGTGTCCGCTCGACGACGGCGAGGGCGACGGCGAGGACGACGTGACCGGCTGCGAGGAGTGCGACGGCCAGGCCACGCAGCTCACGCTGCGCTACCTCGGCGAGGAGACCGTCCACGTCGAGGTGACGCAGAAGGTGAGGGGCCACGACCAGGAGATCTTCGACGCCCTGGTCGACCCGGCCGAGCCGTTCACCGTCTTCGGCGCCGGGAAGGACGGTCGCCTGGGGGCGCAGATCAAGGTCCGCGTCGAAGGCAAGGTGAGGGCGAAGATCCACACCAGTTGCTCGGAGCCGATCGGTCCGGGCCTGGTGGTCGGCGACTTCGAGGTCGTCGACGGCTTCAGCCGCAACGGCGGCCGCATGTGTCCGCTGCCCGCCGAGGATCCCTGACCCTCGACCTCAGGCAAGCCGGGGACGGTCCTCCCGTCCCCGGCCCGTCAGGCTCCGATCTCCGCGTAGACCTCCTCCAGCCGGCGCGCCAGGCGCGGAAACGCGAGCTCCTCGTCGAAATGGCGGCGCACGGCTCGCGACCGTGCCGCGATCTCGGAGCTGGTCACGCCCAGGACCTGGCGGGCGAGGGCCTCGTCGTCGCCGACGGGGAAGAGCAGGCCGTGCCCGCCGGTCAGGGCGCGCAGCGAAGGGATGTCCGTCACCACCGGGACCACGCCGCAGGCCATGGCGTCGATCACGGCGATGCCGCTCCACTCGCGGCGGCTGGCCTGGAGCAGGAAGTCGGCGCTGTTGAAGACGGCCTCCATCGCCGCCGGCGGCACCAGGCCGCGGAGCTCGACGCGCGCGGCCAGCTCCGGCCGCGCCGCGAGCCAGGCCCGCGTCTCGCCGCCGAGCTCGTCGCTCAGGTAGCAGAGGTAGAGGCGCGCGCCGGGCCGCGCAGCGGCGATCCGCTCGAAGCCGCGCAGGACCGTGAAGGGGTCCTTCACCGGGTGCAGGCGGGCGGCGCAGAGGAAGACCGGGTCGCCCGTCATGCCGGTCTCGCGCCGCGCCTCCTCCCGCGGGCGCCGGCACCAGCGGCTCGAAGTCTCCGGCAGCTCCACCACCTGCTCGGCGCAGAGCGCGCCGGCCGCCACGAAGGGCTCGCCATGGGCGCGCGCGGTGACCAGCAGCCGCGCGGCGCGGCGCAGCCCTCGGAGCTGGAGCCGACGCGCCCATCCCCTGCTCGCCAAGGCGCCGCCGTGGTGGTGGAGCACCAGCGCCGTCTCCGGCCGCAGGCGGCGCGCCAACAGCGCCAGGTTGAGGTGGAGCGTGGTGCCGTGGAAGTGGACCACGTCGGGCGCCGGAGAGGCGATCCCGTCGACGGCCGAGAGCGCGGCCTCGAGCTCGGCCCGGCCGCGGCGCAGCACCGCCGCGCCCACGCGGGCGGCCGCGCGCGCCGGCCACGGCGCCGCCACGAAGCGGTAGCGCACCCCGTGCTCGCGGTGCTCCAGGTCGCGGGGCGAGGCCAGGACCACGTCCACCCGGTGGCCGCGGGCGGCGAGCCAGCGCGGCACCTCGCGTTGAAACGGCATCCGGGCGAGGACCGGCGCGGGATCGTCGTACGCTCGCCGGTGGTCGTAATAGAGGAGGGCGAAGCAGACCTTCATCGAGGCTCCGCCCGGTATTCCTGGAGGAGGCGCCTGACCTGACCCGCGAGGTAGAGCGGCAAGGACAGGAGCTGGAATGGGGCTTCCTCCTCACCGGGCAATGGAATGGCCGTTTCGAGCATCGACGGCGGCGCCGTGTTGAGCCTGATCGCGAAGCTCCTTGCCTTCTCCCGCAGATAGACGTGCAGGGACTTGAGGGTGCCGGTCTTCCCGGCTTTGACCTCGACCGGGACGACCGCGCTCCCTTGCGAGATCACGTAGTCGACTTCCGCCGCCGAGCCCCGGCGTTCACGCGACCAATAAAAGAGCTGCGGTTCCTCCCACGGCGGCGCCGAGTAGAGCAGGTGCTGGCCGACGAATTGCTCGCAGAGGGCGCCGCGATGGACCATCATGACGTCGCGGGCGTCCTCGAGATCGACGATCGAGAGGCCGGAAGCCGTGGCCATGAGACCCACGTCGAGGCACAGGACCTTGAAGACGCGGTCGTCGGCCTCGGCGCCGAGGGGGACGCCGTGGGCGGCCGTATGACGTACGCGGAAGGCCACGCGTGCCTGGGTGAGCAGTTGGAGCGCGCCGGCGAGGTCCCGGGACCGCTCCTCACGGTCGACGTTCACGTACTTGAACCGGGTGCCTACGAGGTGCGGCAGCCGTTCGAAGACCTTGCGCAACCGCGCCGTGTCGACCCGCGGGCCATACTTGCCGAAGTCGTCGTGGAACGTCGCGAGGATGGAGTGCTTGACCGCTTCGCTCTCGCGATAGGAACCGCCTTCCAAGAAGGCCCGCACGGAGTCCGGCATTCCGCCGACCACGAGGAAGGTGCGCAGCCATTGCAGGAGCTGGTCGTGGAGCGCTTCCGGAATCGAATCGGCCGGCGCGAAGCCCCTCAGGAACCGCGCGAGCTGCTCGTTTCCGGCGGCGAGAAGGAACTCGCAGAAGTTCATGGGGCCGAGGTGGAGGTACTCGATGCGGCCCACGGGCACGGAGAAGGCCGGCCGCTCCAGCGCGATCTCCAGGAGCGAGCCCGCGGCGATGACGTGGAGCTCGGGCAGCTCCTCGTAGAA
>DASWIG010000725.1:0-4570 GCA_036397835.1 Thermoanaerobaculia bacterium
CACCCACTACGGCCCGCAGTGCTTTGCCTGCCACACCGTCGGCTACGACCCCGAGGTCGACAACGGCGGCATCGACGAGGCGTCGGACTACGGCGACTTCCTGGCCAGCGGCCTGCTCAACAACCCCGGCGACAACTGGACGACGGTGCTCAGGGAGTATCCCGACACGGCGCAGCTCGCCAACGCGCAGTGCGAGGCCTGCCACGGGCCGCAGAACGCCGAGCCGCGCCTCGACACCCCGGCCCACGGCTGGCGCCCAGAGCTGAACGGCGAGCAGCCGCGGGTGAGCCTGTCCTCGGAGGTGTGCGCCACCTGCCACGGCGAGCCGCTGCGCCACGCGCGCTTCCAGCAGTGGCAGCTCAGCGACCACGCCAACTACGAGCTCGCCATCGACGAAGCCGGCAGCGGCGCCTGCTCGCGCTGCCACACGGCCAACGGCTTCCTGGCCTGGCTGCCGATCCTGCTCGGCGAGGCGCCGGGCGATCCTCTGGCCAACATCCCGGTGACGTGGACCGCGGACGAGACCCATCCCCAGACCTGCGCGACCTGCCACGATCCCCACGCCGTCGGCACCACCTCGGGCGACGATCCCAACGCGCGGGTACGCATCAGCGGCGACACGCCGAACCTGCTCGCCGGCTTCAAGGTCACCGGCGCCGGCAAGGCCGCCATCTGCATGACTTGCCACAACTCGCGCCGCGGCCTGCGCAACGACGCCACCTTCCCCGAGGTGCTGATGACGGACGCCACGACCGCCCCCCACGGCTCGGTGCAGACCGACATGCTGATGGGCGAGAACGCCTACCTGATCAACGTCGGCGTCCGCGGTCCGCACTCCTTCATCCAAGACTCGTGCGTGACCTGCCACATGGAGAAGACGCCGCCGCCCGACGTGCTCTCCTACAACCAGGGCGGCACCAACCACACCTTCTTCGCCCGCAAGGACATCTGCGCCGACTGCCATGGCGAAATCCTCACCGCCGACACGATCCAGAGCATCGTCGGCGCGGTGCTCGAGGACGTCGAGGAGCTGCTCAAGGACGCCTACCGCGACCTCATCGCCGAGCAGATCGCCGCCGGCAATACGATCAGCATCGGCGGCCAGGCGACGATCACCAGCGTGTCGCAAATCCTCGCCATCGAGCTCGGCGAGGCCCGCGGCCGCCAGGCCCTCGGCTTCAGGTTGACCGGCGGGCGGGTGATCGATCCGCTGCGTATCGACGACGTCCGCGTGATCCAGCCCGCGCCGCTGCCCGCGGCGGGCATCTACGACTTCGCGGACGAGGGCCTGATCAAGGCCGGCTGGAACTACCACCTCGTCCACGCCGACGGCAGCCGCGGCATCCACAACCCGAGGTTCGCGCTCGAGGCGCTCGACGGCGCCCGCGACGCCCTCGGCGGCGTGGGCGGCCCGCGCTCGCGGGACCTGCTGGCCCTGCTGCCCTGACCTTCCGACGTCCTCCTTCCGTTCCTGCATCGGGCGGGCCTTCGGGCCCGCCCCTTTTCTCGCTCGCGGCTACGCCGCGGCCACCGCTTCGGACGCCGCCAGGACCTGCGAGCTGGTGACGAGCTTGGCGCCGGCCTTGCGGACGTCCCGGAGAGCGCGCTCGCCATCGCCCTCTTTGAGGTCGACGGCGCGGCAGCCGTCGACGACTACGCGCACCTTGAAGCCCTCCTCCAAGGCGTCGAGCGCCGTGAACTTCACGCAGTAGTCGGTCGCCAGCCCCATCACGTAGAGCTCGTCGAGCTGCTGCCCGCGCAGGTAGTCGGCGAGGCCGGTGGCGCGCAGATGGGCGTTGTCGTAGAGCGCGCTGTAGCTGTCGACGTCGGGGTCGACGCCCTTGTAGAAGACCTTCTCGATGGCCGAGGCGTCGAGCCCGGGGGCGAGCTCCGACCCGCGGCTGAACTGCAAGCAGTGGACGGGCCAGAGGATCTGCGGCATGCCGGCGAGCTCCACCTCGGCGCCCACCTTGTGGCCCGGGTGGCTCGCGGCGAAGCTGCCGTGGTTCTTCGGATGCCAGTCCTTGGTGGCGACCACGCGGTCGAAGATCTCCTGCAGCCGGTTGGCCACCGGGATCACCTCGTCCCCCCCGGGCACGGCGAGCGCGCCGCCGGGAAGGAAGTCGTTTTGCAGGTCTACGAGTATCAGGGCTTTCATGACGGTGTCTCCGGGAATGTCAGGCTTAGGCTCATTCGGAGTATAAGTATAACGTCTTCCGGCGCCTTTGGCAACCCCCGTCACTACGACGCCGCCGCCGGCGACGGACGTTCGGCCTCGCGCTCGACCAGCGCCCACAGCTCCGCGAGCTCGCGCTCGAAGCCTCCCGAGAGGATAGGGAAACGGCACCAGGTCTTGGGGTCGAGGTTCTTGTCGTCGACGTGGAACGACGGCGCGTAGCGTTCGCGCTTCCACTGGTTGCGGCACCACAGCCGGAAGAAACGCTCCACCCATTCGCCGAGCTGGCGCGGCTCGATCTCCGGGAAGTCGGCGCGCATCACCCGATAGACCTCGGGCGGCACCAGCTTGTCGCGGATGGCGGCGCCCTCGATGGCGTCGAGGAGCTCGTAGGGCATCAGGTCCTGCTCGTCGGTCTGGCCGGCGCCCTGGGGCCGCAACTCCGCGGTCGGCGTCTGGCGGTTGACCCGGTCGAGGGCCGGGATCGGCGCCAGACCCGCCGGCCCCACCGTCTCCATCCAACGAAGCCAGCGGCGCAGGAACGCCTTGTCGATGCCGGCGATCGGCGACAGGCCGCCGCAGGTGTCGCCGTCCATGGTGGCGTAGCCCACGGCGGCCTCGGAACGGTTGCTCGTCGCCAGCAGCAGGGCGCCGCGCAGGTTGGCGAGCATCCACACGCCGGGGCCGCGCGCCCGCGCCTGGACGTTCTGCAGCGCCAGGTCGTCGCGCTCCCAGGTGAGCTCGCGGCCGATCCCCTCCCCCACCATCGCCGTGTAGGACTGGACCAGGGCGTCGACGTCGAGCTCCAGGTAGTCGGCGCCGATCGCCTCGGCCACCGCCCGCGCCGCCTCGCGGGTGGTCGCCGAGCTGTTGCGAGTCGCCTGGTAGACGCAGAGGAGCAGGCGGTGGACGATCTCCTCCGGCGTCGCGCCGGAGGAGAAGCCGAGGTAGGCGAGCTTGTCGCGGAAGCCGTCCGGGCCGAGGTCCTGCAGCGCGAAGCGCACCAGGAGCGCCGCCAGCACGCTGGTGGCCGCCGAGTCCGCGCCACCCGAGAGCGACACCACGAAGCCGCGCGAACGGCTCTTCCGCAGGTAGTCGAAGAGCCCGAGGGCGACGGCGCGGGTGAACTCCTCCTCCTTCACGTGGGGACCGACCTCCCAGTCCTCACGCGCGAGGCGGGGACGCTCGAAGTCGATCTCGGGGAAGCGGAAGCCCACGTCGACGCGCGGATCCTCGCCCCGGGCCGGGATCTCGGGGCGATGGCTCACCGAGCGCATGCGCAGCATGCGGGTCTCGTCGACGTCGACGGTGGCGGTGGAAAGCCCCACGTCGGCGAAGGAGAAGCGGCGGCCCTCGGCGAGGAAGCGTCCGCCGGCGGCGATCAGGGCGCCGCCGTCGAAGATCATGCGTCCGGCGTCGTTGCCGAGCAGGTTCGAGTAGACGTAGACGACGCTGAAGGCGCGCGACCCTTCGACGACGAAGCGGCGGCGGATCTCGTGCTTGCCGAAGGCGAAGTGGCTGGCGCTCGGGTTGAGCACCACGTCGACGCCGCGCGCCGCCAGGCGCGAGCCGGGGCGCTCGGCCACCCAGGCGTCCTCGCAGATCTCGAAGCCCACGCTCACGCCGTCGACCACGAAGGTCAGGTCGCCCAGCGGCAGCCGGCGTCCGCCGACGTCGGCGTCCACCCGGCGTCCTTCGGGCCAAGGCTTGAACCAGCGGGGCTCGTAATACAGGCCCTCGCCGGCCAGGTTGTGCTTGGCGGCGAAGCCGGCGACGCGGCCGTCGGCGACGAAGGCCACGGCGTCGAAGATGGCCTTTTTGTAGGCCAGGGGAAGGCCGAGGGCCACGGCGATGCCGGCGGTCGCGGGGGCGACCTCGTCGAGCACCTCGAGGGCCGTGGCCAGGACGCCGGGCGAAAAGAAGGCGTCCTCGCAGCCGTAGCCGGTCACGCACAGCTCGGGCAGGCAGAGGACGCCCACGCCGGCCTCCCGCGCCAAGCCGATGGCGTCGACGATGCGGCGCGCGTTGCCGTCCCAGTCGAGCGGGGTCTGGTTGAGCACCGCGGCGCCGACCTTGATGAGCTTCACGTCCGTCGTCCTCCGGGGGGTGATTGTGTCCGCGTGCCGGAGCTTAGCAAGTCCGGGAGCCAGATCCTCGAAGTCAGGCTCGCGAGCCAGCTTGACAATTGGCGACAAGAGGACGACGATGCCACCCTATCCGGATAGGAGACCGCTGAATGATGGATGCGGAGGACCCGAACGGCGACACGACCATCTCCGAGGCCGCCGAAGATAAGGCGGACGCTGCTGGTGACGTCGCCGGCCCCCGCAAGGGGCACGACTTGGTCTTCAAGACCGTTTTCCGCCACTTCTTCGGCGACGTGATCGAGCTCGC
>DASWIG010000726.1:0-7252 GCA_036397835.1 Thermoanaerobaculia bacterium
CACATCCAGATCTGCTTTATCTCCCAGCCGTTGCTTTCCTTGACGAAGTCGATGTGGATGTGTCCTAGCTCTGTGTCATGTCCACCAAGCTTGAACTCGGTCGAATTCTTTGGGAACTCCCTGTCGGCATAGAGTTCGGGCAGGGGTGTCGTCCTGTGAGTTTCCTGTAAACGCACCCAAGCGGCTGGAAGTTCGGCACGGCAAGCATCGGCTAAAGACTTCCAATCGTCTTCTTCAAGTGCCTCTGAGATGAAGCCCACTGCATGCGAGAGGTTCAGGAAGGTCTTCATGTTGTAACTCCTCTTGCCATTGCAACAACCAGGTCTAGGCACCTAACGCCCGGATCAGCGGCGGGCCGCTCAGCGAACCGTCCGCTGCGATCGAGTATAGCAGACGACACCACCGCCGCCTTCGCAGAGCGCGGCGTGGTGCCGATGAAGGCCGACTGGACCAACCCGGACGACGCGATCGCCGTCTTCCTGGCGCGCTACGGCAAGTCCGCGGTGCCCTTTTACGTGCTCTACCGTCCGGGACGCGAGCCCCACGTCTTCAGCGAGATCCTCACCCGCCAGCAGGTCCTCGACGCCCTCGCCGAGGCGGCGCCGTTCCTGGGCACCGCGGTCGGCTTCGCCCTGGCCCAGGAGCCGGCCCTGATCTTCGCCATTTCACCGCCATCGGCGTCGGGCTGGCCCTGTCTACCTGCTGCTCGCGGCAGTGCCGGGCGCGGCGAGCTGGCTGCCGCGGCCGGGGGCCTGGATGCTGACGTTCAAGGGCGTGAGGGGCTTCCTGCTGGCGGCGACGGCGGTGTGCCTCTTCTACGTGCTGGCGTGAGCCTTGCAGGGAACGTCGGAGCAGCTCGGAGACATCGTGGGTCCCGTGCCGCGGAGGACTGGGAAGTCCTGCGATGACACGCCGCTCGACCCATCGGCTCCTGTTGGACACCCACGTCTGGTATTGGTACGTCTCCGGCTCCCGGGACCTCCCCGGTTCCCTGAGGGACGCGGTGGACGAACCTGGGCCTGTGCTGGCGCCCTCGCCGAAGCGGGCTGAGCCCGTAGCCGCACGCTGAGGACCTGCTCGTTCGGTGACCGGACTCCTTGACAGACCGGCCAGCCCCCCTGTAGATTCACCACATGGTGAAGGGATCCCCAGACTGATGGCGCGCTGGCTGCCTCAGGTTCTGGCGAGAGTCCGGGAGCTGGCCGCAGGGCGGCGGGTCCGATTCACCCAGAAAGCTCTCCACGAGCTGGCCAGTCTCGACGAGGAGCTCGACGAGGAGGATGCCTGCGACATTCTGGCGAGCCTCCGAAGTCAGGACTCCGCGGGACGCCAGATCTCGGAGACGACGGGAGAATGGATGTATGTCTTCAAACCGATCTGCGGCGGCATTCTTCTCTACATGAAGGTAATCCTGCGAAACGACTGCGTCCTGATCTCCGTCCACGAAGATCATCATGACGACTACAGTTGACAGATCCTCCAGGCAACGAGGCACCGTTCTTGCGGACGACGCCTGTCCGCAGTGCGGTACGATGATGAAGGAATCGCGCGGAGAGCTCGCCTATCCTGTGAACGGGCAGGACGTCCGCGTTGCGAGCACATCCCACTTGCGGTGTCCGCAGTGCGGTGAAGTGGTGCTGCGTCACGAGGAGGCCCGGCGCCTGCGTGAGAATGCTTTCGAACGATACCGGAAAGAGTACGGGTTGCTCTCGGCCACGGACATCCGTTCGATTCGCGAGCGGTTCGGCCTGACGCAGGATGCCTTCGCTCAGCTCCTGCGTCTCGGGAGCAACACGATCTCGCGTTGGGAGTCGGGACGCACCGTCCAGACGGCGGCGCTGGACGTGCTGTTGCGCCTGATCCGCGACCTGCCGGGAAGCCTCGACTACTTGCGAAAAAATGCAGCCTGATTCTGAGAGTCGCCAGCGCGGCGTGCTGAGGCCGTTGGGGAGCTCGGCGGGTCGTCAGCGCGGCGTGCTGAGACCGTTTGGGGAGCTCGCACACGCGGAGGACTGGGAAGTCCTGCGATGACGCGCCGCCCGATCAACTTCGAGGTCGCTCAGCAGGTCCTCGACGCCCTCGCCGAAGCGGAAGCGGCCGCGCGCCTGGAGGCCGAAGACCGCGCCGAGACGGAGGCCGCCCGCGCCGAGACGGAGGCGGCCGCGCGCCGCGAGGCCGAAGCGGAGCTGGCGCGCTTGCGCGAAGCGCTCGCACGCCGATCCTGAGCCCGCAGCAGCTCTCAATTGTATCGCTACAATAAAGTCCTATTACCCTGCAACCTCCCGATTGTCCCTCCGTACTGAGGACTTCAGGGGAACAATTCGACGGACAAGCCGGATTCTCCCCCATTGTCGTGGTACAATCCCTCGATCCTCAGGAGAACTCCGAGCCATGACTCGCTCCCTCGATAACAACACCGCGCCGACTCCGACGCCTTGGCTGGTCGTCGCGGCCTTCGCCGCGATCTACCTGGTCTGGGGCTCGACCTATCTGGCGATCCGCGTCGCCATCGAGACCATGCCGCCGCTGATCATGCTGGGGGCGCGCTTCGGCGTCGCCGGCCTGCTGATGGTGCTGTGGGCGCGCGGGCGCGGGGCCGCGCCGGCGACGCCGCGGCAGTGGGGCTGGGCGGCGCTCCTCGGGCTGCTGATGCCCGCCTGGGGCACCGGCAGCGTGGCCTGGGCCGAGCAGTACGTCGCCTCGGGCCTGACCGCGGTCCTGGTGGCCACGGTGCCGCTCGTCATCGTCGCCATCGACGCAATGCAGGGACGCCGGGGACTGAACGTCCGCGTCGTCTTCGGGGTGCTCGCCGGCTTCGGCGGCGTCGCCTTCCTGATGCGCCCCGGCGCGGTGGGCGGCGATCCGTCGGCGCCGGTGGCGATCTGGGTCCTGGTGCTCGGCACCCTGGCCTGGTCCGCCGGCGCGGTCGTCTCGCGCAGTGCCGACCATCCGGGGTCGCAGATCCTCGCGACCGGGCTGCAGATGGCGATCGGCGGCGTCGTCCTGGTCGTCGCCGGCCTGGCGCTCGGCGAGGGCCCGCGGGTGGAGCTCGCGAGCTTCTCCATGCGTTCCTTCGTCGCTTTCGTCTACCTGATCGTTTTCGGCTCCTTCATCGCCTTCTCGGCCTACACCTGGCTGCTGCGGGTCACCGAGCCGGCGAAGGTGGCGACCTACGCCTACGTCAACCCGGTGATCGCCCTCTTCCTGGGCTGGAGCCTCGCCGGCGAGACGCTGGATCCGCAGGTGCTGGCGGCGGCGGCGGTGATCCTCGCCTCGGTGGTGCTCATTCTGAAGACGCCGCAGCGCCGGCGCCCGGCGCCGGAGGCGGTTGATACGCGGCCGGCCGCCGCCGCCGCCGTCCTCGGGGCTACGATTACCCCATGCTCTTCCGGTTCAGCCTCTACGGCTTCCTGAAGAACCAGCGCTACTTCGAGCCCTTCCTCGTGCTGTTGCTGCTCGAGAAGGGCTTCAGCTTCTTCCTCATCGGGCTCCTGGTCGCCTTCCGCGAGGTGACGGTGAACCTGCTCGAGATCCCCTCGGGCGCTCTCGCCGACGCCTGCGGGCGGCGGATCTCGATGATCCTGTCGTTCTCCGCCTACGTCGTCAGCTTCCTCGTCTTCGCGCTGGCCGACGCCAGACCGGTCTTCTTCGCCGCCATGGTCTTCTTCGGCGTCGGCGAGGCTTTCCGCTCCGGCACCCACAAGGCGATGATCTTCGAGTGGCTGCGCCTTGCGGGGCGCACCGCCGAGCGCACCCGCGTCTACGGCTACACGCGCTCCTGGAGCCAGATCGGCTCGGCGGTCTCGAGCCTGCTGGCGGCGGCTTTCGTGCTTCTCGCCGACAGCTACGCCTACGTCTTCTACTTCGCCGCCGTGCCCTACGTCTTGAACGTGGTCAACTTCCTCGGCTATCCGCGGGAGCTCGACGGCGCCCACGAGAAGGCGCGCTCCACGCGCCAGGTGGTCGACCACCTGCGCGCCGCCCTCGCCGACGCCGTGCGCGTGCGTGCGCTGCGACGCCTGGTGGGCGAGTCGATGGGCTTCGAGGGCGTCTTCAGTGCCGCCAAGGACTACCTCCAACCGGTGCTGCAGGCGCTCACCGTCGCGAGCGTCGCGGGCTGGGCGTTGCCGTTCACCCTCTCCAAGCTCAGCGACACCCAGGAGACGGCCCTGCTCGTGGGTCCGGTCTACTTCGTGCTCTTCCTGCTCTCGGCGGCGGGCAGCCGCAACGCCCACCGCGCCGCCATGGCCGCCGGCTCCGAGGAACGCGCGGCGCGCTGGCTGTGGGGCGCCAACGCCGCCGTCTTCGCCGGCCTCGCGGCGAGCGCCTACTTCAGCGTCCTGCCGGTGGTGGCGGCGGCCTTCGTGGCCCTCCACGTGCTGCAGAACGTGTGGCGTCCGATCCTGGTGAGCCGCTTCGACTCGTGCTCGCGCGAGTCGCAGGGCGCCACCGTGCTGTCGATCGAGTCGCAGGCCCAGCGGGCGGCGACGATGATCGTCGCGCCGCTGTTGGGCTGGGCCGTCGACCTGGTGAGGCTCGGCGGACCGGGCGGGGAGTTCTGGCCGGTGGGCGTCGTGGGTGCCGTCGCCGCCCTGTTCTTCTTCGTCACGGCGTCCTCGGCTTCGCCGCGGACGCCGCTTACCGGTCCTCGTCGTCGTACTCGATCCGGCTCTCGATAGCCCTCTCCACCTCCCCGGGCTCGGGGAAGCGTCCGAGGCTCCGCTTGGAGAAGACCAGCTCGTCGTCGTAGGTGACCTCGAAGACGCCGTTCTTGCCCTTGACCAGGGCGGTGGTGACGCCGAAGCGCTTTTCGAGCGCGTCCGCCAGACCGGCGGCACGGGGCTTGTAGTTTCAGACCACGCAGTATTCGATGCGGACGTCGGCCATGGAATGCCATCCTCCGGGAGATCGTTGGAGAGGGGAGGGCGGAGGCGCCGGCTCGGCGTCCGCCTTGGACATCGCCTCCCCATTCTAGGTAAGATCCTGCCCCTCACCAAATTGCCGCGAGGAGGACGCCATCACCAAGACCCTGACGCCCCGCTCCGCCAGCGCCCTCGCGGACGCCGAAGCGTCCCTCTACGACGACGAGAGCCCGCTGGCCGACTTCGAGCCCGCGGAACGGCAGCGCCTGGAGCGTATCTCCGGGCACGTGCGGGACATGCTCGAGGCGCTCGGCCTCGACCTCGCGGACCCCAACCTGCGCGAGACCGACGTAAGGGTCGCCAAGCTCTACGCCGAGATGTTCCACGGCCTGCGGGAGGGCAACGAGCCGCGGATCACCACCTTCCCCAACGACGAGGGCTACACCGGGATGGTGGCCGAGGTGCAGATCCCGTTCTACTCGATGTGCGCCCACCACCTGGTGCCGTTCTACGGCCACGCGCACATCGCCTACGTGCCGACCGAGCGCATCGTGGGCCTGTCGAAGCTGCCGCGCATCCTCGAGTTCTACGCCAAACGGCCGCAGCTCCAGGAACGCCTCACCGAGCAGGTGGTGACCTTCCTCGAAGAGAAGCTCGAGCCCCAGGGGGCGATGGTCGTCATCCAGGCCCGTCACCTCTGCGTGGAGATGCGCGGCGTCAAGAAACCCGGTGCCGTCACCGTGACCTCAGCCATACGGGGGATCTTCCATGAGCGCCCGATCCGCGAAGAGTTTCTCGATCTCCTGCGCCAGACCTAGAAGGGCGTGGGCGTGCGGCGTCGTCGCCCTCCTCACAGCGGTACTGCTCGCGGCGCCCGCGGCCGCGGCCAAGGGCAAGAAGCCGACCGATCCCGCGGAGCTGTTCAACCCGCTCCTGAGCATCGAGTACTCCCACTGGCTGGTCGGACCGATCGCCGACGTCGCCTCCGCCGGCGAGGTCGAGGCCTACCTCGCCCTGGCGAGCGACGAGGAGGCGGCGCGCTTCATCGACGAGTTCTGGACCCGGCGTGCCGAGGGCTACGGCTTCTTCGACAAGAAGCCGCGCCAGGTCTTCGAGGAGCGCGCCGCGGCGGCCGACAGACGCTTCACCGAAGGCGCGTTGCCCGGGCGCGGCACCGACCGCGGCAGGGTCTGGGTGGTCTACGGCGAGCCCGCGGAGATCGTGTTCGAGAAGCCGATCGACGCCGGCGTGCCCACTCTCGAGGTGTGGAAATACGGCAAGGACGCCGCGGAGGGTCTCGACGGCCAGCGGCCGAAGCGCGTGTACCGCTTCGTCGAGATCGACGGCTCGAAGGTGCTCTTTACCGGCCGCTACCGGCCCAACCCGCTCGACCGCCGCCGGGACGGATTCTGAACGAGAGGAGAGACGATGGCGCAGACGAGAGCGGTGCTCGTGGGAACCGGTGTGTCGGTGGCTTCGGTGGAGGTCACCAACGACATGCTGGCCCGCGTCCTGGACACCAGCGACGAGTGGATCCGCGAGCGCAGCGGCATCGAGACGCGCTACTTCGTGGAGCCGGGGGTGGGCTCGGCCGACCTCGGCGCCGAGGCGGCGCGCGCCGCCCTGGACGAGGCGGGCCTGGCGCCCGGCGACGTCGACTACCTGGTCTGCGCCACCATGACCCCCGACCACTACTTCCCCGGCACCGGCACGCTCCTGCAGGCGCGGCTGGGCATGCCGCCGGTGCCCGCCCTCGACCTGCGCCAGCAATGCGCCGGTTTCGCCTACGGTCTGCAGATGGTGGACGCGTTGATCCGCAGCGGCACGGCGCGCACCGTCCTGCTGGTGGGCACCGACGTCCACTCGAGCCTCCTTCCCTTTTCCGAACGCACCTGGGACGTGCTCCTGGGCGGCAGCGGGCCGCTCGAGGACGAGCACCGGGAATGGAACAACCGTTTCCGCCACCTGGTGGTGCTCTTCGGCGACGCCGCGGGCGCCATGGTGTTCCGCGCCGAGGAGAGCGAGCTCGGCATCCTCGGCGCCGTGCTCTACGGCGACGGCAACCACAAGGACATCCTCTACGTGCCCGGGGTGGGCTCGGCGTCGCGGCCGTTCGTGAGCGCCGAGATGATCGCCGAGGGCCTCTCGGTGCCGGTGATGGACGGCCGGGCGGTCTTCAAGCTCGCGGTGACCCAGATGCCGCGGGTCACCCGCCAGGTCCTGGAGGAGAACGGCTACGGCCTCGACGACCTCGACCTGCTGGTCATGCACCAGGCCAACCTGCGCATCAACGAGGCGTCGCAGAAGGTGCTGAAGCTGCCCGACGAGAAGGTCCACAACAACATCCAGCGCTACGGCAACACCACTTCGGCGACGCTGCCGCTGTGCTT
>DASWIG010000727.1:0-6570 GCA_036397835.1 Thermoanaerobaculia bacterium
TCCTAACCCAAGCGCGGCGCCCCGCCCTCCCTTTCGGGTAGGGCCGGCCCGGCGCCGGGCAAGACGGCACTGTGAAGCACGCCACAGCGCCAGGCCAACACGCTGTCATAGGCTCGGAGCAGGGCGCCGGCTCCCGCCGGCGTCCCCGCCAGGGACCGGACCCGCCCCGCCAAACAGGAGACGATGGCATGCGCCTTCGTTTTTCGAACGCGAACGGCTTCAGGATTGCTCTGACCCTCGCCCTCGTGGCGCCGACGGCCCTTCCCGCGGCCACCCTCTGCACCGCGGGGACCGGCCCGACCCTTCCCAACCCGATCCTCTTCGTGGCCCAGTTCCCGATCGCCGGCGACTTCGCCACCATCGGCTCGACCTTCGCCAACCACTTCCCGCAGGTCTCGCGGGCAGGCCGCGGCGGCGACCTCTACGTGCGCTATCCCGACGGCACCCTGTGCAACCTCACCCGCGAGGCCGGCTACGGCAGCGCCGCCGTCTTCCAGGGGGCGAACGCGATCGCCGTCCGCGATCCCTCGGTGTACTGGGACGGCACCCGGGCGCTCTTCAGCATGGTGATCGGCGCCCCCACCGAGCGCTACCAGGTCACCAGCCAGCGCTGGCAGCTCTACGAGGTCACCGGGCTCGGCCAGGGCCAGCCGGCGGCGATCGCCAAAGTCCCCAACCAGCCGGCCTCGTACAACAACCTGACGCCGCTCTACGTGCCCGGCGGCCGCATCGTCTTCACCTCCGACCGTCCCCGCGACGGCTCGCTCCACCTCTACCCGCAGCACGACGAGTACGAGTCGACGCCGACCAACACCGGGCTGTGGAGCCTCGACCCGGCGACCGGCGAGCTGGCGCTGCTCGACCACGCGCCGTCGGGCGACTTCACGCCGATCCTCGACAGCTTCGGGCGGGTGATCTTCACCCGCTGGGACCACTTGCAGCGCGACCAGCAGGCCGACGCCGACGCCGAGGGCGCGGGCTACGGCACCTTCAACTACGCGGACGAGAGCGCCGGCGCGGCGCGGCTGGCGAGCCGCGAGGAGGTCTTCCCGGAGCCGCGCGGCGACTCGCCGCCGAACGTCAACGGCCACCGCTTCAACCACTTCTTCCCCTGGCAGGTCAACCCCGACGGCACCGACGCCGAGACCTTGAACCACGTCGGCCGCCACGAGCTCCACGAGTACTTCGCGCAGTCCTTCGACGACGACCCGTCGCTCGACGAGTTCATCGACGAGGTCTCCGGGCGCGCGAACGCCAACGAGATCGAGAGCTTCTTCCAGATCGAGGAGGACCCGGCCGCTCCGGGGACCTTCTTCGGCGTCGAGGCGCCGGAGTTCGGCACCCATGCCTCGGGCCAGATCGTGCGTCTGCCCGGGGATCCGTCGCTGCCGGCCGACCAGATGGCGGTGACCTACGTCACCCACCCGGCCACCGCGACGGTCGTCGCCGACGGCGCCACGCCGCCCGCCGCCCACAGCGGCCACTACCGCGACCCGCTTCCGCTCTCCAACGGCGCGCTCGTCTCGTCGCACGCGTTCGAGACCCGCTACGCCGCCAACGAGGGCACGCGCAACGCGCCGTCGCCGCGCTACGACTTCCGCCTGCGGCGTCTGGCCTTCAACTCCGGGCTCGGTTATTGGGAGGCGGGCACCGCGCTGACGCCGGGCATCGTGCGCAGCATTCAGTACTGGGATCCCGACGAGCTGGTGAGCTACGACGGTCCGCTGTGGGAGCTCTCGCCGGTCGAGGTGCGGGCGCGTCCCCAGCCGCCGGCGCGCACGTCGTCGCTGCCGGCGCCGGAGGCGCAGGTCTTCGCCGAGCAGGGGGTCGACGTCGAGGCTTTCCGGGACGACCTGCGCGACCGCGGGCTGGCGCTCATCGTCTCGCGCGACGTGACGACGCGCGACGCCGCCGACCGGCAGCAGCCGTTCAACCTGGCGGTGGCGGGCGGCGCCCAGACGACCGGCGACGGCGGCACGGTCTACGGCGTCGCCTACCTGCAGCTCTTCCAGGGCGACCAGATTCGCGGCATCGGGGGCACCGCGTCGCCGGACCCCGGGCGTCGCGTGCTCGCCCAGTTCCTCCACGACGACGCCGACAACCCGCCGGCGCCTTCGGGGCCTCCGGGCAGCGTGGCGCTGGGCGTCGACGGCTCGCTGGCGGCCCTGGTGCCGGCGCGCCGCGCCATGACCTGGCAGCTCACCGACGCCGCCGGCGCGCCGGTGGTGCGCGAGCGCTACTGGCTCACGTTCCAGCCCGGCGAGATCCGCGTCTGCGCCTCGTGCCACGGCCTCAACAGCGTCGACCAGGCGGGCCAACCGCACCCGGTCAACGCGCCCGCGGCCCTGCGGACGCTACTCGCGTTCTGGAAATCGAGCCCGCTCTTCGCCGACGGCTTCGAGTCGGGGGGCGTCTCGGCGTGGACGACGGCGGTGGGCGACTGAGGGGAGCCCGGCGCCGCCGGCGAGGAAAAGCCGGTGAACGCCTCCGAGACCGGCACCGGACGTGCGCCGGTCATGTACACTGAGGCCATGGAAGGCCTCGTCCGGATCGCTACGAAGAGCGCCGCCGCGGCCCCGCCGCGCCAGCGTCGTCCCGAGTGGCTGCGCATCCGCCTGGCGACGCCGGAGCGCTACCGCGAGGTCCAGGGGCTGGTGCGCAAGCTGCGTCTGAATACCGTCTGCCAGGAAGCCCGCTGCCCCAACATCTACGAGTGCTGGGGCGAGCACGGCACCGCCACCTTCATGATCCTCGGCGACGTCTGCACGCGCCGCTGCGGCTTCTGCGCCGTGGCCACCGGACGCCCCGGCGCCGTCGACGCCGAGGAGCCCGAGCACGTGGCCGAGGCGGTGGCCGCCATGGACCTGCGTCACGCCGTGATCACCTCGGTCGACCGCGACGACCTGCCCGACGGCGGCGCCGGTCATTGGGCCGCGGTGATCGCGGCCGTCCACCGGCGCAACCCGCAGACCGCCGTCGAGGTGCTGACGCCCGACTTCCGCGGCGTCGCCGACGCCCTCGACGTGGTGCTCGCCGCGCGGCCCGAGATCTTCTCGCACAACATGGAGACGGTGCCGCGGATGTACCGCAAGGCGCGTCCCGGCAGCCGCTACGAGCGCAGCCTGGAGCTGCTCGCCGAGGCGTCGCGGCGCCGCGACCGCGGCGAGTACGGGGGACGCGTGAAGACGGGCGTCATGGTGGGGCTCGGCGAGAGCGTCGACGAGCTCTACGCCACGCTCAGGGACATCCGCGGCGCCGGCGTCGAGGTGCTGACCATCGGCCAGTACCTCCAGCCCACCCGCGAGCACCTGCCGGTCCACCGCTTCGTCCATCCCGACGAGTTCGCCGACCACAAGCGCCACGCCCTCGAGCTCGGCTTCCGCCATTGCGAGTCGGGGCCGCTGGTGCGCAGCTCGTACCACGCGCACGAGCACGTCGGGGCGTCGCTGCGGGCGGTCTGACGAGCGTGCCCGTGCGCCACGTCCGCAGACCCGAACCCCTGAGCCTCGAAAACGAAAAGGGACGCCGGGAGGCCGCTCGACGGCCCGGACTGAAGGCGGCCTCCCGGCTCTGAATCAGACTAGGGCAGTCGTCCTATCCCAGCATCAAGCCTCCGGAACGGACGACGTGCCCTCCGGCAGGGCGGCGACGAGATCGGCTCCGCCGCCGTCCGGCGAGGGCTGGGGCGGATCGCCCTCGCCCTCTCCGGTCTCGGTCGTGGCGCGGCGGCGGCGACGCTGGGTCTCGCGGACCCGGTCCGCCAGCTCCTCCTCTCCGGCGAGACGGCAGAACGATTCGAACGTGCGGGCCGTGTGCAGGAAGAGATGGTCGTGCTCCTGCTTGGCCTTGTTCTTCTCGATCAGCGCCTCGTCGTACTCGCGGCGGGCCACGTCGAACTGCCGGCCGAGGCCGCGAACCTCCTCGGCGAGGACCTGCACGTCCGCCACCTGGCCGCGCGGATCCACGGGTTCCGAGAACGAGGACTCGCCCAGCAACTGCTCCACGTCGTCGCGGCCGAAGGTCTCGTCGAGACGCTCGGCCTGGCGCAACAGCGGGGTGCGGTTACGGTTCGGGCTCTCGAGGCCGAGCTCCCGAGGCTGGGCTCCACGTACTGGTGGGACACGGTCTGGAAGGTCCGGGAGATCAGCTTTCCGAGGTCGCCGGTCTTCTCGTCGCGCTGCCGGCGCACGCGCATCCGCCTGGCTTCGGCCGCGTAGGCCCTCTCGTCGGCTGCTTTCAGCCGTTGGAGAACGCCGTCGAGGCGGCGAGACAGGCCGACGAGCGTGGCCATGAAGTCGGACGCCGCGTCGTCGGGGAGGAGGAAGGGGCGCACGAGGCCGAGGAGGAGATCGGCGATCCGGGGTCCCTGCTTCGTGATCGCGGTCAGGAACTGGCACCGCTCCTCCCTGCTCGTGACCTCTTTCGAGATCTTGGCAGGCATGGAATGCCTCCTTTCGTTTGCCCGGTCGAGCCGGGCGGGTTAGGATTCGGAGCCCGCGAGACCGTCTTGCGGGTGCTCCGGGCGAACGTCGACGAGAATAGGGAAAAGCTCCGGACCGCGATCGAGGAAACGGGATTTCCGAAGACCGACCGAGCGGTCGGTGATCTTCGCCGCCTTTCTGGGCTCATCGAGGCCGAAATCGGCGTCCGGAGACGCCGGGCTCGGCGCCGCAAGCCCCGGGAAGGCGAGCGGACGGACCCGGCTCGCGGCACCTGGCCCCGGACACGGCGAGCGGAGCCCGTCGGGTCGCCGTCGCGGGCCTCGGCACGGCGAGCGGCATCTGTCAGGTCGCCGTCCCGGGCCTTGACGCGGTAAGCCGAGTCTGTCGGGTCGCTGTCCCGGGCCTTGACGCGCTAAGCCGAGTCTGTCAGGTCGCCGTCGCGAGCCTTGACGACGTAAGCCAAGTCTGTCGAGTCGCCGTCCCGGGCCTTGACGCGGTAAGCCAAGTCTGTCGGGTCGCCGTCCCCGGGCCTTGACGCGGTAAGCCGAGCCCATCAGGTCGCCGTCGTGGTCCTTGACGCGGCGAGCCGAGTCTGTCGGGTCGCCTTCCCGGACCTTGGCACGGCTAGCCGAGTCTGTCGGGTCGCCTTCGCGGACCTTGGCACGGCGAGCCGACCGGACGCGGGAGTTCGCCTGGCTCAAGCGACACGGTTCCGAGCACCGCGGGCGCTGGGTCGCTCTCCTCGGCGATCAGCTCCTCGCGTCGGCGGAACAGCTCGCGGACGTCCTACGGACGATTGGTGCCCGCGATCTGAAGGCCAAGCCCCTGGTCCACCACATTGAGTGATGTACCGTCGAAAACAGCTTTCTTCCTATCGCCAGATTGGCCTGCGGAAACGTCGTGGGCTATCGGACTTTCGCGAAGTATCTACATGACTTCCAGTACCAGTGGCTCTAGGCCGTAGTTGCCCTCCACTCGGATTACCGCCGGCCCCGAGAGTTTGATGTTGACAGCAGGATCGTCACCGCCAGGAACTGAGAACTCTATGGTGGCAGTCATGCCGTCGATTGCCAACGATGAAAGTACGCTTAGGCCCATTGGATAGGGACCCACATCACGGATGCGACCTGACGAACCCGGAACTATATCAATTCGAAACTCAAGCTTTCCGAGTGGGCCTTCTTTGGATCTCTTGAAGTAGACTCTTAAGATCGGGCCTTCTGGATCCGGGAAGACCCTGCTCTCGTAATACGAGAGCAGGGGATGGGATGCCATCGCTCGCACTTCCTCAAGTTGCCGGCTAAGCTGTTCTAGTGCATCGCCGACGCTAAGATCAGGATAGCGAGAAATTGCAGCTTCGATGAATGGCTCTAGCTTCGAATTGAGTTCCGCGAGCTGGGCGATGTGACGCTGTTCGCGGTCGGACGACTCGTTTCGCTCCTCTTCAAGACGTGTCTGGTGGGTGACAATTTCCTGTCGCAAGTCGTTCGCTTGAGTCTTGATCGTCGTCATGGTCTCCGTCAAGGTAGATATCTCCCGACGTGCGGCAGCCAACTGCAGAGACTCAGCTGATGGAACGAGCGCTCGATAACCTTCGGCAACCAGGAGACTTAGAATTGCACCAACGATGCCCGCTAGGAGAAGCGCTTTGCGATCTACATGATAAAGGCAGTAGCGCGAGCCTGGAAGGGCTCGCTTCTGGCATGTTGTACCAGTCGAAGTCGCAACAGCCCTACAGCTGGTGAGCAACGTTTTCTCCATTCGTCCTTCGTGTGATGAATCGTAGTCGACCCAGTAGATCTCACCGCGGCGGAGGGTCATCGCGCAGCACCTCGGCCATGGCTTGGACGCTCATCTCGGCGAATTCTTCCGCTTCTCGCGAATAGAAGCGGTAACCCTCAAGGGGCAGGCGGCCAGTCCCCCAGCAGCCGACGCAACATCACGATCTGCCCCAGATGGTACGCGTTGTGATCGGCGACGAGGAGCGCCTCCCGGAGGACGGTCGCCCCGTCGGCCCAGGGAAACGGCGCGAGGAGATCGGTCGCCGGATCGCGCACCAGCTCGCACATCGCGTCGAGGTCGGAACGGAACGACTCGACGGTGCGATCCCAGGCGTCGTCGTCGGGCG
>DASWIG010000728.1:0-25691 GCA_036397835.1 Thermoanaerobaculia bacterium
GCGGACGCCATGATACCGTCATGTTCAGAGCAGGGACCGGACCGGCTAGTCGATCTCGAGCGCCAGCTTGCGGCGCCGGCGCTCGCGCCAGGCCTTGAGCCGCCGCCGGATATGGCCGGCGACGACGTAGATGAGCGCGCCGGCGACGCCGGTCGCCACCATCCGCAGCGCCATGACGCCGAGGCCGGGCAGTAAAGAGCCGGGCAGCATGAAGTACTGGAGCGCCACCAGCAGCGTGTGCTGCAGGGCGGCGGCGAGCGCGAAGAGCAGGCCCACTTGCGGCGGCTGCTGGATGACCACGCGCTGGCGCAGCCGCGACGCCGCCCACGCCACCAAGGTGTCGGCGAAGCCGTGGAGGCCGAAGAGGCCGCCGGTCAGCGCGTCCTGGACGAGGCCCGTAGCGGTGCCCCGCAGCATGCTCGCCACCGGCGGGTCGTCGAGGCTGAAGTAGACCGCCACCACCAGGAAGAGGTCGATCGCGACGAAGAACCCGCCGTGGAGACTCAGACCCAGGGACTGGACGGCGGCGGCCGCCGCCAGCGCGGCCACGAACCTACCGAGGCGCATCGGCTTCCTCGGTGGAGAGCTCCTCGCGGATCTCCGCCGGCAGCGCCTCGCGGGGGAGCACGAAGACCTGGTCCAGGGAGTCGATGTCGATCGCCGGCGTGATCCGGATGCGCTGGAAGAGCCCTTGCCCCGGCACCACGGAGCTCACCGTGCCGATCGGGATGCCGCGGGGGAAGACGCCGTCGATGCCGGCGGTGACCACCTCGTCGCCCAGGCGTACGTCGGCCAGCAGCGGGATGTGCTCGAGCTCGACGACGTCGCCGCCGCGCGCCAGGCCGCGCTGGCGGGTGCGCGCGACCATCGCGCTCGCCACCAGCGACGGGTCGGAGAGCAGGAGCACCTTGGCGTAGCGCCCGGCGGAGACGACGATCCTCCCCACCAGCCCCTTGTCGGTGACCACCGGCTGGTTGCGCCGCGGCGCCACCGTGCCGGTGTAGAGCACCAGGGTGCGCAGCCACGATTCCTGGTCGACCCAGACCACGTCGGCGACGATGGCGTCGCCACTGACCGGCGGCGTGTAGCCGGCGTTGCGCGACAGGCGCTCGAGCCTTTCTTCGACTCCTTGGAGGCGCACGGTCTCGGCGCGCAGGCGGTCGAGCTCGTGGTGCAGCTCGGCGTTCTCGCGCCGCAGCGAGCCGGCCAGCCGCAGCGAGCCGACGGCGCCGCGCGCCGCGTCCGCGGCGGCCACGGCGGCGTGGCCGATCGGCCCGAAGGTGGAGAGCAGGAGCTGCTCGAGGCGGCTGCCGCGAGAGCGCTCGTGGGTGGAGAGGATGAAGAGGTGTCCCAGGAGGATCGCCAGGAGCAAGGCGTAGGACCAGCTCTCTCTCACCGCGCCGTGACCTCTAGTGCAACGAGACCTTGCGCAGGAGGTCCATGTCTTCGAGCACGCGGCCGGTCCCCAGCACCACCGAGCACAGCGGGTCGTCGGCCTGCACCACCGGCAGGCCGGTCCTCTCGCGCAGGAGCTGATCGAGGTTGCGGATCAGGGCGCCGCCGCCGGAGAGCACGATCCCCTTGTCCATGATGTCGGCGGAGAGCTCGGGGGGCGTGCGCTCGAGCGCCTGCAGCACCGCGTCGACGATCTGCTTGATCGGCTCGGCCATGGCCTCGCGCACCTGCCCGTCGGAGACGATCACCGTCTTGGGCACGCCTTCGATCAGGTTGCGGCCCTTGATCTCCATCTTGATCTGCTCCTTCAGGGGGTAGGCGGAGCCGATCTCGAGCTTGATCTGCTCGGCGGTGCGCTCGCCGATCAGCAGGTTGTGGGTCTTCTTGAGGTAGGTGATGATCGCCTCGTCGAGCTCGTTGCCGGCGATCTTGAGCGAGCGGCTGTAGACGGCGCCGGCGAGCGAGATGACGGCGACGTCGGTGGTGCCGCCGCCGATGTCGACGATCATGTTACCCGAGGGCTCCCTGATCGGCAGGCCGGCGCCGATCGCCGCCATCATCGCCTGCTCCACGAGATAGACCTCGGAGGCGCCGGCCTGCTCGGCCGAGTCGCGCACCGCGCGTTTCTCGACCGGCGTGATCTCGGAGGGCACGCCGATGACGATGCGCGGCCGCACCCAGCGGCGGCCGCCGTGGGCCTTGGCGATGAAGTACTTGAGCATCTGCTCGGTGATGTCGAAGTCGGCGATCACGCCGTCCTTCATCGGGCGCACCGACTCGATGTTGCCTGGCGTGCGCCCCAACATCTCCTTGGCCTCGTTGCCGACCGCCTCGATCTTGTTGGTGAGCTTGTTTCTCACCACCACCGACGGCTCGCGCACCACGATGCCGCCGGTGCGGCTGAAGACCAGGGTGTTGGCGGTGCCCAGGTCGATGGCGAGGTCGTCGGAGAAAAACCGCAGCAGGGTGGGAAAGGGCATGGATAGCTGTTTCTCCTCGAGCGCGTCCAGGGTGTGCGAGCTCGTCGAGGTCGGAAGTCGTCTGGCGGCTAGAGGGCGTCGATGAAGACCCGCAGCCGCTGCGTCGACGAGTTGTTCCAGGCGTCGGTCGACACGATTTTGAGGACGTTCCAGCCGGCCTGGCCCATCTGGATCGTCGATCGGAAAGAGCCGTCGCTCTTGAGCAGCACGGCCTCGTCATCGATCGTCACCGTCGCGCCCGATTCGGTCTTGCCGTTGACGATCACGATGTTGCCATAGGGCTCGACCCCCAGGATCTCGAGGGCCGGCGGAACCCGGTCGTTGACCTCCTCGATGCTCGCCAGCGAGGCGGCGCGGAACGAGCGGACGTCGCTCCAGGGGCCGGGATTGCCGCGGGCGTCGAGCGCCGCCACCTGCCAGTAGTACTGGCCCTCGGCGCGCACCCCGAGGCGCGCCGAGGTCTTCGGCCGGCGGTCCTCGATCAAGGTCGAGGCGAAGAGCCGGCTGTTGGAGATGCGCAGCAGATAGCGCCCGGAATTGGCTACCGGCTGCCAGGCGAGCACCACCTCCGGAGCGTCGTTGAGGTCGAGGGCATGGTCGTCTTCGGGCCCGGCGAGCTGGGGCTTGCCCGGCAGGTTCTCGATCTCCGAGAGCCGTTCGTTCAAGAGCTCGACTTGCTCGAGGGCGCCGACCTCGCGGGTCTGGCCGCTCTCGGTGCGCACCTCGAGGCCGCCGGTGAAGGCCGCGAAGCGGCCGGCGCCGCGGTCGCGGTCGAAGGCCACCAGGGCTTCGGTATCGCCGCGCACCCGCGCCTCGGACTTGGGGGTCGTCACCGTCTGGTCGCGCTCCGAGGTGTTGAGCTCCACGTGGCCGAAGGAGATGGCGGTCTTCTCGTCGCCGCCGCCGAGGGCGCCGCCGAGGTGCACCATGGTGCTCTGGCGCAGCGTGAACACCGAGCCGTCGGCGAAGAGCAGCTCGGCGCTGCCGTCGGTCGAGGTCTTCACCCAGTCGCGGGGGTTCAGGGTGTCGTGGCTGCGCAGCCGCTTCCAGGAGCCGCGCTCGCCGCGCCGGTACTCCACGCCCCCCTGGGCCGTGAGCACGCGGATCGAGCCCTGGCCCTGTCTGCCGATCGCGTCGAGCACGATCAGGCAGCGTTCGCCGAGCTCGACGGAGCGCGCGAAGTTCCCTTCGGCGAACGTGGTCCGGGCCTCGTCGAGGAGCTGCCAGGCCGCGCGGTGGTCGATGCGCACCTGGGCGGCGTCGGGGCGTGCCTCGATCGCCGCGATCACGTCGGTGGCCTCGTCGATCTGCCGCTCGGCCTGCCGCTCGAGCGCGTAGACCTCCCAGCGCTGGTAGAAGAGGAAGCCGACCACGATCAGGACGAGGAGGGCGACCAACGTGAACAGCCGGCGCACCGAGGCCACCGAGACGCTGTACCAGCCGCGGGTCCTCTTTTCGGGCTTGTCGATTCTCTCGGTGACCATGGGCGGGCTTCCCGTCGCGTGCGGGGCGGTCGTAGAATATAGCACAGCATAGCGTCTCTCCCGCCGGCCCTCCTCGGCGGCCACTTGCCCGGCGCCGGGCGAGCGGTTAGAGTCGCGCTCCACGCCCGCCGGCACGGCGGCCAAAGGAGAAGGCCATGGCTCTGAAGTTCATTCGCGACAACCTGAAGTCGCTCAAGTGGTTCCTCGTCGTGGTGCTCGCGGCCCTGGTGTGGCTGATCTTCGCGGACTGGGGAGGCTACAGCCAAAGCGGTGCCGGCGCCCGCACCGACGTGGCGGCCACCGTCGGCGGCGAGACGATCTCGTTCGGCGAGCTCCAGGACGCCTACCGCAACCTCGAGAGCCAGTACCGCGAGGCCTTCGGCGAGCAGTTCAACGACGAGCTCGCCCGCCAGCTCAACCTGAAGATGCAGGCCTTGAACCAGCTCATCAACCAGCGGATCTTGCTGCGCGAGGCGCGCCGGATCGGCCTCCGGGTCACCGACGAGGAGGTCCGCGAGCAGATCCTCGAGTACCCGGTCTTCCAGCGCGACGGCCGCTTCGTCGGCCAGGAGGAGTATCGCCAGCACCTGCGCCGATTCCGCACGACGCCCGCGGAGTTCGAGCGCCAGCAGCGCCAGTTCATGCTGCTCGAGAAGCTCGGATCGGTGCTGGCGGCGAGCGTCTACGTGTCCGACGCCGAGGTCGAGGAGGCGTACCGCGAGGAGGTCGAGCGCGCCAAGATCCGCTACGTCGAGCTGCCTGCCGCCGAGATCGGGGACGTCGAGGTCGCGGAGTCGGAGCTCGAGACCTATCTCGAGGAGCACGCGGCGCAGTTCGAGATCCCCGCCCGCCGGGTGGTCGACTACCTGCTCGTCGACACCGGGAAACTGCGCCAGGAGGTCGAGATCGCCGAGGACGCGATGCGCGCCTACTACGACGCGAACCAGGCCCAGTACACCCGCCCGGAGCGGGTGACGGCGCGCCACATCCTGCGCCGGGTGACCCCCGAGCGCCCGGAGGAGGTGGCGAGCCAGGAGATCGAGGACCTGCGCCGCCGCATCGAGAGCGGCGAGGATTTCGCGCAGCTCGCCCAGGAGAGCTCCGACGACACGGTGAGCGCCCGCGCCGGCGGCACCCTGCGGCCCTTCGGCCGCGGCGAGATGGTGCCGGAGTTCGAGGAAGCGGCGTTCTCGGCCCAGGACGGCGAGCTGGTGGGGCCCGTGCGCTCGGCGCACGGCTTCCACCTGATCGAGAAGCTCAGCTACGCGCCGGGTGGGGTGCAGTCCTTCGAGGAAGTCCAGCCGGCGATCAGCGCCCGCCTGCTCGCCGAAGAAGCGGGCCGCCTGGCGGAATCGAAGGCGTTCGAGATCGCCGGCCGCGTGACGCCCGAGATGAGCGCCGAGGACTTCCGCGCACTGGCCGCGGCGGAAGGTCTCGAGGCGGTGACGACCGAGCCCTTCGGCGAGGACGACGCGCTGCCGGGGCTGGGCCGCAACCCGGCGTTCAACCAGGCCGCCTTCGAGCTCGCGGTGGGCGAGGTCTCGCAGCCCATATCGGTGGCGCGCGGGCAGGCGATCCTCAAGGTGCGTGAGATCCAGGAGCCGCGCCTGCCCGAGCTCGCCGAGGTCGAGGACCAGGTGCGTCAGACCGTCGTCGACGAGAAGCGCAAGGAGGCCGCCCGCGCGCGGCTCGCCGAAGCGGCCGCCGCCGGCAAGAGCGTCGACGAGGTGGCCGGGGAGCTCGGCCTCGAGGTGCAGGAACCGGCCGAGTTCGGGCGGCGCGGCACCATCGCGGGCCTCGGCCGCAGCCGCGCGGTCGTCGACGCCGCCCTGGCTCTCGAGACCGGCGAGGTCGGCGGCCCTCTGGCCACCGATCGCGGCGCCGTGCTTTTCGCGGTGGCGGAGCGCAAGAGCTTCGACCCCGCGGCCTTCGCCGAGGCCAGGGAGACGAAGCGCGAGACCCTCAAGGAGCAGCGCGTGCGGGAGCTGCAGCAGGCGATCCTCGCCGAGCGCCGGCAGGAGCTCAATCCGCAGTACGGTGCCGGCGTGATCGAGAGCTTCGGTCAGGGCGAGCAACCGTCGAGCCAGGGGTAGGCGTCTGATCGGTCACCTCCAGGGCGAGCTCCTGCGGATCGCTCCCGGCAAGTTGCTCCTCGACGTGGGCGGCGTGGGCTACGAGCTGCACATACCGCTGTCGACCTACTACGAGCTCCAGGGCCGCGCGGCGGGCGCCCGCGTGGCCCTGCACGTGCACACCCACGTGCGCGACGACGCGATCCAGCTCTTCGGCTTCTCGACCGAGCTCGAGCGTCGCCTCTTCGAGAAGCTGATCGCGGTCTCCGGCATCGGCCCGCGGCTGGCGCAGACGGTGCTCTCGGGCATGTCGCCCGGCGACCTGATCGCGGCGCTCAGGGCCGCCGACCTGAGGCGCCTGTCGAGCGTCCCGGGGATCGGCAAGAAGACCGCCGAGCGCATGATCGTGGAGCTGCGCGACAAGGTCGCGGACCTGGCGGCCGAGACCGGAGCCGCACGGCCCGCGGCGGCCGCGGACGGCGACCTGCTCTCGGCGCTCCTCGGCCTCGGCTACAAGCAGGCGGCGGCCGAGCGCGCCGCCGCCGAGGTGGCCAGGGAGCACCCCGAGGCGGAGCTCCCGGAGCTCCTCAAGCTTTCCTTGAAGCGCCTGTCGCGGGTCTAGAATGGCCGTATGACGACCCAGGACGGGCCCTCCCGTCTCCTCTCCGGCCGGGCCGACGTCGACGACCTCGGCGTCGAGGCGACGCTCAGGCCGCGCCGTTTCGACGCCTACGTGGGCCAGGAGCGGGTGGTGCAGAACCTCAAGGTGGGCATCCGCGCCGCCAAGGAGCGCGGCGAGGCGCTCGACCACGTGCTGCTCTTCGGCCCTCCGGGGCTGGGCAAGACCACCCTGGCCCACATCATCGCCCACGAGATGGGGGCGGCGCTGCGCGCGACGGCGGGTCCGGTGCTCGAGAAAGCGGGCGACCTGGCCGCCATCCTCACCAACCTGGAGCCGGGCGACGTGCTCTTCGTCGACGAGATCCACCGTCTCGGCCCGACCGTGGAGGAAATCCTGTATCCGGCGCTGGAGGACTTCAAGCTCGACCTGGTGATCGGCCAGGGGCCGTCGGCGCGCACCATGGAGATCCCGCTGCCGCGCTTCACCCTGGTGGGCGCCACCACCCGCGCCGGGCTCATCACCAAGCCGCTGCACGCGCGTTTCGGCATCGTCCACCGGCTCGCCTTCTACACCCCCGCGGAGCTGGCGGAGATCGTCCGCCGCTCGGCGCGGGTGCTGGAGCTGGCCATCGACGACGAAGGCGCCGCCGAGCTCGCGCGGCGCAGCCGCGGCACGCCGCGCATCGCCAACCGCCTGCTGCGCCGGGTGCGCGACTTCGCGCAGGTCGAGGGCGACGGCCGCATCGACCTCGAGACGGCCCGCCGCGCCCTGGCGCTGCTCGAGGTCGACGAGTACGGCTTCGACGAGGTGGACCGCAAGATCCTCGGCACCCTCATCGAGCACTACGCCGGCGGCCCGGCCGGCATCCAGGCCCTGGCGGCGGCGATCGGCGAGGACCGCGGCACGCTCGAAGACCTCTACGAGCCCTTCCTCATCCAGGAAGGCTTCCTGCAACGCACCCCGCGCGGCCGGGTGGCCACCGAGCGCGCCTACCGGCACCTCGGCTACCAGACGTCGCCCGGTCAGGGCCGGCTGTTCTGAGCCGTGCGCGGGTCGCCGATGCGCCGGTCGGTCCTGATCTACAACCCGAAGTCGGGGCGCCAGGTGACGCGCCGGCTGCTGCCGGCGGTCCTCTCCGAGCTGCGCGCCGGCTTCGCCGTCGAGGCCGTGCCCACCGCCGGCGCCGGCGACGCCACCCGGCTGGCGCGCGCCGCCGCGGCCGATCACGAGGTGGTCTTCGCCATGGGCGGCGACGGCACCCTGCGCGAGGCGGCGGTGGGGCTTCTGGGCACCGGCGCCGCCCTCGGGCCGCTGCCCGCCGGCACCGCCAACGTGCTCGCGCTGGCCTTCGGCCTGCCGCGCGACGCGCGCGCCGCGGCCCGGCTGCTGCCGTCGTGCCGCCCGCAGGAGGTGGACGTGGGCGTTGCCGGCGGCGAGCCGTTCCTGATGATGGCCTCCTGCGGCGTCGACGCCGCGGTGATGGCGCGGCAGAGCGCCGCTCTCAAGCGTCTGCTCGGCGGGGGCGCCGTGGTATGGACGGCGCTGCGCCAGCTCTGGTCCTATGCCTACCCGGAGATCGAGCTGCGCTTCGGCGGGCGCCATGCGCGCGTCCGCCTCGCCGTGGTCTCGAACATCCCCTACTACGGCGGCGCGTTCCGGCTGGCGCCGAGCGCCGATTACCGCGACCGGCGCCTCGATCTCTTCCTCTTCCACGGCCGCGGCGGCACCGCGACCTTCGGCCTCGGCCTCGACCTGGCGCGCGGGCGTCACCTCGCGCGAGCGGACGTCGAGGCGACGACCGTCGAGGAGGTGGAGATCCTCGGGCCGCCGGGCGTGCCGCTCCAGGTCGACGGCGACGTCCTCGCCGTGGCGCCGCCGCTCACCGTCGGCCTGGCGCCGCAGCGCTTGCGCGTCCTGCTGCCGTAGGCGGAGTCGGACATGTCGGACTTGTCGGACATGTCAGACCTGTCCGACCCTTGCCTCTACAGCCGGCCTTTCGAGATGTAGCGCTCGGCGGCGTCGGGGAAGACGGTGACCACCCGCTTGCCCGGGCCGAGGCGCCGTGCCACCAGCAAGGCCGCGTGGCAGGCGGCGCCGGAGGAGCCGCCGACGAGGAGACCTTCGCGGCGCGCCAGCTCGCGGGCGGTGGCGAAGGACTCCTCGTCGTCCACCATGATCACCTCGTCGATCAGCCCGGTGTCCAGGCTTTCGGGAATGAACGAGACGCCGATGCCCTCGACGTCGTGCGGGCCGGGCTCGCCGCCCTGGAGGATCGAGCCGTTGGGCTCGACCGCGACGCACAGGGCGCCGGGATTGCGCTCCTTCAGGAAACGGGCGACGCCCGAGAAGGTGCCGCCGGTGCCGACGCCGATCACCGCGGCGTCGACGCGCCCCTCGAGCTGCTGCCAGATCTCGGCTCCGGTGGTGCGGTAGTGGATGCCGGCGTTGTCGGGATTGAAGAACTGACTGGGCACGTAGGAGCCGGGGATCTCGGCGGCGAGCTCGCGGGCCTTCTCGATCGCGCCCCGCATGCCCGCCGCCGCCGGCGTGCGCACCACCTCGCCGCCCAGGGCCTCCATCAGCCTGACCTTCTCGATCGAGAAGTGCTCCGGCACCACCAGGATCACCCGATAGCCGCGGTGCACGCCCACCAGGGCGAGGCCGATGCCGGTGTTGCCGGCGGTCGGCTCGACGATCGTGGCGCCGGGCGTGAGCTGGCCCTCCTCCTCGGCGCCCAGGATGAGGCCGAGGCCGAGGCGGTCCTTCACGCTGCCGCCTGGGGTCAGGAACTCGAGCTTGGCGAAGACGTCGGCGCGCTCGCCCGTGTCGATGCGGCCCAGGCGGACCATCGGCGTCGCGCCGATGAGGTCGGTCGCCGACTCCACGGCGGGGGGAGCGGCCAGGGACGGGGCGGACACGGCCATGGCGGTGGATAATACCAGCGAACCCGGTGTAGGGGCGCAAGGCTTGCGCCCTCCGGACGGCCCTGTCGGGGGCCGGGCGCACGCCGTGCGCCCCTACACCCGGCGCCCCTCGCGGCCTCCTGTACAATCCCACGAAGCCGCGAGGGCGCCGATGGAGAAAAAACGCTACGTCGTGATGGGGGCCGGCGAGGTGGGCTTCCACCTCGCCCGGACCTTGTCGCGGGAAGGACACGACGTGGTGGTCATCGAGGCCGACGGCGACAAGCGCGAGCGCATCGAGGAGATCGACGCCGCCGCGGTGATCGGCAACGGCGCCCACGTGCCGGTGCTCGAGGCGGCGCGGGTCGACCGCACCGACCTCTTCATGGCGGTGTCGTCCAACGACGAGGCCAACCTGGCGGCGGCGGTCCTCGCCAAGCGCCTCGGCGCCCGGCGCACCGTGGTGCGGGTCGCCGTGGCCGAGGACGTGACCACCCATCGGCGCATTTACGAAGAGGTCTTCGGCGTCGACCTGCTGCTGTCGACGCAGCTCCTGGCCACCACCCGCATTTTGAACCACATCCTCGGCCACAACACGCTGGCGGTCGAGTACCTGGCGCGCGGCAAGGTGCAACTGCGCAAGATCCACCTCGAGGCCGACTCGGTGCTCACCCAGCGCCGCCTGCGCGACGTCGAGATGCCTGAGGGCAGCCTGGTGGTGGCCTTCTTCCGGGGCGAGGCGCTCTTCGTGCCCGCGGGCGACGACCAGGCCGAG
Source organism: Thermoanaerobaculia bacterium (assembly GCA_036397835.1). GTDB lineage: Bacteria > Acidobacteriota > Thermoanaerobaculia > Multivoradales > J023 > DASWIG01. The sequence goes on from DASWIG010000728.1 coordinate 10,292, forward strand.
CCCGGCGACGAGGCCCTGATCGTCGGCAAGACGGAGACGATCAGCCGCACCCAGAGGATCCTCAGCCGCAGCCCGCGGACCCCCGGCGCGGTGGTGATCTGCGGCGGCGGCGCCACCGGCGAGACCGTGGCTCTGGCGCTGGCCGGCCAGGTCGACCGGGTGCGCATCATCGAGACGGACCGGCGCCGGGCCGAGGAGCTGGCGGCGCGGTTCCCCGACCACGAGGTGCTCTGCGGCGACGCCACCGACCCCTCGCTGCTGAAGGCCGAGCGGGTGGCCGAGGCCCGCGCCTTCCTGGCCCTGACGGGCAACGACGAGCGCAACCTCATGGCCTCGCTGCTGGCCCAGGAGCTCGGCGTGCCGCGGGTGATCGCCCTCGTCGACCGCACCGAGACCTCGCACCTGTGGCGCAAGCTCGGCATGATGCAGGTCGTCTCGCCGCGCTCGCTCGCCTCGGAGCGCGTGCGCGAGTACATCGAGAGCGGCTACAGCGCCAACATCGTATCCCTGAAGCGCGGCGCGGCCCAGGTCATCGAGCGCCGCCTGGCGCCGGCGAGCCCGGCGGCCGGCGTGACGCTGGCGGAAATGAGCCCGCCGCGCGGCCTGATCGTCGGCGCCGTGGTGCGCGGCGAGAAGGTCTTCATCCCCCGCGGCAAGGACCGGCTCGAGGTCGGCGACACGGTGATCCTCTTCGTGCAGGAGGAGCACGTGCCCACCGTGCAGCTTCTCTTTCCCGGGCGCGAGCCCAGCTAGGTCGGAGGCGACGTGAACCTGCTCGCCACCCTCCGCTTCCTGGGCCGGCTCCTGCTCGTGCTGGCGCTGGCGGAATCGTTTCCGGTCGCCGTCTGCTGGTTCTACGGCGAGCAGGAGGCGCTCGTCGACTTCCTGGCGACCGCCGCCGCCACCGGCCTGTGCGGCCTGCTGCTGATCCGCGTGGGCGGAGCCGGCGGCGAGCTCTACCGCCGCGAGGGCATCGTGATCGTGGTCGCCGGCTGGATCCTGGCGTCGCTTTTCGGCGCCGTGCCCTACTTCCTCTCCGGCGAGGTCGGCCTCGTCGACGCTCTCTTCGAGTCGGCCTCGGGCTTCACCACCACCGGCGCCTCGATCCTCACCGACATCGAGTCGGCGCCCCGCGGCCTGCTCTTCTGGCGCAGCTTCACCCAGTGGCTCGGCGGCATGGGGATCATCGTGCTCTTCGTGGCGCTGCTGCCCGAGCTCGGCCCCGGCGCCCGTTTCCTCTACAAGCTCGAGGTCCCGGGTCCCACCGCCGAGACGCTCCATCCGCGCGTGCACGACACTGCCGCCGTCCTCTGGAAGACCTATCTCTACCTGAGCCTGGCCCAGGTCCTGCTGCTGCTGGCGGCGGGGCTCGACCTCTACGACGCCATGACCCACACCTTCTCCACCCTGTCGACCGGCGGCTTCTCGCCGCGCGGCGCCTCGATCGCCGCCTTCGGCTCGCCGCTGGTGGAGGTGATCGTGGTGGTCTTCATGGTGATCGCCGGCGCCAATTTCTCGCTCTACTTCGCCATCCTGCGCCACCGCGGCCGCAACCTCGTCCGCGACCCGGAGTTCCGGCTCTACGTGGCGATGATCGCGGCGGCGTCGGGGCTCGTCACCTGGAACCTGATGACCCGGGGAGGCTACGAGCTCCTCCCCCGCGCCTTCCTCGACGCCCTCTTCCAGGTGGCCTCGATCCTGACCACCACGGGATTCGCCACCGCCGACTACGACCGCTGGCCCAGCCTGTCGCGGCTGCTCCTGGTGGGCCTGATGTTCATCGGCGGCTGCGCCGGCTCGACCGCCGGCGGGCTCAAGGTCATGCGCCTGGTCATCGGGCTCAAGTCGGCGTTGCGCGAGGTCCGGCTGATGTACAGCCCGTCGACGGTGCTGCGGATCTTCGTCGGCGGCAAGGCGGTGCCCGACGCCGTGGTCAAGAGCGTCGCGGGCTTCTTCATCCTCTACTTCGTGAGCTGGGCGCTGGGAACGCTCTTCCTGACCATGGGCGGGATCGACCTCGAGACCTCGGCGAGCGCGGCGATCGCCACCCTGGGCAACATCGGGCCCGGTCTCGCCCGCGTCGGTCCGGCGCAGAATTTCGCCTTCTGGAGCGACGCCCAGAAGCTCCTCATGGTGCTCCTGATGTGGCTCGGCCGCCTCGAGGTCTACGCCATCGCCGCGCTGGTGACCGCCAGCTTCTGGCGCCGCTGACAGGCTAGATAGCTAGGAGGCCAACAGCTCGGCGGAGCGGCCGGCGGCGGCGGCCGCTGCCGCCGGCAGCTCGAGGTGGAAGACCGTGCCGCGGCCTATCTCGGTGTCGAGCGACACGCGGCCGTGCATGCCCTCGACCAGGCCCTTGACGATCGACAGCCCGAGACCGGAGCCGCCGGCGCTGCGCGTCGCCGACGAATCGACCTGGGTGAAGCGCTCGAAGAGCCGTGAGCGGAACTCCTCGGGAATGCCGGGGCCATGATCGGCGACCGAGATCACCACGCTCTCGCCGGCCTGCCGGGCCTCGACCGTGACGTGGCCGCCGTGCGGCGAGAACTTGAGGGCGTTGGAGAGCAGGTTGCTCAGCACCTGGATCAACCGGTCGCGGTCGGCCCGGACGCGCAGGCCTTCCGGCGCCTCGGAGAGGCGGATCTCGATCGCGAACGAGTCGGCGAACGCCTGGATGCCGCGGACGGATTCCTCGAGCAGCGCGCCGACGTCGATGGCCTGGAAGCGGTAGACGATCTTGCCCGCCGCCAGCTTCTGGAGGTCGAGCAGGTCGTTGATGAGCTGCAGCAGGCGGTTGCTGTTGCGGTGCGCCACCGCGACGAGCTCGGCCGTACGCTGCCCGTCGCCCTCCAGGCGGCCGCTCGCCAGGAGACCGAGCGACGCGATGATCGAGGTCAGCGGGGTGCGCAGCTCGTGGCTGACGGTGGAGATGAACTCCCGCTTCATCCGGTCGACGATCTGGCGCTCGGTGATGTCGCGGAAGATGCCGCGGGCCGCCACCGGCTCGCCGGCGACGAAACGGGCGTTGAGGCTGCCCTCGAGGTAGATCTCGCGGCCGTCCTTGGCGACGAAGACCACCTCCACGCGCTCCACGTGGCCGCCGCGGAAGATCTTGCCGAGCGCCTCGGCGATGCGCCGGTGGTGGTCGCGGTGGACCACGTCCCACAGCGTCAGGCGGCCGATCTCGTCCTGGTCGTAGCCGAGCGAGGTGCGCCACGCCCGGTTGACGAATTGGAAGCGGCCCTCCGGCGACACGCTCTGCACCAGGTCGTTGGCGTTCTCGAGCAGGTCCTGGTACTTGGCCTGGCTGGCGGCGAGGGCGGCCTCCGCCCGCTTGCGGTGCATGGCGGCGCCGAACGTGCGCGCCGCGGTGCGCAGCACCTCGAGCTCGGCCGGCGACCACTCGCGCTCGTCGTCGCCCACTTCCAGGCTGAGGTAGCCCAGCCAGTCGTCGAGCACGAAGATCGGGACCACGGCGAAGGAGCGGATGCCGCGCGCCGCGAGCTCGTGGCGCTCGGCCTCGGGCAGGTCGCGCACCCGGCCCTGGATCAGGCGGCCGCGGCGCAGCTCCTTCTCCCAGCGCGGGAAGACGTCGCCGAGCGGCAGCGTGATCGCCACCGGCGCGGTGTCGCGGCCGTTGTCGAGCACGCTCCAGGTGTCGTCGAGCTCGTGGGGTTTCAGGTCCTCGACCCGCACCAGGCGCACCTGATCGACGCGCGTCGCCTGCTTGAGGCTTTCCAGGACCTCTTCCACGCTCGTCTCCCACGACGGCTCGGCGAGGAAGCGCTCGGCGGCCAGCCCCACCGCCTCGAGGATGCGGTCGCGGCGCTCCAGCGCCGTCTCGATGCGCTTGCGCTCGCTGATGTCCTCGCAGATCGTCACCAGGGCGATCGGCTGGCGGCCGTCGCCGTACACCATGTCGGAGACCAGACGCACCGGGAAGACCCGGCCCTCGCGGGTCACGTTGGTGCGCTCGCGCGCCCACGGATGGAGGAAGACGCTGTCGGAGTTCTCGGCCGGCGGTTGGCCCACCGGCGAGTAGACGGAGGCGTTCTTGCCCAGCAGGTCGTCCACCCCGTAGCCGTGCATGCGCGCGTCGGCCGGGTTGACGTAGAGGACGCGGCCGTCGAGGTCGGTCACCGTGACCCCCAGGCTCATCGTCTCGACGGCCTTTTCGAGGATGCGCAGCGTCCTTTCGGCGCGCCGACGCTTGAGGTCCTGGTCGACCAGCTCGCGGTCGACGCGCACCAGCTCCTGGGTCTTCGAGCGCAGCTCGAGCTGCGCGGATTCGAAGCCGTGTACGGCGTCGTCATGGCTCCTGCGGGTGTAGACGTAGTCGAAGAGCGCGCCGGCCAGGAGGACGCCGTAGGCGAGCAGCACGTCGAGGTGGGCGATCACGGCGTGGCCGTCTTCCGGGTGCCGCGACAGGCTCGCTTCGATCTGGGCGAAGAGCTGCGGAATGGTGCCCAGGATCAGGGCGTGGCTCAGCACCGACGGCTTGAGCCGGTGGAGCTGGGGGAAGACGAAGAGCCCCGCGAGCGCGAAGAGGCCGAACGGCACGAGCTCCCACGGCCGGACCAGCAACCACCGCGGGTAGGCCAGCGGCGGCAGGGCCGCGGGGTCGGCGAGGGTCAACGCCAGCACCAGGACGCCGCTGCCGAGGGTCGCCGCGAGCACGCGCCTCGTCCGCCGCGAGCTCTCGAGCGAGAGCACGGCGGCCAGCCCCCCGCCCAGCAGCGGCACGGCCACCGCGAGGCGGGAGACCAGCCAGGACCACAGGCGGAGCTGATCGGCACCCGCCGCCGGCGGCAGGATCCAGCTCACGCCATGGAAGATCTCGAGCAGCGCCGTGATCGGCAGGGCCAGGGCCAGGATCAGGGCCTCGGGCGTGCGCCGGCTGGCGCAGTGCGCCAGCGCGAACACGGCGACCGCCAACGCCAGCAGGGCGGCGGTCCAGGCGAAGAGGCCGTGGGCGAAGACCTGGACGGCCGCCGGCGCGACCCCCAGGCGCTGCGCCGTCTGCGCGGCCCATGCGGCGTGGTCCAGGTCGAGGTCCCAGAGCGTCGCGGCGAGCGAGAGCGAGACGCAGAGCGCCAACACCGCCCCCAACATCCATGGGGTGATCGAGTCGCCGCCGAGGCGGCGGCCCACGAGGGTGTTCCAGCGCAGAATCCTCACGTCGACATCCCTGCGGACGTGGAGGCCCGTCGGGAAACCTGCCTGGGAAGGCGACGAAAGTCAGGCGGGGCCTCACGCGCACGCCGTCAATCGAGCATGAGAGTTCCACCTTACAACGGACATTACGAAACCCCGCCGGAGGTCGAAGTGGATCCTCACATGGCTTCCTGGGCCGACCAGATCCCGCGGATCTGGTCGCCCAGCGCCATCGGATCGAACGGCTTGACGATCACGTCGAGGGCGCCGAGGCGCCGGTATTCGGCCACCTCTTCGGGCTGCGCCCTGGCGGTCATGAAGATCACCGGCGTCGCCTCGAGCGACTGGACGCGGCGCAGCTCCCGCAGGGTCGAGGGGCCGTCGAGCTCGGGCATCATGACGTCGAGGAGGATCAGGTCAGGGGCGAACTGCGCAGCCCTGTCCAGGGCTTCCCGCCCGGAGCCGCAGACCTCCAGCTCGAAGCCCGCCAGGTCGGCGAGCGCCAGCCGCGCCACGATCCGGATGTCGGGGTCGTCTTCGACGAGCATGATTCGGCGCAGCGTCCTCACCAAGGGTCTTCTCCCGCTCCTCCGGCCCGGCCAGTGTACAATGAGCGGCGATAGGATACGGAAGCTATGGACACGGGTTTGCCTTCCATGGCCTCGCCGGGCGCCGCTCAGCGCATACTCGTCGTCGACGACGACCCCGACATCTTGCGCCTGGTGCAGGTCACGATGCAGCTCGAGGGCTTCGAGATCGGCACCGCGGCCTCGGCGGCCGAGGCGCTCGGTTGGATCCGCCAGCACGGGCTGCCGCACCTCGCCATCGTCGACATCATGATGCCCGGCACCAACGGCATCGAGCTCGCTCGCGAGGTGCAGCGCATCGCCGACCTGCCGGTCATCATGCTCACCGCCGTCGACGAGGAGTCGACCGTCGTCTCGACGATCGAGGAGGTGGCCGAGGACTACGTGATCAAGCCGTTCAACCCCAAGGAGCTGGCGGCCCGGGTCAAGCGCCTGATCCGGCGCATGGGGGACTTCGCCTACGTGCTGGCGCCGGTGACCCGGATCGACGAGTACCTGGCGGTCGACTTCATGAACCAGAAGGCGGTGGCCGGCGGCCGCGGCGTCTCCCTGACGCCTACCGAGACCAAGCTGCTGCACATCCTGATCCGCGCCAGCCGCCGCCCGGTGACGACCGATTACCTGCTGCGCCGCATCTGGCCGATGGACGAGGTCTTCGAAGACACCCTGCGCGTCCACGTCCACCGCCTGCGCCAGAAGATCGAGCCCAAGCCGTCGTCGCCGCGCTACCTGATCACCCAGCGCGGCACCGGCTACAGCTTCCTGCCCGTCCAGGCGTCATGAGCGTCGACCTCAGGAGTAGTACCCGCGCATCGTGCGCGCCTTGAGCTTGCCCCCCTTCACCTCGACTTCGATCACGTGGTACTGGCCGGGCTCGCCCGTCTGGTCGGAGCTGTAGGCCACCAGGTACTGGCTGCGCAGCTCGCGCTCGATCTCGGCGTAGGCGCCGTCGAGCTCCGCGGCCTCGTGGATGTAGAGGGCGCGGCCCCCGGTCTCCTCGGCCAGGGCGTCGAGCTTGCGGCGCACGCCGATCTGCGCGCGGCCGATCCGCAGCCCGATGGCGTAGACGGCGACGCCGCTGCGCCTGGCGTACTCGAGGGCGTCGCGGAACTCGATCGTCGAGGCGGTGTCCTCGCCGTCGGAGAGGATCACCAGGGCGCGGCGCCCGCGGATGCCGCGGTAGTAGTAGAGGCTGGTCACGATGGCGTCGTGGAGCGAGGTGGCGCCGTTGGCCAGCGTGCTCTCGAGGCGCTGGGCCACCGCGCCGACGTCGGAGGTGCGCGGCATCAGCAGTGCCGGGCGGTTGGCGAAGGCGAGGGCGAAGCAGCGGTCGCGGGGCGTGATGATGTTCTCGAGGAAGCCCACCGCGGCCCGCTGCGCCTCTTGCATCGACTCGAACATCGAGCCCGAGGTGTCGAGGGCGATGCCCAGGGTCAGCGGCAGGTTTTCCACCAGCTCGAACTTGGCGATCTCCTGCGGCCGGCCGTCCTCGAGGACCTCGAAGTCGCTCTCGGCGAGGTCGCGGATCAGGCGGCCCGACTTGTCGGTCACCGTGGTGTAGAGCTCCACCAGGTTGACGTCGACCTCGTCGACGTAGTCGGGCGCGTTGAGGAAGCGCACGTCCTCGGCGCGCAGGCCGTCCTCGAGCTCCGCGGCCACCGTGACGTAGGTCAGCGCGCCGGTGGGCGGCACGTCGATCACCGCCTCCCAGGGCGGCCGTGCGACCGTGGCCTTGAGCTCGTCGTTGAGCAGGAAGTCGACCTTGACCACCCGCGCCTCCTCGGGCACCACGACCTCGGCCTTCACGGTCACGTCGCCGGCCACCACGGCGCGCCCGCGCGGCGGCTCGAGGATGCGCACCCGCAGCTCGCCGCGCGGCTGGTTCAGGATCACCTCGTCGCTGGTCACCAGCTCGCCGCCCTCGTCGTAGCCCTCGGCGCGCACGATCTGTTCCTTGGGGTAGGTCGCGAGGCGCAGCTCGGCGGTGAACGGCGGCCGCCGGCGGGTGAACTCGAGCTTGTCGTCGAGGTAGAAGCGCACCTGGCTGGTGCGCAGGCCGGTCACCAGGGCCTCGGCACGCCACAGGCCGAAGACCACGTCGGTCTCCGGCGGCACCAGGATCAGGCTGTCGTAGCCCGCCACCCGGCTGCGCTTGAGCTCCTCGGTGAGGCCGGTGACGATCTCGGCGGCCATCTGCGGCTGCTCGTCGAACGGCGTCGGCGTGCCCGGCACCACGAAGCCGCGGTTGAACCCCATCTGGAGCCCCGAGATCTCCTCGGTGACCTTGAGGCGCACCAGGAACTCCTCGCCGGGGCGCAGCAGCCGGTCGGCGGCCAGGGCCACCGGGGTGCCGGCGGACGGCGGCGGCAGGAGGAAGCGCACCCGGAAACGCTCGAAGCTCTCGCCGGCGCGCTCGAGGTGGCCCTCGAGGGTGAAGCGCAGCTCCTTGTTCTCGCCTTCCTCGAAGGGCTGGAGCGGCACCTCGGGAGGGATCGTCACCAGCATGCGCGCGATCATGCGCTGGCCGTCGCGTTCGGGGTAGAAGAGCGCGAGCTCGGCCTGCGCCTCGGGCGGCCGCGTCCAGGGCACGAGCGGTGAGGGGGTGATCGCGGGCCGCGCGTTGTCGGCGACCGGGCTCTCCGCGGCCGGATCGGGGGTCGGGGTGACCTGGCCGGCGGTCCGCATGTTCCGCCGCGCCCTGGCCAGGTCGCGCGCCTGCTCCTCGTCCACCATGAGGGTCTCGGGCAGCGCCGCCAGCGGCTCGGCGGCCTTGCGCGCCCAGGCCGCGAGGTCGTGCGGCGGCTCGAGGAGGGCCGCCATCGCCTCGTTGGTGGGGCGGTCGGGACGGAAGTCGTAGAGACCGTCGATGCCGGTGATGACGTCGATCTCGGCGGATCGGGAGCAGATCTGGCGGTCGAAGCGCCGGCCGCTGATCCGGCGGCCGTACTCGGCCCACTGCTCGAGCCAGTACGCCATCTCTTCGCTGTAGAGCACCCGCTTGGCGTCCAGCGGCAGCCACAGGCGGAACCCTTTCCCCGGCTTCTCCTCGTAGAGGATCAGGGTGCGGATCGTGCCCTCGCCGAGGTCGTAGGTCCACAGCTCGATGGGCTTGAAGGTCTCGGAGCAGGCGACGATCTCGCGCCGCCACGGCGGACCGTTGAGGAAGAGGAGCTGGGCGCGGGCGTCGAGATAGGTCAGCAGCTCGTGGCGAACCAGGGCGCGGCGCTGCGCGATGCCGAGCACGAGCTCGTTTTCCGGCGTCTGCGGCAGCGGATCGGCGAGGAAGCGGTCGATGACCTGCGCTCGCCCGGCGCCGTCGAGGTCCACGAGCTGGTCGAGCTGCCGGCGGGCGAGCAGCAGGCCCGGCCCGTCCTGCAAGAAGGCCCGCTGCTCCTCGGGCCACAGGAGCGGCAGGGCGTAGGGCAGGTCCGGGGCCTTGGGCAGGAAGCCGCCGACGCCGAAGGCCGCGGCAGCGAGCACCGCCGCCGCGAGGCCGGCGCGCCGGAGACGATGGGTAGGGGGTGTCGATGGCGATGGCATGTTCGTAGTCGTCAGGGTGGTTTCCCGGGGTGAAGGAGGCGGGGACGTCGGGGGCGCCCTACGAGGATGGTATCCGCGTTGCACGGATGATGCCATGGCCCGCAAGGGTAGCGGCGTCATGGACGGACCTCTATACTGTGACGCTCCTGTACGGTGACTCCGTCTACGAATCGAGGAACCCGGCATGCCGACCGTCCGCCTGCACGAGCCGATGTCGACCTGGGAAGAAGGCGACTTCGTCCAGTCCTTCGCCCTGGTCAACCGCAAAGAACGCCGCCAGGACCGCAAGGGCCGCGACTACCTCGACCTCGAGCTCGCCGACGCCACCGGGAGCGTGGTGGGCAAGGTCTGGCCCGACAGTCCGGCGCTCGACGCCACCTTCGAGGACAAGCAGTTCGTGCTCTTCAAGGGCCTGGTGCGGCGCTTCAAGGACCACCTCCAGGTCAACGTCGATTTCTGCCGCCCGGTCAACGACGGCGACCGTCGCGACGGCTTCCGCGAAGCCGACTTCGTGCCCACCACGCCGCAGGACATCGACGAGCTGTGGCGGCGTCTGGGGGCCCTCTACCCCGGCGTTCTGACGCGGGAGCCCCTGCGGCGGCTGGCCGAGGAGACGCTGGCGCGCCACGGCGAGGCCCTGCGCGAGCACCCGGCGGCCAAGACGATCCACCACGCCTACCGCGGCGGCCTGTTGGAGCACGTGGTGTCGATGGCCGAGCTGGCGGCCCGCGTGTGCGACCACTACGCCGAGGTCGACCGCGACCTGCTGCTCGTGGGCGTGCTCTTCCACGACCTCGGCAAGCTGCGCGAGCTGGGGCCGATGCCGGTCAACGACTACACCCTGGAGGGCCAGCTCGTGGGGCACGTGGTGATCGGCCACGGCATGCTGCTCGAGTGCTGCGCCGCGGTGCCGGGCTTCCCCGCCGACCTGCGCCTGCGCCTCGAGCACCTGGTGCTCTCGCACCACGGGCAACGCCAGTACGGCAGCCCCACGGAACCCGCCACGCCGGAGGCCTTCGTGCTCTCGTCGATCGACGAGCTCGACTCGCGGCTGTGCCAGCTCCGCGACGTGCGCCGGCAGGGCGGCGGGCTGCAGTACGTGCGCGGGCTGGGGCGCTCGGTGTACCTCGACGGTCCGGTAGAGGCATGAAGACGGCGCGGGGCGTCCTCCCGGGACGTCCCGGCGTCCTCCCGGCGGGACGCCGGGGCGCGGCGCCGCAGCACGGCTTCGCGATGTTTCGCCGCGGTGTTTCGGAGTATGCTCCGAGAGTCACCAACGGATCCTTCGGAGACCTCGACATGACCGAGCCCAGTCAAGCACAAGGCGAGCTCTACAACGACCTGGTGGACGTGCTCCGCAAGTCGGTGGCCCGCTACCCGCAGCGCCGTCTGTTCGGCACCAAGAAGGACGGCCGGTGGCAGTGGATCACCTACCGCGACTTCGGCGCGCGCGTCGACGCCTTCCGCGGCGGCCTGGCCGACCTCGGCATCGGCCGCGGCGACACCGTGGCGATCATCTCCGGCAACCGCCTGGAGTGGGCGGTCGCGGCCTACGCGGCCTACGGCCTGGGGGCGCGCTTCTGCCCGATGTACGAGCACCAGCAGGAGAGCGACTGGAAGTACATCTTGAGCGACTCCGGCGCCCGCGTGGCGCTGACGTCGACCTGGCCGATCTACGAGGCGGTGCGCGGCTGGCCGGGGGAGATCGCCACCCTCGAGCACGTCTTCTCGATGGCGCTGCCGGCCGAGGACGAGGGCAGCTTCCTGGCGCTGGAAGAGCGCGGCAGAAAGCGGCCGTCGCCGCCCGTCGAGCTCGATTCCGACGAGCTCTGCGGCTTCATCTACACCTCCGGCACCACCGGCAAGCCCAAGGGCGTGCTGCTCTCCCACGGCAACATCTGCTCCAACCTGAACGCCGTCTCCAGCATCTTCCCGATCGACGAGGAGGACGTCTCGGTCTCCTTCCTGCCCTGGGCCCACTCCTTCGGCCAGACCTGCGAGCTGCACTTCATCCTCGCCCGCGGCGCCGGCATGGCGATCGCCGAGTCCATCGAGAAGCTGGTCGACAACTTCGTCGAGGTGCGGCCGACCGTGCTGACCGCGGTGCCCCGCATCTTCAACCGCATCTACGACGGCCTGCAGAAGAAGGTGGCCGAGGACGGCGGGCTCAAGAAGATCCTCTTCGACGCCGGCATGGAGGTCGCCGCCGAGAAGAAGAAGCTCGAGAAGAAGGGCCGCGGCTCGCTGGCCGTGAGCCTCAAGCACGCCTTCTACGACCGGCTGGTGTTCTCCAAGGTGCGCGCCCGCTTCGGCGGCCGGCTTCGCTACGCGGTCTCCGGCGGCGCCGCCCTGGCGCCCGAGGTCGCCGAGTTCATCGACCGGCTCGGGATCTTCGTGTGCGAGGGCTACGGCCTGACCGAGACCAGCCCGATCGTCTCCGTCAACCGCCTCGACGACCGCAAGATCGGCTCCGTGGGCCTGCCGATCCCCGGCGTCGAGGTGAGGATCGACACCAGCGTGGTCGACGAGGAGGGCTCGCTCGACGGCGAGATCGTGGTCAGGGGGCCGAACGTGATGAAGGGCTACCACCAGCTTCCGGAAGAGACCGCCGCGGTGATGACCGGCGACGGCGGCTTGCGCACCGGCGACCTCGGCCGCATCGACAAGGACGGCTTCCTCTTCATCACCGGCCGCATCAAGGAGCAGTACAAGCTCGAGAACGGCAAGTACGTGGCGCCGGCGCCGCTCGAGGAGCTGCTGCAGCTCTCCCCGTTCGTGAGCCAGGCCTTCGTCCACGGCGCCAACAGGCCCTACAACGTGGCCCTGATCGTGCCCGACCGCGCGGCGATCGAGAAGTGGGCGCGCGAGCGCGGGCTCGACGGCAGCTACGAGGAGCTGCTCGCGCACGGCAAGGTCAGGAAGCTCTTCGACGTCGAAATCGAGGAGCACAGCAAGAACTTCAGAGGCTATGAGCACGTGCGCCGCTTCCGCCTCGTCCCCGAGGAGTTCTCGGTCGACAACGGCCTGCTGACGCCGAAGATGAGCCTCAAGCGCAACGTGGTGACGGACCGTTACGGCAAGGAGCTCGACGAGCTCCACGCGGCTTAGACGGGGGCTCGACCCGACGATGCGTCTCTTTCTCGCTCTGACCGACGAGTTGGGCGGCGCGCGCGCCGTCGTCGAGCAGGTGGTCGACGCCTTGAACCGCGTGGGGGGCGTCCCCCGTTTCGAGCTCGCCGATTGGAGCGCCTGGGCGGCCGAGCAGATGGGCGGCGAGCGCACCCCCCTCGTGCGCCTCGAGCCCGGCGACGTCTTCGTGGGCGCCGCCTGGCTGCGCTTCGCCGCCCCCAGCGCCGAGGACCTCGAGCCGGGCACCGGCGCGCCCCCCGCCGGCGCCGAGGAGGACTTCGAGCTCGCCTTCCGCTCGAGCGCGTCCTCGCCGGGCGCGGCGAGCCTCTTCTACCGCTGCATGGAGCTGCCGGCCCGGCTCGCCGACGTCAGCGGCGAGCAGCTCGCGCGCGTCGAGCGGTTCTTCGCCCGCTTCCAGAGCGGCCGCAGCCCGGGCCGCTACGGCGAGTACGCGAGCGCCGCGGAGCTCGGAGAGCGGCTCGCCGCCGATCTCGAGGAGGCGCGCCGCGGCTTCCTCGCGGCGCGCCGGGAGGTGACGCGCCGGGAGGCGGCGTCGCCGGTGGCGCGCGAGGTGCCGGCGGAGAGCCTGCCCGAGTACGCCAAGAAGATGCAGCCGGGCAAGGCCTACGAGGTCTCGTTCCTGGTCGTCGAGATCGCGGGCTTCGCCGACCTCGCCGGCGAGCAGGAGGCGGTGGACGCGCTCCAGCGCTCGTTCAAGCAGCTCGTGCTCGAAACCGCCGCCAGCTACGGCGGCGAGATCTTCTCCTGGGACGCCGAGCGCGGACGCGGCGTGCTGATCTTCTGGGCGAGGCGCAGCTACGACCACGCCATCATCACCGGCCTCAAGGTGATCCACGGCCTGCCGGTCTTCAACCTCGATCCGCTGCAGAACCCGCTGGGCACGCCGCTGGAGATCCGCACCGCGGCGCACGACGCGGTGATCGTCTTCCGCCTGCCGACCGCCGAGATCGCCTCGAGCGACCTCGACTTCGTGCTCGCGCTCGCCGGCCAGCACACCGGCGCCGGCGAGCTCATCGTGACCCGGCGGCTCGTCGACCGCGCCGATCCGCGGCTCAAGGCGCGCTTCAAGAGCAAGGGCCGGATCGACGGCGAGCCGATCTTCGGCTGCCGCCTGCCCTCGACCGAGCAGCACGCCCTGCGCGCCAGCCTCGACGAGGTGAGCCGCCGCCTCAAGGCCGCCGCCGCGGCGATCAAGTCGCGCCTGGCCCAGCCCGCCGGCGAGCTCGCGGCGGCGGCCGTCGAGGCGATCTCGGCCGGCGTCGACGAGGGCTACGCCCAGCTCGAGCGGGCCTGCCGGCTCCTCGGCAAGGTCGACGCGTCGTGGTCGAAGAAGTTCTACGGCGACCTGGCCGGCATGGTCCACGTGCTGGTGCGCGAGGAGGACGAGCTGTGGATGGTGCTGCGCCGCGGCTACGGCCAGCACCGGCAGTCGCCGGAGATTGCGGCGCGCCTCGAGACCTTGGTCAAGGCCGCCTCGAGCCTGCGCTCGCGGCCCGCCGCCACCCTGAGCCAGGCCGAGCAGAGGCTGCGCGCGCAGGCCAGCGACGAGGTCGCGGCGGCGGCGGCCGAGCCGGTGGACGAGGAGCTGTCGAAAAAGATCCACGCGTTCCTGCGCGCCGACCCGCTCGACTACGAGACGCTGCTGACCGACATGCTGCTGCACAGCAAGACGGCGCTGATCCACTTCCTCACCCGCTCGCGCGAGGAGAAGACCTACGAGGCCTTCCTGAACCGGCTGTGGGAGTCGGCCGACCTGCTCCTGATCGACGACCTCTACTCGATCCGCGGCCACCAGCGCGCCGGCGAGACCAAGCTCTTCGACGTGCTCGTCCACGAGCCGGTGGCCGACGGCCGCTTCCAGGTCACCCGCCAGCTCCTGCGCGAGGAGTTCCGGCCCGCGGAGGAGCTGGTGCGGCGGCGCTTCCAGCAGCTCGGCCTCGAGATCGAGAACCGCGACCTGCAGGTGGTGTGGCGCGCCGTCGTCGTGGGCCATCCGGCGGTCAAGATCCGCACCCTGGCGGCGCTCAAGATGTCGCCGTTCTCCATGTGGCAGGCCATCGCCCACCCCAGCGTGCCCATCGCCTCGATCCACGCCATCGGCGAGCGGGTGACCAAGTCCGAAGGCGAGGACGCCAAGAAGATCTTCTTCGACTGCGTGCGCGCGCGGGTGGTCGAGGCGGTGGAGACGTTCCGCACCCGCGACGAGCTCGCCGCCATCACCAAGCTGATCCTGCTGCTGCTCGACTTCCCGTTCCTGGTGGAGACGGGCTATTTCGAGCGCTTCGACGACGTGCTCGAGAGGTTCCTCGCCCGCTCCGGCCAGCTCAACCTCGAGGTCGAGTACTTCGTGAACCTGCGCCAGCGACTGGACAAGGCCAAGCGCGACCCCGACGCCGCGAAGGCCAACCGCCCGCCGGCCGGCATCACCAAGCTGCCGCTGACCATCCAGCGCCGACTGGCCGCCGAGAAGCCGTACCTGTACTGGTTCGTCACCCATCCCGACCCGCGCATCGCCACCGAGACGCTGCGCCACGTCACGCTCGGCAACGTCGAGCGGGTGCTGCGCGCGCCGGAGATCAACGGCGTGGTGATGGCGCAGCTCATGAAGAAGCCGGAGCTCTTCACCCGCAGCGGCCCGCTGCTGGCGGCGCTCAACAACCCCAAGTGCGACCTCGGCTTCGCCAACCGCTACCTCAACACCATGAGCCTGACGCGGGCCAGCTTCAGCGCCCTCGAGAAGCTCAGCCGCAACCCGTCGGCCAATCCGGCGGTCCGCTCGCTGGCCGCGCGCCTGGTGGCGCAGCGCAAGCAGCACCCCGCGCCCTGACCGCATGGCGACCTGGGTCCTCGGCGACGTCCACGGCCGGCACGCGGCCCTCGAGCGCCTGCTCTCGCGCCTCGGCCTCGACGCCGGGCGCGACCGTCTGTGGCTGGTGGGCGACCTCGTCAACCGCGGCCCGGAGTCCCTG
>DASWIG010000729.1:0-6726 GCA_036397835.1 Thermoanaerobaculia bacterium
CGCACGTCGTCGACGAACCGCAGGGCCGCTTGCGCGCCGAGATAGGGTGAGATAACGTCCCTGCGTTCCCGGTGCGCGGGTCCGTCGAGGTAGGAGTGGGCGCCCTCGCCCATCACGGAGGTGAGGTTGCCGAGGCCGAGATCGCCGCCGGTGAGCACGTCGGGCGGCGCCTCGACGACGGCTTTGACGAGCTCCGGCGAGCAGACGTAGACCCAGTTCCCGAGACCCGGTATCCGTGTCGCGAAGACGTCTCCGCACTCGCGAAAAGCTTCCTCGTAAAACCGCATCGTGTTCTTCACGAATCGCCGGGAATGGGACAGCAGCGAGCCCGCGGGACGGGGGATCTGTGCAGACGGGTTCATCGTCGCTCCTTGGGAAAGCCAGCCGTAGAGAGGGGACCCGGACGGGTCCGGACGATACCAGAGAAGGACGGATTCGAGCGTGAGCTACCGGGCCCCCGTGCGCCTCCTCAACCGCGACTTCGTGCTGCTCTGGCAGGGCCAGTTCGTCAGCATGCTGGGGGCGCAGGCGTTCTCGGTCGCGATGGTCTTCTGGATCAAGCGCCAGACCGATTCGGCGACCCTCCTGGGCGTCGGCATGATGTCGCAGTGGATCCCGGCGCTGCTGCTGAGCCCGATCGGCGGCACCCTCGCCGACCAACTGTCCCGCCGCCGCCTGCTCATCGCCAGCGACCTGATCCGCGGCGTGGCGGCGATCGCGCTCGGGGCGCTGGTCCTCAGCGCCCCCGACCGCTCGGGGTGGATCCTCGCCTGGCTGCTCACCATCTCCGTGGTGATGGGGGTGGGCGACGCCATCTTCCGGCCGGCGATCAGCGCCGCCATCCCTGACCTGGTCCCTGCCGAGCAGGTCACCCGCGCCAACTCGCTCAACCGGCTGGCGCTCGACGTGTCGACCTTCTTCGGCCAGGGCGCGGGAGGCGTGCTCTTCCGCCTGCTCGGCCCCGGCGTGCTCTTCGTGATCGACGGCGTGACCTATCTCTTTTCGGCGCTTTCCGAGTCGTTCATCCGCCTGCCGCCGCCGCCGGCCCCCAAGACCGCGGGCTGGCGTCAGGTTTTCGCCGAGTTCTGGCAGGAGCTCAAGACCGGCCTGCGTTACGTGGCGAGCCGCAAGGGCCTGCGGTTCCTGCTCTTCCTCTCGCCTCTCGAGAGCTTCTTCATGATCACGATCGTGGTGCTGCTGCCGTTCTTCGTCGAGGACTACCTCAAGGTGCCGCCCGACTGGTACGGCTTCCTGATCGCGTCGTTCGGCGCCGGCTCGTTTATCGGCAGCGTCCTGGCCGGGGCCACCAACATCCAGGGCCGGCTGAGGACGTGGGCCTACCTGGCCGCCGCGGTCGGCTTCGCGCTCGCCGCGTTCGGCCTCGCGCTCTCGCGCTCGCCGTGGGTGGCGATGGCCTGGATCCTCTTCGCGGGGGTGATGAGCGGCTTCAGCGTCATCCACATGCTGAGCCTGGCGCAGCTCACCACGCCCAACGAGCTGCGCGGCCGGGTGCTGGGTCTGCTCGAGACCCTGGGCCTCTCCACCATGCCGCTGGCCGCCGGCACCGCGGGCGTCATCGCCGACCTCCTCGACCGCAACATCCCCGTGGTCTACCTGGGTTGCGGCGTGGCGCTCCTGGGCGTGGCGTCGGTGTTGGCGCTGAAAGGCGAGGTGCGGGAGTTCCTGGCGTTCAAGGTGGAGGAGCACGAAGTCGCTGAATAGCGACGGCTCAGCGTTCCGCTGGCATTGGTTCTCATTTCGTCACCTCTGTCTCAGCTTTCACTTCTTCCAGGCGTTCAACGACCTCGCCGCCCCGCGCCTTGCCAAGGCCCTCCTCGCCGCCGACCTCGACATGGCCCGGAACCGTTTCGGCTCCGAGCGCCTCCAACTGGCCGACGAGGTCGGACAAGCGCTCGAGCAGCGCTTCCTGCCGCGCCCTCAGCCTGTCGTTCTCGAGCCTGGCCGCGTCGATTGCCCTATGGGTCAGAAGATCATTGCGACACGCCAGCAACCCACCGGCGACGACGAGCAGAGCTCCGATGACGAGAGCGAAAACCAGGCGCCGGGCGCCGGACCAGGTACGATCGGCGGTCTCGACGACGGCGCCGCGGTCGATCCGCGAATCGACAGCCGCCCTGGTTCGTTCGATGCTCTCGATCAACGGCTTGCTCCGGGGGCGACTCAGCGCCGCCGAGACCGCCAGTAGAAGCCACCGCCGCCAAACAGCAGGACCAGCAGGACGATCAGGAGAATAGTGCCCATGATTTCTTCCTTTCTATTGAGGACGTCTCGCTTCTATAGAGGACGTCTCGCATCCCACTTTAGACCTTCGGCGCTGCCTGCCGGAAGCGCACTTATTACCCGGAAGCGAGATCACGAGCTAGGTGGAAACTACGCGACGGCACCGGCGTCGGGCGGTGGGGCGGGCGGATGGCTCTTCAGATGGCGGTGGGTTCATCTTACCACTACTCAGGCTGATTTCTCACGTTCGCCGCCGAGGACGCTTTTCCGGCGTCGCCGTCCACGGGTCCGCGGGCCAGGCGTGCTTGGGATAGCGGCCCTGGAGCTCCTTGCGCACCTGCGGGTAGGTGCTCGCCCAGAAGCTCTCGAGGTCCTGGGTGACCTGCTGCGGACGGCCGTTGGGCGCCAGCAGGTGCACCATGACCGCGACGCGTCCCGCCGCGACGCGCGGCGTCTCGCGCAGGCCGAAGAGCTCCTGGATGCGCGCCGCCAGCACCGGCGGACGACCGGGCTCGTAGACGAGGCGGATGCGGCTGCCGCTCGGCACCTCCAGACGCTCGGGCGCGTGACGCTCCAGGGCCGCGAGCTGCTCGTAGCCGAGGACGCCCTTGAGCGTCTCGACGAGCGGCGTGCGGCGCAGCTCGGCGAAGGAGCGCTTGCCGGCGCAGAGCACGGGGAGCAGCGTGGCGAGCTCGGCGTCGGTGAAGCGCGGCAGGCCGAGCTCGGGCATCCACTCGGCGAGGCTGCGCGCCCGCGCCAGGAACGACGCTACCTCCCCGCGCCCGAGGTCGAGCGCGCGGTCGAGGTCGTCCGCCGCCGCGGTGGCGAGGGCCCGCGACGCCGCCTCGGGCGTCGGCGCGATCTCGCGCTCGTCGAGCACCAGGTCCAGGTACCGCGTCCGCCGGCGGCCGACGCCGCGCTCGCCGTCGAAATCGACGTCGTCCGTCGCCTTGAGGGACTCGGCGGGCAGCCACTCCCGCTCCACGCCCGAGGCCTGGCGCACCAGGGCTTCGCGGCGGGCGTCGAGGTCGACGCACAAGAAGAGCTCGTGGCGGCGGACGGCGCTGGCGTCCGCGAGGCGCACGCCCCGTCCGCCCACCATCACGCCGCGCGGGCTGCCGTTCTCGCGGCGACGCGCCAGGCGGTCGGGATAGGCGGCGAGCAGGGCGCGGAGGAGCCCATCGTCGTCCTCCGTCTCGTCTTGACGTCCCAGGGCGCGCTCGGCGAGACGCTCGAGGTCGCGGCCTGCCCGCAGCACCTGGCGGGCGCGTCCGCGGTGGATCGGCCCCAGGGCGGTCTCGCCGTAGCCCGCGCGCACGAAGTCGTCGAGGGCGTGCAAGCGGTCGAGGAGATCGGACGAGGAGACGTGGGCGGCCTCGGGAGGACCTTCGGTCGAGCGCGTCACCAGGTCGCGCTCCGAGACGAGAGCCGCCAGCATCGCCGCGCGCCCGCGCACCCCCGCGTCGTGCCCGGCCAGCACCAGGCGCGCCAGCCGCGGGTGGACGGGGAGGCTCGCCATGCGGCGTCCGGTGGCGGTGAGGCCGCTCTCGTCGACCGCGCCCAGGACGCGGAGCAGCGCCAGCGCCCGCTCGACGGCGGCGGGCTCGGGCGCCTCGAACCACTCGAAGGCGGCGACGTCGCGCTCGCCCCAGGCCAGCAGCTCGAGCAAAGGACCCGCGAGGTCGACGCGGCGGATCTCGGGCACGTCGCGCGCGGGCAGGCTGCGGTCGTCGTGCTCGGTCCACAGCCGCAGGCAGACGCCCGGCTGTTGGCGTCCGGCGCGGCCCGCGCGCTGCTCGGCCGAGACGCGGCTGGCGCGCGTCAGCTCGAGGCGGTCGAGGCCCGAGGCGGGGTCGAAGCGCAGCACCCGCACGAGCCCCGAGTCGACGACGCCGGTGACGCCGTCGATGGTGATCGAGGTCTCGGCGACGTTGGTCGCCAGCACCCCCTTGCGCCGCGGGCCGGAAACGAGGACGGCGTCCTGCTCCTCGGAGGGCAGGTCGCCGTAGAGCGGCATGACGGCGAGGCCGCGCTCGGCGGCCAGGGGCTCGAGGGCGTTCGCCGTCCGCCGGATCTCGCCGACGCCGGGGAGGAAGACGAGGACGTCCCCCGGCGTCTCGCCGAGGAGGCGGCGCACGCCCGCCGCCACGACCTGCTCGGGGCGTCGCGGGTCGGGACGCTCGAGGTAGCGGACGGTCACGGGATGGAGGCGTCCGGCGCTCTCGACCACCGGGCAGCCGCCGAGGTAGGCGGCCACCGGCGCCGGGTCGAGCGTCGCCGACATGACGACGAGCTTCAGGTCGGGACGCGCGTCGCGCTGCACCCGCCGCGCCATGGCGAGCGACAGGTCGCTCGCCAGGTTGCGTTCGTGGAACTCGTCGAAGACGAGGGCGCCGGCGTCCTCCAGGAACGGGTCGTGCTGCAGGAGCTGGACGAGGACGCCCTCGGTCACCACGAGGACGCGGGTCGACTTGCCGTAGCGGCGCTCGAAGCGGATCTGGTAGCCCACGTCCTCGCCGAGCGGCGTGCCGCGCTCTTCGGCCATGCGGCGGGCCGCGGCGCGGGCGGCAACGCGCCGCGGCTCGAGCATCACCACGCGGCGGCCGCCGGCGAGGCCGGCGTCGAGGAGCGCCGGCGGCACCCGCGTCGTCTTGCCGGCGCCGGTGGGGGCGCGCAGGACCAGGGCGGCGTTCGTGGCGAGGGCGCCGAGGATCTCGGGGAGGACATCGTCGATCGGTAGCGGGCGCAACGTCCGGAGCCTACACCGGGATCAGCGAGCTCGAACGCGGGCGGGCGAGCGCCGGGGTCGGCCGCGTCCTGCACGTGGTCAAGATGCTCGGGCTGCGAGTCGTGCTCGAGAGCCCGGCCGGAGAGGACGATGGCTAACCGGGATATGATCCCGATCGGGAAACCGCAGGCTCTCAGCCTTATCGAGGCCCGATGAGCCAGGACGACGTCGAACAAATACGCCAACAGGTGGACGCCGTCTACCGCGCCGAGTCGCGCCGCGTGCTCGCCACCCTGATCCGCCTGCTCGGCGACTTCGACCTCGCCGAAGAGGCGCTGCACGACGCCTTCACGGCGGCCGTGGAGCGCTGGACCGACGGCCCGTTCGCCGAGACGAAGGAGCAGTTGGGCGGCTTCGTGGTGCTCGAGGCCAGGGACCTGAACCACGCCATCCAGTTGATCTCGGCGCACCCGGGCGTGAAGGTAGGACCCTTCGAGATCCGCCCGGTGGACGACATGACCGAGGCGATCCGCGCCAGCGAGCGGCGGCGGTCGTCGATGGCCTAGAGGCCCGGCCGGAAACCCTCCGGCCGCGCGTGAGAAGGCCGACTTCGTCGGCCAAATCCCCCCAAACCCCCCTTTCTTAAAGGGGGGCTCAGAGTTCCTCAGTCAGGGTCCCCCCTTTAATGAAAGGGGGGTTGGGGGGATTTCAGGGCGCGACGGCGCGAAGGTGTCCGTGTAGCCGAGGGGCCAGCCGCCGGACAACACGAGCATGACCTTGCGTCCGGGTGGATTGGCGAAGCTCCGCAACGTGGCGGTGGCCGCCAACGTGACGCGTTCGATGCGCTCGCGGCGCGCGTGGGCCACGGCGCGCCAGGGCATTCCCGCGCTGGCTCCGGCGAGGGCCATCTCCTCGAGACCGTGGGCCATACGCTCCTTGGCGTCTTCGAGGACGCGCCGGAGCGCGTCGGAAGAGCGCGTCCAGTCGGCGAGCATCTCCAAGGAATGGGGTTGAAGATCAAAGCCCAGGGTCCGCACCCTGGGTCATCGCGACGACACGACCTCCGTCCCTACACCTCGAGCAAGATCCGGCTCGGGTCCTCGATCCGCTCCTTGACCTTCACCAGGAAGGTCACCGCCTCGCGGCCGTCGACGATTCGGTGGTCGTAGGTGAGCGCGACGTACATCATCGGCCGGATCACCACCTGGCCGTCCACCGCCACCGGGCGGTCCTCGATCTTGTGCATGCCGAGGATGCCGCTCTGCGGCGGATTGACGATCGGCGTCGACAGCATCGATCCGAAGATGCCTCCGTTGCTGATCGTAAACGTGCCGCCCTGCAGCTCTTCGATCCGGAGGCGCTTCTCCGCCGCCCGCCTGGCGAAGTCCGCGATCTGCCGCTCGATGTCCGCGAAGCCCAGCCGGTGGGCGTTCCGGAGGATCGGCACGACCAGTCCCTGCTCGGCGCCGATCGCGATGCCGATGTCGTAGTAGTTCCGGTAAACCACGTTGTGATCGCGGATCTCGGCGTTGATCTCGGGCACGAGCTTCAACGCTTCGATCGACGCCTTCACGAAGAACGACATGAGGCCGAGCTTGACCTGGTGCTTCTGGCGGAACGCCTCCTGATAGCGCCGGCGAAGATCGAGGACTCGGGACATGTCGATCTTGTTGAACGTCGTCAGCAGCGCGGCGCGATGCTGCGCCTCGACGAGGCGCTCGGCGATCCTCCGTCGGATCGGCGACATCGGGACGATC
>DASWIG010000730.1:0-8100 GCA_036397835.1 Thermoanaerobaculia bacterium
GGCCACGGCGGCTTCGCCCTCGCGGCGGCCCGCGTCGCCCGCGCCGAAGGGCTCGCCCTCGCGATCACGGCGAGCGACCTGCGGCGGGAGTACCTCGACCTGGGCGAAGCGGCGGCGCGGCGCGAGGAGCTGCCGGTGCGCTTCCGCGTGCAAGACGCGCGCGACCTCTCGGGCCTCGCGGCGGAACGCTTCGACGTGGTGACCTCCACCCAGTCGCTCCACCACCTGCCGCCGGGCCTCGTCGCGGTGACGTTCGAGGCGGCGGTCCGCGCCGCCGCGCGCGGGGTGGTCTTCGTCGATGGCTGCCGCAGCCTGCGCACCGGCTTCGGGCTGGGCCTCTTCAACTCGCTGCGCTACCGGCACGGCGCCTTCGTCCACGACACCTGGGTCTCGGCGCGCCGCTTCTACGTGCCCGAGGAGCTCGAGCTCCTGGCCCGAATCGGGCCCTGGGGCGACGGCGTCGAGGCGCGGTGGGCGGCGCCCGGCTTCTGCGTCCTGCGGCTGCGGCGACAAAGAGCGGCATAAAGAAACTCCGTCCCGGCCGGATCTAATCCGTTGGGATGAGCGGAACAAGCGACGACGTCACGGCCCTGCTCCAGGCCTGGGCCGGCGGCCAAGCCGGGGCTGGCGACCGCCTCTTCGACCGCGTCTACTCGCGCCTCCACCGCCTGGCCGCCAACCGGCTCTCCCGCGAAGACGCCCCGGGAGAGCTCCGCACCGGCGACGTGATGCACGAGGCCTATCTCAGGCTGGCCGGCCAGAAGCGGGTCACCTGGCGCAACCGCGCGCACTTCTTCGCCGTGGCCGCGCGGCTCATCCGGCGGGTGCTGCTCGACCAGGTCAAGTTCCGCCGTCGCCGCAAGCGCGGCGACGGCGCCGCCCACGTGCCCCTGGAACATGCCGAGCCCGCCGGGATCGAGCCCGACCTCGACCTGGTGGCCCTCGGAGAGGCCCTGGACGACCTCGCCGCGGTCGACCCGATGGCCGTGCGGGTGGTGCGGCTGCGCTACCTCGCCGGGCTGAACCTCGAAGAGACCGCCGAGGTCCTGGGCGTGGGCCGGGCCACGGTGGTGCGCTCATGGCGCTTCGCGCGCGCCTGGCTCGCCCGCCGGCTCGCGGCCTGACCCGGATCGCAGACCGCGAAAGCGTCCGTGTCGGTCACCGCCGGCGACGCGCGGCCGAGCGGGTTGAAGTAGACGCTGGGCTCGCCCGTCGCCGTGTCGGTCACCCGCAACGTGTATTCGACGTTGGTGGCGGCGGCGGCGAAGACCCACCAGCGGCCGTTGACGCGGCAGCCGTCGAGCACTTTGAGGAGCATCTCCCAGTTGTCGGGCGAGAAGAACCAGAAGACGCCCGAGTCGCGCGAACGCAAGGAGGCGGCCCGGCCGAGGCCCACCTGGCCCGCGAAGTCGCGCCACAGCACCTCGACGGCGAAGCGGTCGCCCTGCGCGCAGAAGCCGCCGGGCGCCTCGCAACGGACCTGGGTCCATTCGAAGACCCCCGCCGACGTCCCGGCGAAGAGCACGGCCGAGCTCCACGGGTGAAGCTCCAGGGCCTGCACGCTCGCCTCCCCCGGCACGATCCCGAGCCGAGACCATCGCAAGCCGCCGTCGTCGCTGCGGTCGACTTTCCCGAACGTCGCCGCATACAACGTGTCGGGACGCCGCGGGTCGACGGCGAGCGCGTTCGCATCGTCGCAAGTGCCGCAACTGGTACGCGTCCACGTCGCGCCGCCGTCGTCGCTGCGCAGCAGGCCCGACGACGTAGTAGCGAAGACCGTGGCGCGGTCGCCGGAGACGGGACGCCCCGGAGACGTCGCGAGCCCGGTGACGAAGGCGGACGGGACGCTCACCCTCGCCCAGGCTCTGGTACCGACCCGCCTCCACACCAGGCCGTCGCCCAGCGCGAGGTAGACGATCGACGGCTCGCCGGGCGCCGGGCCGTGGTCGTCCACCGCCAGCGCCGAGACCCGGCGCTGCGGCAGGCCGTCGGTCACGTCCTGCCAGGTCGCGCCGCCGTCGCGGCTGCGGAAGAGCCCGGCCGAAGAGCCCGCGTAGACGGCGGCCGGGCCGGGGAGCGCCGGATGCTGCTTGCCGCCGGCCGCGTCGACGTGGCTGCCCGGCGTGTCCCGCCGGTCCACCGCCAGGGAAGCGATCGGACAGTAGTCGCAGAGCCTCCGGCCCGCCGACCAGGTCTCGCCACCGTCGACACTGCTGAACACCCGGTTCGAGGCGCCGGCGTGGACGATCGCGGGCAGGCCCGCCTCCGGCGCTCCCGGATCGAACACCAACGACCCGACGAAGCCGTCGGTCAGGCCCGCGTTCGCGGCGCTCCAGGTGTTGCCGCCGTCCACGCTGCGGTGGATGCCGGCGCTGAGGGTGGCGGCATAGAGCGTGAAGCCGCGGCCGTCGCGCGGGTGATGCTCCGCGACCGCCAGGGCCGTCACGCTCGCCCCCGTCGACCCTCCGAGGTCGAGCCTCGCCCAGGCGTCGCCGCCGTCCACGCTCTTCACCACTCCGTCGCCGTAGGTGCCGGCGTAAACCGCCGGTGGACCGCTCGCCGCGACCGCCAGCGCCAACGGATAGCGGCTGCCGGCGTCGCTGCGCACGTTGCGCCAGGTCGCGCCGCCGTCGGTGCTGCGCAGGATGCCGCCGTCGGCGGCGACGACCGGGAAGCTCGTCATCCCGGCGTACAACGTCGCCGGACGCCGCGGGTCCACGGCTACGGCGAGCACCTCTGCGTCACGAACGAGCAGCGGCGACCACGAGGCTCCGGCGTCGAAGCTGCGGAACACGCCCCGGTAGGTGCCGGCGTAGAGGGTCGACGGATTCGCCGGGTCGATCGCCAGGGCGAAGACCTCGGGCCCGATCGCGGGCAGGCCCTCGCTGCCCAGCGTCCAGGTCGCGCCGCCGTCGGCGCTGCGGAGCGCGCCGAGGTCGGTGCCGACGTAGACGTTCGAGTCGGCGTCGACGATCAGGGCGCCGTGATCGTAGGTGTCGAGGGCGGCGCCGACGTCGGTCCAACTGACGCCGCCGTCGGCGCTGCGGTAGACCGAGCCCCGGTAGCAGCCGGGACAGCCATCCGAGTCGCCGAGCGATGCCGCGTAGACGACGTCCGAATTCCCCGGATCGACGGCCAGCTTGTAGAAGTTGCAGCTCCGCCGGGCGCCCGCCTCGATGTCCAGAGTCGTCCACGACTCGCCACCGTCGAGGCTCTTGCGCAGCTCGCAGTAGGTCGCGGCGTAGAGCGTCGACGGCGTCAGCGGATCGATCGCCACCGCGAACGCCGGCGCGCCGAGGGCCCCCGCGTCGCGCCAGGCGGCGCCGGCGTCGGTGCTGACCCCGATCCCCTCGCCAGTGGCGGCGTAAAGCGTCGACGGGTCGTGGGGATGGATCGCCAGGTCGTTGGCGACGGTCAGATAAGGGCCGTTCGTGGTCCAGGCGTTGACGCCGGCCCACACGGCCGCCGCGCCCGACAGCAGGGCCGCAAGCGTGCAGCCGAGCAACCTCGCGGCGGGTGTGAAAGACGCCATGGGAACCTCCTGCGGGATTATACCAGGAGTGATGGCGCCATGACAAGGCGATGCTGGGAGCGTTCAGAGCCTTCCGAGCCGGTCGCGGATCTCTGCCGCCTCCTCTCCTCTCGCCCGCTTCAACGCCCCCTTGGCGTAGATCGCCGCCTTCTCCGCCAGCGTCGCCTCCGCGGCCCGCCGGTCCTCCGGCCCGAGGACGTCCGACGCCAGGATCTTCTCGAGCGCCCGGATGCGGTAGCGGTCGAGGGCCTCGACCGTGCGCGAGAGCTGGTCGGCGTGGCCGCCGTGCTTGACCACCAGCCGGCGGTCGACGTAGAGCACCGGGTAGACGGCGCACACGCGCAACCACAGGTCGTAGTCCTCGCACGCCGGCAACTCCTCGTCGAAGAGGCCCACCCGCTCGAAGACCGAGCGGTGGATCACCACCGACGACGGCGACATCGCGCACAGCGGCAGGCAGCAGCGGAAGATCCAGCCGCCGCGCTTGGCGTGACGCCGGCGCGGATTGACGCGGCGGCCGTCCCGGATCCAGACCTCGTCGGTATGGCAGACGCGCAGCTCCGGCGCCGCGGCCAACGCTTCGAGCTGCGCGGCGAGCTTCTCGGGGCGCCACTCGTCGTCCGAGTCGAGGAAAGCGAGCCACTCTCCGGACGCGCAGCGGATGCCGTGGTTGCGGGCGGCGCTCACGCCGCGCGGCGCCGTGCGCTCGTAGACGACGCCCGGAAAGCCGCGGACGACGCCGGCCGTCGCGTCGGCCGAGCCGTCGTCAATGACGATGAGCTCGTCGGGCGGCCGCGTCTGGGCGAGGACGGAGGCGATGGCGCGGCCCACCATGTGGGCGCGGTCGCGGGTCGGCACGACGGCGGAGACGGTCGTCACGCCGTGCCGTCGCGGCGGCGGAAGATGCCGAGGCCGATCATCGTCATCACGTCCTCGCCGTCCTGGTTGCGCGCCGTCCAGCGCAGCTTGACGAGGCCACGGTCGGGCTTCGAGACCGACGGCCGCTTCTCGATCACCTCGGTGGCCACGGTCAGCGTGTCGCCCGGCCGCACCGGCCTGAGCCAGCGGATCTCGTCGGCCCCCGGCGAGCCGAGCGAGCCCGACCGGGCGCCCAGCATCGAGCGCACGACCAAGCCCATGCAGGCCGACACCGTGTGCCAGCCGCTGGCGATGAGGCCGCCGTAGGGCGAGCGTCCCGCCGCGTCCTCGTCGACGTGGAAGGGCTGCGGGTCGAAGCGTCGGCCGAACTCGAGGATCTCCTCGCGGGTGAAGGTGTAGCCGCCGGTCTCGCTGCGGTCGCCCACCTCGATGTCGTCGAAATAGATCGTCACTGGCGATTCCTCATGGGTCTGCGTTGGCCCGCGCCGAGACTATCGCACCGTCTCCTGGTTGGGGGCGGCGGGCGGCTTCCTGATCGCCGGTTTGCACGTCACCTCGAGACCGCCGGAATGATGTAGATTCCGCACGATCCGCGAAATCCCGCTCCGAAGCGGCAGACGACGGGCAGCCGGCCATGAGCGAATTCCTCCAAACCGCGCTTCTGCTCGGCACCTTCGGGCTGCTAATCGGCACCAGCGTGCTCTTCAGCCGCGCGCTGGAGCGCGTGGGAATTCCGCTGGCCCTGTTCTTCCTCGGCCTGGGCATGCTCGCCGCCTCCTCGGAATCGGACGCGACCGCCGGGCCGAGCGACGACCCGGCGAGGGCCAGCAAGAGCGCCAGGAAGAGCACCAGGGCGGCGCCGCGCCAGGCTGTTGCACGTCGGTTCGGTGAACGTGTGTCGAGATCGCGACTCATGGTCTTCTCCTCCTTCGGCTGAGCATAGCGCCGAAGCCGATTCCGCCCGCGAGTCAGTCGTACGCCTTGCTCCTGTGAGTGATCAGGGCCACGATCACCAGTCGACCGTCGTCGTCGACGCGGTAGATCACCCTGTAGTCGCCGATCCGAAACCGGTAGTACCCCTTCAGTTTGCCGGTCAACGGCTTGACGTTCGGATGGCGCCGGGGAGTCTGAGCAAGGACGTCAAAACAGCGATCCAGCTTGCGCTGAAGGCTGGCCTCCGCGTTCTCATAGAATCGACGGGCCGGCTCGGCCAGGACGACTCTGTACATCGGGGCTTCCGGCGCTACTCCTCGGCCAGGGCGACGCCATACTTCATGGCTTCCTGCGCAACTCTTCGACCGGTGTCAGTCTCCCGGAAGAAACGGCCGCCTCGGCCCGTCTCAGGTCTTCGAGAAAGCCAGGAATCGCCAGCAATTCCGCGGTGGCTTGCTCGGACTCGCGGTCCGCCAGGTAAGAGAGGAAGTCGTCCGCGACTCTAAGACGCTCGAGAGACAGCGTTTCGAGGCGCTGTTTGGCTTGGTCGAGAAGCGTTGTCGAGCTCATGCCGCCAGGATACCACGTCTCAACGCGTCAGAACGACGTCGACCGTTTCGCCCGCCCGGATCGTGAAGACGGCGCTCCAAGTCGCGCCCCCGCTCTCGCGGATCTCCAGCGTCCACTCTCCGGGCCAGAGGTTCCCAGGTAGCCCCTGGTCTTCGAGGCGACGGGCGACGCTCATCGCGCCCGGCAGGTAGCCCGCACCCAGCTCTCCGCCATCTTCTCCTGCGCATGGCCGTGCTTTCTCCTGCTCATGGCCGTGCTGACCGGCGCCGCCGGCTCTGCTCTCGCCAACCAGCCCCCGGTCGCCGGTCCCGACCAAGACCTCGTGATGAGCGAGGACGAGACCCTCGACTTCGAGCTCCCCGGCTCGGATCCCCACACAATTCGCTCTCGGCCGTGGTCACGGCGCTCTTCGTGGATCACCCCGACTTCGTGCTCGTCGACAGCCTCGGGAACCCGGTGGAGGTGGGCAGCGTGATCGCCGACCGGCAGCTCTCGTTCACGCCGCTGCCCAACGCTTTCGGCCTGGACTACCTGGTCCTCACCTATCGGGTGAACGACGGCACCGAGGACTCGGCCGACACGGCGACCACCTCGATCCTCGTCAACCCGGTCAACGACCTTCCGGTGCCGACCCTGAGCCGCTGATCTCGCTCGACGAAGACTCGGCCGCCTCCTTCGACATGGGCGGATTCGACGCCGAGAGCGACATTCTCTTCGTCTTCTTCCCTCCTTCGGGGCGCCCGACCCGGACTTCGTCCACCTCCTCTGGGTCGGCGTCAATCCGCCGTCGTCCGGCGATGGGCCGCTGCTCACCTATTCGAGCGCGCTGCTCACGGACTCGGAGCCTTACGGATTCGCGCCGCTCGACGCGTTCGTCCTGGAGGACCTCGACGGGCCAGAACCCGAGGCTTGAAGCGCGCACCATCGCCGCCGGTCTCCAGGAGCATCACACCGATCCGATCGGTAGGAGAGCGAGATGCTGGCGATCAGGGACCGGATTATGGTCGTCGTCCCAGACGCACCCACGCTGGAAGTCGGGGAGCTGGAGATCGCCCGTATGCACCTGGTTTGGCAGCTCGGCCAGGCCGGGCTCGCCGGTGCGGAAGGTGTTGCCGATCGTGCTCATCGTCTCAGGCCTCCGGGTGGCATCGTCGGGTCGTTCACAGGTCCATCCTCAGCAGCCGCTCCTCGGCAGGGGCGCCGGCGAGCCGCAGCCGGAGCCAGGGTTCGCGCAGGAAGTCGGTCGGTGGCGTCGTCGTCGTGGTCACGATGTACTGGAAGCCAGGCTCGCCGCTGAAGCACTCCTCGAGGCGCCGGGCGTAGAGGAACAGCCGCTCGTAGATGTCGGCCGCCATGTCGGCCTCGCGCGGGCCGTCATGAAGCAGGAAGCGCGGGAAGCAGCCGCGGCCCTGGACGCTGTCCGTTATCGCCGCCAGGTCGAACGCGAGCAGCTTCACCGTGGCGAGGGCGGCGCTGTCCCGCTCTCCGCGGTGCTCCACCAACAACGCGAGGGCACGCCCTGACGTGTCGACGCGGCCCTCGACCTCGTCGCCGAGCAAGGCGCGAAGGACGTAGTCGAATGTCGCGGAGAACCTCCCAAGCGCCTGGCGCCCGGACCGCCGGAGATCCTCCTGACGGGCGTAGGACGCCTCGATGTCGGCTCCCAGCGTTCGGACCGCCTCGGCTTGCTGAGTCGATTGCGTCCAGGCGTCCTCGGCGTCGTCCACGAGCCGCTGGGCCTGCCCGAGCCGGGCCTGTTCATCCAGCAGGGGGCCTCGCTCCTCATCGAACGCGGTGGCCGCAGCCAGGTAAGAACGTCGTGCTTCCCGGGTCGCCGTCCTCGCCGCCTCCTGCGCGGTCCTCTTCTGCTCCACGTTCGCCTTGAGGGCGCGCACGAGATCCCGCTGCACGTTGAGCTCCTCGGCTGCGCTGCGCTCGCTACGGCGCTCGGCCAGGTCCGCTGGTCGCGTTGCCGCAAGCGGACAACCGCGCTCGCGCGCGAGCTTCATGGGCACGTTGCAGTAGTCGCGCGGCGGCGGCAGGGCCGCCAGCAGGTCCGTCTGCTTGTCCCCCTTGGCTTGTCCCTCGAGCTGCTCGATCGCTGCCTGCTCCATCGCCAGGCGGCCCTTGGCCTCTTCGAGGTCGCGCCCCGCAAGGGCCTCGGCCTCCACGGCTCGCTCCAACGC
>DASWIG010000731.1:0-30820 GCA_036397835.1 Thermoanaerobaculia bacterium
GAGCCTTCCGGTAGCGGGTCTTCGATCCCGACGAGACGGGCGCTCGTCGTTGCCGGCAGCAGCGGGCGCGAGGCGGCGTCGACGAGCACCACGGGCGCGCCGGCGTCGTCGAGCATGAAGGCCAGCCGCTCCGGCGGGTGGTCGGGATCGAGGGGCAGGTAGAGCCCGCCCGCTTCGAGCACCGCGAGGGCCGCCACCACCATCCGCGGCGTCCGCTCCATGCACAGCCCGACCGCCGTCTCCGGTCCGACGCCGAGACCCCGCAGCCCCCGGGCCAGGCGTCCGGCGCGCCGGGCGAGCTCGCCGTAGGTCATCACGCCGCCGGCGTCGCGCAGGGCCACGGCGTCGGGAGCGTCCGCGGCGCGCTCGGCGAAGAGCTCGGGCAGGGTGCGCGAGCGCGGATAGGCGGTGGCCACGCCGCTCTCCTCCACCTGGAGCTGGTGGCGCTCGCCCGGGCTCAGGAGCGCCACGCGCGCCGATAGTCTCTCGGGATCGCCGGCGACGTCGCTCAGCGCGTTCAGAAAGTGCCGGGCCAGGCGCTCGACACGGGTCGCGTCGAAGAGGCCGGCGCGGTACTCGATCAGGCCCGCGAGGGCGCCGCGGCTCTCGGAGAGGGTCACCGTGAGGTCGAACTTGACGTCGACCTCGCCGGCGGCGGGGAGCAGCTCGGCGTCGAGGCCCGGAAGCTCGAGGGTGGCGGGGAGGGCGTTCTGCAGCGCGAACGCGACCTGGAAGAGCGGCGAATGGTCGAGGCTGCGCTCGGGCCGTAGCTCCTCCACCAGCTTCTCGAACGGGAGGTCCTGGTGCGCGTAGGCCCCGAGGGTGGTCTCGCGCACCCGGTCGAGGAGCTCGGCGAACGTGGGCGCGCCGCCGAGGTCGGCGCGCAGCGCCAGGGTGTTGACGAAAAAGCCGATCAGCCCTTCGATCTCGCGCCGGTTGCGGCCCGCGATCGGCGAGCCCACCACCAGGTCGCGCCGGCCCGTATGGCGGGCGAGCACGACCTGGAACGTCGCCAGCAGGACCATGAACGGCGTGGCGCCGCGTCGGCGTGCGAGACCGTCGAGGTCGGCGGCGAGCGCCGCCGGCACGGTGAAAGGCAGAGTGGCGCCGCGAGCGCTCGGCAGCGCCGGCCGCGGCCGGTCGGCCGGCAGCTCGAGGAGCGCCGGCGAGACGGCGAGACGGGCGCGCCAGTAGGCGAGCTGGCGCTCGAGCTCGTCGCCGGCGAGCCAGGCGCGCTGCCACACCGCGTAGTCGACGTATTGGAGGGGCAGCTCGGGCAGGGTTCCGCCGCCGAAAAGCGTCGTCAGCTCGTGGAGCAGCACGCCCATGGACCAGCCGTCCGCCACCACGTGGTGCGTCACCAGCGAGAGCACGTGCGCGCGGCCGGACGTGCGCAGGACGAGGGCGCGCAGCAGCGGCGGCGTCGCGAGCTCGAACGGACGCCGGCGCTCCGCGGCCAGCACGCGGGCGGCAACGTCGGCGCGGGCCGCGGATCCGAGCCCCGAAAGATCGACGACCGGCAGGGTGATCTCGAGGCGCGGCGCGACGGCCTGCACGGGGCGTCCGTCCACGGCCTCGAAGCCGGTGCGCAGCGATTCGTGCCGGCGCACGATCTCTCGCAGGCTCGCCGCCAGGGCCGCGACGTCGAGCTCGCCGGACAGGCGCACGGCGGCCGGGACGTGGTACGCGGCGCCGCCGGGATGGAGCTGCTCGAGGAGCCACAGGCGCTCCTGGGCGAACGAGGCCGGCGGCCTGGCGCCGTCGCGAGGGCGGCGCGCCAGGGGCGGCGCGGCGCAGGGCCCTCCCTCCTCCACCGCCGGCGCGAAGCCCGCCACCGTCGGCGTCTCGAAGAGGCGCCGCACGGGCACTTCTTTACCGAAGCGCTCGCGCACCCGGGAGACCAGCCGGGTGGCGAGCAACGAGTGGCCGCCGAGGGCGAAGAAGTCGTCGCGCGCGCCGACGCGCTCCACCCCCAGGAGCTCGCTCCAGATCGCCGCCAGGATCTCCTCGGTGGGCGTGCGCGGCGCGGCGTACGGCGCCGTCTCCCACCGCGGCGCCGGCAGCGCCCGGCGATCCACCTTGCCGGAAGGCGTCCGCGGCAACGCGTCGAGCGCGACGAAGGCCGAGGGCACCATGTGCCCCGGCAACCGCGAGCGCAGGTGCGCCTCGAGCATCGCGGCGTCGGCGCCGCCCGTCACATAGGCCACCAGGCGCGGCGTGCCGTCCGCCGACGCCACGACCGCCGCTTCCTGCACCGCCGGATGCGCCGCCAGGGCCGCTTCGATCTCCCCGAGCTCGACGCGGAAGCCCCGCAGCTTGACCTGGAAGTCGATCCGCCCCAGGTACTCCACCTCCCCCGTGGGCCACCGTCGCGTCAGGTCCCCCGTCTTGTACAGTCGCCCCGGGGAGAAGGGATCGGGGACGAAGCGCTCCGCGGTCAGCGCCGGGCGGCCGAGGTAGCCCCGCGCGAGCTGGACCCCCGCGAGGTGGAGCTCGCCGGCGACGCCGACCGGCACCGGCCGCAGCCGGCGGTCCAGCACGTGGACGCGGGTATTGGCGATCGGCCTGCCGATCGGCACCCGGCGCGGCGCGGCGGCGCACGGCCACCAGGTGACGTCTACCGCCGCCTCGGTGGGACCGTAGAGATTGTGCAGCTCGGCGTCCACCCGGGCGTGGAAGCGCGCCACCAGCCCCGGCGGCAGGGCCTCGCCGCTCGCGATCACCCGCGCCAGCGTCGGAAGACGCTCCACCCCGGGCTCCTCGACGAAGGCCTGCAGCATCGACGGCACGAAGTGCAGCGTCGTCACGCCGGCACCGCGGATCGTCCGCACCAGGTAAGCGGGGTCGCGGTGGCCGTCGGGACGCGCCAGGACCAGACGCGCTCCCACCGCCGGCGGCCAGAAGAGCTCCCACACCGAGACGTCGAAGGAAAACGGCGTCTTCTGCAGCACCCGGTCCTCCGGCGTCAGGCCGAAGGCTTCCTGCATCCACAGCAGGCGGTTCGAGATGCCGCGGTGGGTGTTGACCACGCCCTTGGGCCGCCCCGTCGAGCCCGACGTGTAGATGACGTAGGCGGCGTGATCGAGCCCCACCGCCGCCGGCGGTCGCGTTGCCGGGCGCGCGGCGACCGCCGCGCGCTCGGCCTCGACGTCCACCACCCGCGCTCCCTCGGCGCCGAGCCCGCCGCGCGTCAACACGACCGGCGTCCGGCCGGGCGCCAGGTCGTCCACCATGAAAGCCAGGCGCTGCGCCGGGTACGAGGGATCGAGCGGCACGTAGGCGGCGCCCGCCTTGACGACCGCGAACAGCGCGACGACGAGATCGAGCGAGCGCTCCATGGAGACGCCCACCCGGTCCTCCGGCCGCACCCCGAGGGCGGCGAGGTGGCGGGCCAGTCGATTCGCCGCCGCGTCGAGCCCGCGGTAGCTCAGCGCCGCGTCCGCGAAGACGGCGGCGACCGCCTCCGGCGTCCGGTCCACCTGCGCCTCGAAGGCCTGGTGCAGGCAGGCCGGCGGCGAGCCGGCGACGGTGTCGTTCCACTCCTCCACGAGCTGGTAGCGCTCGGCCGCCGCCAGCAACGGCAGCTCGGAGAGGCGCAGCCCGGGATCGGCCGCGGCGCCGGCGAGGAGGATCGTCCCGTGGCGCCAGAACCGCGCCATCGTCGCCGCGTCGAAGAGATCGCGGTCGTACTCGAGCGCCGCCTCGAGGCCGCCGGACGCCGGCGTGAGCGCCAGGTGCACGTCGAACGTCGCGGCGCCGGTCGACAGCGGCAGCAGCTCGCACTCGAGGCCGGGCAGCCGCGGCGGCGCCTGCTCGTTCTGCAGCACCAGCATCGCCTGGAAGAGGGGCGTACGGCTGAGGTCGCGCTCGCTCGCCAGCTCTTCGACCACCTTTTCGAAGGGCGCCTCCTGGTGGGCGTAGGCGTCGAGCGCCGTCCGCCGCGTCCGCGCCAGCAGCTCGCGAAAGCTCGGATCGCCGGCGAGGTCGCCGCGCAGCGCCAGGGTGTTGACGAAGAAGCCGATCAGCTCCCGGACCTCGTCGCGGGTGCGGTTGGCGATCGGCGCCCCGACGGTGACGTCGCGCTGCCCGGCGTGGCGTCCGAGCAGGGCCTGGAAGGCGGCCAGGAGGACCATGAACAGCGTCGCCCCGTGCTCGTGGCCCAGCTCGCCCAGCGGCCGCGCCAGCTCGGCGGGCAGCTTCGCTTCGAGCCGGGCGCCGCGCGCCGCGCGCACCGGCGGACGCGGGCGGTCGGTGGGCAGCCGCAGCGTCTCGACGCCGGCGAGCTGCCGGCGCCAGTAAGCGAGCTGCTCCTCGAGGACGCCGCCGGCCATCTGCTCCCGCTGCCGGCGCGCGTGCTCGGCGTACTGGATCGGCAGGGCGGGCAGCCGGGCGTCGCCGCCGGACGCGTAGAGGGTCGAAAGCTCGCGCACGAGCACCCCAGTCGACCAGCCGTCCGACACGATGTGGTGCATCACGAAGACCAGCACGTGCTCGTCGCGGGCGTGGCGCAGCAACGCGGCGCGCAACAGCGGGCCGCGGCCCAGGTCGAAAGGCCGGCGCGCCAGAGTCGCCGCCAGGGCCTCGCCGGCCCGGCGGCGCGCCGCCGGCTCCAGGCGCCGCAGGTCGACGATCGCCAGCGGCGGAAAGAGGTCGTCGTGGATCTCCTGCACCGCCTCGCCGCCGCGGCCGGTGAACGTGGTGCGCAGCGCCTCGTGGCGCCGCACGACCGCCCGCAGGCTGCGCTCGAGGGTCGCGGCGTCGAGGCGGCCGCGCAGGCGCAGCGCCGAGGGCAGGTGGTAGGCCGCGCTCGCGGGATCGAGCTGGGCGAGGAACCACAGCCGCCGCTGCGCGAACGAGAGCGGCGCCGCACCGGGTTCGCCCGCCGTCGTCTCCGGAGGCTCGCGATCGCCGCCCAGGAGCGCCGCGAGGCCCCGCACGGTCGGCGCCGTGAAGAAGCCGCGCAGCGTCACCTCGCCGGGAAAGACGCGGCGCAGCCGCGACAACAGCTCGACTGCCGTCAGCGAATCGCCGCCGAGCTCGAAGAAATCGTCGTCGAGGTGCACCTCCTGGACGCCTAGGAGCTCCCGCCAGCACCGGGCCACCGCGTCCTCGACGCCGGCGCGCGCCGTGTCGCCGCCGCGTGGCGCGGGGGGCGGTAGCGCCGCCTCGTCCGCCCTCGCCGGCGCGTCGAGCCAGTACCGGCGGCGCTCGAACGGGTAGGTGGGCAGCACGACTCGCCGGCGCCGAAGACCGCGGGAAAAACCTCGCCAGTCCACGGCGTAGCCGGCCTGCCAGAGCCGGCCGACGCCGGTGAGCCAGTGCTCGAGCTCCGAGCCGCCCTGCTCGGCCGGCGGCAGAGAGCAGAGCGCCAGGGGCGACGGCGCTCCCCGCTCCCTGGCGGCACGGCGCGCCAGGGTGCTCAGGGCGCGCCCCGGACCCGCTTCTACGAAGACCGCCGCCGGATCCTCCACCAGGAGCCGGATACCTTCGGCGAAACGCACCGTCTCCCGGACGTGACGCACCCAGTAGCCCGGATCCCGCGCCGCCTCCGGCTCGATCCAGGCGCCGGTGAGGTTGGAGACGAAGGGAATCCGCGGCGCGCGCAGCTCGAGCCGACCCAGGAAGTCGCCCAGCGGCGCCAGGACCGGCTCCATCATCGCCGAGTGGAAGGCGTGGGAGGTGGCGAGCCGGCGGAACTCGACGCCTTCCGCCCGCAGGCGCCTCACCAGGCCGTCGACGGCGGCCGGCGGACCCGAGACGACGACGCGGTCCGCGGCGTTGACCGCCGCCAGCGACAGCTCCTCTCCGAGGAGCGGCGTCACCTCGCTCTCGGGCCTGGGCACCGAGACCATGGCGCCGCGCGGCAGGGCGGCCATCAGCTTGCCGCGCTCGGCGACCAACGCCAGGGCGTCCTCGAGCGAGAAGACCTCCGCGACGCAGGCCGCCGCGATCTCGCCGAGGCTGTGACCGATCATCGCCTCGGGAGGTCCGACGCGCTCCATCCACGTGCGCGCCAGGGCGTGCTCGACCACGAAGAGCGCGGGCTGCGTGATCTCGGTGCGCCGCAGCCGCTGGCCGGCCGCCGCGTCCGCCGGGAACAGCACGCGTCGCAGGTCGAGCCCCAGCCGCGGCTCGAGCAGCTCGGCCGCGCGGTCCACCTCGCGGCGGAACACCGGCTCTTCGCGGTAGAGCTCCCGGCCCATGCCGATCGTCTGGGCGCCCTGGCCGGGGAAAAGGAAGACCAGCGACGGCGTGACGTCGCCGGCGACGCGGCCCCCGGCCGCGAGCCGCTCGGCCGCCTCTTCGAGGTCGCGGGCGACGGCGAGCCGCCGGTGCTCGAAAGGCTGGCGGCCGACCTGCAGGGTGTAGGCCACGTCCGCCGGGCGCAGGCCGCGGTGGCGCCGCAGGTGCTCCGCGAGACGGACGGACGCCGCGTCGAGGGCCGTCGCCGTGCGCGCCGAGAGCACGAAGAGATGGAGCGACGGTCCGGCCTCGGGCTCCTCGGCGATCGCCGGCGCTTCCTCCAGCACGACGTGGGCGTTGGTGCCGCCGATGCCGAACGAGCTCACGCCGGCGCGCCGCGGCGTGCCCTCGGAAGCCGGCCACTCGGCGAGCGCCGTGTTGACGTAGAACGGGCTCGCCGCCGGCTCGATCTCGGGGTTGGGCTCGCTGAAGTGCAGGCTGGGCGGGATCCGGCGATGGACCAGGGCGAGCACCGTCTTGATCATCCCGGCGACGCCGGCGGCGGCGTCGAGGTGGCCGAGGTTGGTCTTCACCGAGCCGACGGCGCAGCGGCCGGCGGGGGCGGCCTCGAACGCCTGGCGCAGGGCCGCGATCTCGATCGGATCGCCGAGCCGGGTGCCGGTGCCGTGGGCCTCGACGTAGCCCGCCGTCGCCGGATCGGCGCCGGCCTTGCGCCACGCCTTGCGCAGCACGTCGACCTGACCCTCGACGCCGGGAGCCGTGTAGCCCACCTTGACCGAGCCGTCGTTGTTGACCGCCGACCCCTTGATCACCGCCAGCACCGGATCGCCGTCGGCGAGCGCCCGCTCCAGGGGCTTGAGCACCACGACCCCGACGCCGTTGCCGGCCACGGTGCCGCGGGCCGCGGCGTCGAAGGCGCGGCAATGGCCGTCGGGTGAGAGGATGCCGTCCTCCTGGTAGAGGTAGCCGCTCTTCAGCGGCACGGTGACCGAGACGCCGCCCGCCAGAGCCATGTCGCAGTCTCCGGCGAGCAGGCTCTGACAGGCCACGTGCACCGCCACCAGCGACGTCGAGCAGGCGGTCTGGACGGCCAGGCTGGGCCCTTTCAGGTTCAGCTTGTACGAGGTCCGGGTGGCGAGGAAGTCCTTGTCGTTGGCGGCGAGGATCTGCACCGCGGAGACCACCGAGCCGCCCGCGGCCCGGGAATGCAGATGCAGCAGATAGGTGCTGAAGCTGGCGCCGGCGAAGACGCCGACCTCGCCGCGGTAGCCCTCGTGGCCGTAGCCGGCGCGCTCCAGCGCCTCCCAGGCGCACTCCAGGAAAAGGCGCTGCTGGGGATCGAGACGCGCCGCCTCGCTCGGCGGCACGTCGAAGAAGGCCGCGTCGAAGAGGTCCGCGCCGTCGAGAACGCCGGCGGCGCGCACGTAGCCGGGTTGCGCGAGCTCCTGCTCGCTGACGCCGGCGGCCAGCAGCTCGTCGTCGGCAAAGAACGAGATCGATTCGACGCCGCCGCACAGGTTGCGCCACAGCTCGTCGGGGTCGCCGGCGCCGGGGAACCGCCCCGCCATGCCGACGACGGCGATCTCGGGGAGACGCGGCGCGGCAAGCTCGGCGGGAGCGGGCTCGGCCGCCGCGGCGGGCCGCAGGCGCTCGCCGAGGGCGGCGACCGTGGGGTAACGGAAGAGCTCGGTGACGGCGAGGTCGACGCCGAGCTCGGCGCGGATCCGGTCGGCCACCCGGGGCAGCAGCAGCGAGTGCGCCCCGAGGTCGAAGAAGTTGTCGTGGACGGACACGCTCTCGACCCCGAGCGCCTCCTGCCAGATCGCCGCGAGCTTGCGCTCGAGGCCGGCGCGGGGGGCACCGGCGGGAGACGGCAGCCCGTGGCCCTTCAGCGCCCGCCGGCCCAGCGCCGCGCGATCCACCTTGCCGGTGGCCAGCAGCGGCAGCGCCTCCAGCGCCACCCAGGTCGAGGGGACCATGTAGTCCGGAAGCCGCCGGCGCAGGAAGTCGCGCAGCTCGTCGGCGGCGACGTCACGCTCGCCGCGGACCCAAAACGCCGCCAGCCGCGCCGGAGCTCGGGCCACCGCCGTCACCGCCACGACGACCGCCTCCGCAACCGCCGGATGGGCGAGAAGCGCCGCTTCGATCTCGCCCGGCTCGACGCGGAAGCCGCGGACCTTGACTTGGTGGTCGAACCGCCCCAGGAAGCCGATCGCGCCGTCCGCCAGGTACCGCGCTCGGTCGCCGGTGGCGTAGAGGCGCGAGCCGGGATCGACGCCGAAGGGATCCGGAATGAACCTCTCGGCGGTCAGCCTCGGCCGCCGCAGATAGCCGCGGGCCAGCCCGACGCCGGCCGCGAAGAGCTGGCCGGGAACGCCGCGCGGTACCGGCCGTAGCCGCTCGTCGAGCAGGTAGACGCGATGGTTGGCGATGGGCCGGCCGATGGACGGCGATCCCGCTCCGGCTTCCGCGGCCACCGGAGAGAAGGTCGTGACGACCGTGTTCTCCGTAGGACCGTAATGATCGACGAAACGGAACGGCGCCGACGGGTCCGGCGCCCGGTGCAATCGGTCGCCGCCGGTGAGCAACGCCCGCAGGGCCAGGTGCTCCGGAGCCGGCTCGGCCAGCACCGCCTCGGCCAGCGGCGTCGGCATGAATGACAGGGTGATCCCGCGCGCCGCCACCCAGCCGAGCAGCCTTCGGGGCTCGGCCATGACCTCGGCAGGCGGCACGTAGAGGGACGCTCCGGCGCACAGGCCAGGCCAGATCTCGAAGACCGACGCATCGAAGCCGGGACCGGCGATCAGGCTCAGCCGGTCGGCCGCCGTGGCCGCGTGCTCGCGCAGGTACCAGGCCACCAGGTTGGCGAGGCCGGCGTGGCGCAGCTCGGTGCCCTTGGGCCGGCCGGTGGAGCCCGAGGTGTAGATCACGTAGGCGAGGTTCTCGCTGCCCGGTTCCGCCCTCTCGCGAGCTCCCGGCTCGCCGGCCGTTTCGCCCAGGCCGGCGCGCAGGCGCTCCCGGTTCAGCACCACCGCCGCTCCGGAGTCGGCGAGCTGGAAGGCCACGCGCTCGGCCGGCGATGCCGGGTCGAGGGCCACGTAGGCGCCGCCCGCCATGAGCACGGCGAGCTGCGCCTCGATCATCTCCGGCGAGCGCTCCATGACGACGGCGACCGCCGTCTCGGGACCCACGCCCCGGGCCCGCAACGCCCGCGCCAGCTCGCGGGCGCCACGCACCAGCTCGCCGTAGCTCACGACCGCGCCTTCGGCGACCAACGCCGCGGCGTCGGGCGCCGCGGCGGCCCGCGCCGCCACGAGATCGTGGACGCGGTCCTGCGGCAACGGCTCGGCGGTGGCGTTCCACGTCTCGAGCAGCAGCCGGCGCTCCGCCGCCGAGAGCAGGGGAAGCCGCGACAAGCGGCGCTGCGGATCGGCGACCACGCCCTCGAGGAGCACGGCGAAGTGCTCCAGCAGGCGCTCGGCGGTCCCGGCCGCGAAGAGGTCGCGGTCGTACTCGAGCTCGGCCTCGAGGCCCGCCTCGGTACGCGTGAGGAAGAGCGTGAGGTCGAACTTGGCGGTGCCGTTGCGCACCGCCCGCGGGATCGCCTCGAGCCCTGCCGCGCGGCGTGACGCGAGCGGCGCTTCGGCGAACGAGAGCGCTACCTGGACGAGCGGCGTGGCGTCGAGACGACGTTCGGGCGCGAGCTCCTCGACGAGCACATCGAAGGGCAGGTCCTGGTACTGGTGGGCCGCCAGGACGACCTCACGGGCGCGTTCCAGGAGCTCGGCGACGGTCGGGTCTCCCGACAGGTCGCCGCGCAGCACCAGCGTGTTGACGAAGAAGCCCACCAGACCTTCCAGCTCCGGCCGCTCGCGGCCCGCGGTCGGCGAGGCCACGGCCACGTCGTCCTGGCCGGCGTATCGCGACAGCAGCACCTGGAAGGCGGCCAGCAGCGCCATGAAGAGGGTGGCGCCTTGACGCCTGGCGAGCGCCGTGAGCGCCTCCGTCACCGCAGGCGGCGCCACCAGGCCCTCCGCGACGGCGCCGCGCTGAGCGCGCACCGGCGGCCGCGGCCTGTCCGTGGGCAGCTCCAGGACGGATACGCCACGAAGCTGCTCGCGCCAGTAGCCGAGCTGCTGCTCACGCGCCCTGCCGTCGAGCCGCCCGCGCTGCCAGGCGGCGAAGTCGGAGTAGGCGATCGGCAGCTCGGGCAACGGCGACGGACGCCCGGCCGCGGTGGCCGCGTAGAGGTCCATGAGCTCGCGGAGCAGGATCTCGAGCGACCAGCCGTCGGCGGCGGCGTGGTGCAGGGTCAGGAGCAGCAAATGCTCGTCGGCGGCGAGCCGCAACAGCACCGCCCGCATCATCGGCCCGCGCGCGAGGTCGAAGGGACGCCCCGCCTCGAGCTTCTCCAGCCGCGCCGCCGCGCCGTCCTCGACGCCCGCGAGGTCGACCACCGGCAGCGAAGCGGCCGGGGACGCGGCCGTCTGCACGGGCTCGCCGTCGCGGACGCCGAAGCGGCTGCGCAGCGTGTCGTGCCGGCGAAGGATCTCGCCCAGGCTCGCCGCCAGCGCCGGCACCGCGAGCGGGCCGCGCAGCCGCAGGCGGCCCGGCAGGTTGTAGACCGGCGAGCCCGGCTGGAGCTGCTCGAGGAGCCACAGGCGCTGCTGGGCGAGCGAAAGCGGCGCCGGCCCCGCCTCGGCCCGGCGCGGAATCGGCTCGCGAACGGCGTGCCGCCCCTCCGGCGCTTTCCTCAGCCGCTGGATCAAGCTGTCGAGGTCACGGCGCGAAAGCTGTGCCGGGGTGCTCATCGTCCCTCGCTACGTCGTCCTCTCCGTGGTCAGCAGCTCGCGGGTTTCGTCGGTCGACATGCTCTTGACGCGCAGCAGCAGCCGCGCCAGCTTCTCGGCCTGGCCGAGGCGGGGCTCGTGGGCCGTCACCGCCGCGGCCAGCTCGCCGAGGGTGGAGGCTTCGAACAGGCGGCGCAGCGGCAGGTCGACCCGCAGCGTCGAGCGCACCTGGGCGATCACCTGGGTGGCCAGCAGCGAATGGCCCCCGAGCTCGAAGAAGCCGTCGTCGACCCCGATGCGCTCGAGCCCCAGCACCTCGCCCCAGATGCCCGCCAGCACCTCCTCCACCGGCGTGCGCGGCGCCACGTAGGCCTTGCCCAGGTCCGGACGGTCCTCGGGCACCGGCAGGGCCTCACGGTCCAGCTTGCCGTTCGCGTTCAAGGGCAGCGACGCCATCGGCACGAAGAACGCCGGCACCATGTGCTCGGGCAACGCCTGCCTCAGCGGGCCGCGCAGCGCCCGCAGGGTCTCGCCCTCCTCGCCCTCCCGATCCTCGAGCACCACGTAGGCCACGAGCTGCTTGCCGGCCGCCCCGTCCTTGGCCACCACCGCCACGTCGCGCACCCGCGCGTCGCGCGCCAACACCGTCTCGACCTCCCCCAGCTCCACCCGGAAGCCGCGGATCTTCACCTGCGCGTCGATGCGGCCCAGGTACTCGATCTCGCCCCCACCGTGCTGCCGCGCCAGGTCGCCCGTGCGGTACATCCGCGCGCCGGGACGAGGGCTGACGGGATCGGGCAGGAACTTCTCGGCCGTCATCCGCGGATCGCCCAGGTAGCCCCGGGCGTCGCAGCGGCCCGAGGTGTAGAGCGCCCCCGGCACGCCGTGCGGCACCGGCTCGAGGAAGCGGTCGAGGAGGTAGATAACGACGTTGGCGATCTGCCGGCCGACCGGCGGGATCGACGGCCAGGCGTCGACGGCGCCGGTGAGGCCGGCGTCGCTGACCACGTGGGTCTCCGAGGCCCCGTACTGGTTGCGCAGCGTACAGCCCCCCAGACGCTCGAAGAGCCGGCGCACCGCCGGGCTCACCTGGAGCTGCTCGCCGGCGCTGATCACCTCGCGCAGCCGGGTGGGCAGGCGGTCGTGCTCCGACGACGCCTCCGCCAGGTGCTTGAGCGCCGCGAACGGCAGGTGCAGACGCTCCACCTGACGCGCCTCCAGGAACTGCGCCAGGTGGGCGACGTCCCGGCGCACCATCTCTCCCGCCATCACCAGCGAGCCTCCCGAGCACCACGAGGTGAAGATCTCCTGGAAGCTGACGCAGAAACCGAAGGTGGCGAACTGCACCGTGCGCGCACCCGCCGCCGCCAGCGACGGCTGGAGCTGCCACCCCAGCAGGTTGGCGAAGGCCCGGTGCGTCACCAGGATGCCCTTGGGATCGCCGGTGGAGCCCGAGGTGTAGATGGCGTAGATCGGGTTGTCGAGACTCACGGGCACCCGCGGGTCCTCGGCGCTCTCGCCGGCGAAGGCCTGCCAGTCCGCGTCGAGACAGAGGTCGGTGCCGGCGTGGGACGGCATGCGCCGGCGCAACTGGCGGTCCACCAGGAGCACGGTGAGGCCGGCGTCGCGGATGACGTACGAGAGCCGCTGCTCGGGATAGGCCGGGTCGAGGGCGACGCCGGCGCCGCCGGCCTTGAGCACCGCCAGCAGCCCCAGCACCATCTCGATCGAGCGCTCCACGCAGATGCCCACCAGACGCTCCGGGCCCGTGCCCAGGCGCACCAGCGCGTGCGCAAGCTGGTTGGCGCGGGCGTTGAGCTCGCGGTAGCTCAGCAGCCGCTCGCCGTCGATCACGGCGACGGCGTCGGGGGTGCGGCGCACCTGCTCCTCCACCCACGCGTGGACGCAGGTCGTGCCGAGGCCAGCGCTCTCCGTGGCGTTCCACTCGCGCAGCACCTGGTGCCGCTGGCCGGCGCTGAGCAGCGGCGCCGACTCGGGACGCGCCGCGGCGTCGGCGAGCAGGCTTTCGAGCAGGGCCACGTAATGCGTGAACGTCCGCTGCGCCGTGGTGTCGTCGAAGAGGTCGGTATTGTGCTCCAGCAGCCCCGCGAGCCGGCCACCCTCCTCCATCCAGAAGAGCGTCAGGTCGAACTTGGCGATGCCGGTGTCGACCGGCAGCATCTCGAGCGTCAGGTCGGCGAAGGTCTCGCGCGGACGCGGGTGGTTCTGCAGCACCAGCATGGCCTGGAAGAGCGGATTACGGCTCAGGTCGCGCGTCGGCTGGAGCTCCTCGACCAGCTTTTCGAACGGCAGGTCCTGGTGGGCGTAGGCACCGAGGGTGGTCTCGCGCACCCGGTCGAGCAGCTCGGCCCAGGTCGGATTGCCGCCGAGGTCGGTGCGCAGGACCAGGGTGTTGGCGAAGAAACCGATCAGGCCCTCGATCTCGGTGCGGCCGCGGTTGGCGATCGGCGAGCCGACCGCCACGTCACGCTGGCCGCTGTAGCGGCCGAGCAGCGCCTGGAACGCGGCGAGCAGCGTCATGAACAGCGTCGCGCCGTGGCGCAGGCCGAGCTCCTTGAGCTCCGCCGTGAGCTGCGCGCTCAGGGCCACCGGCCGCGCCTTGCCGCGGAAGGTCTCCACCGCCGGGCGTGGCCGGTCGGTGGGCAGCTCGAGGCTCGACAACCCGGCGAGCCGCTGGCGCCAATAGGCCGTCTGCGCGTCGAGCACCTCGCCGCTGACCCACCGCCGCTGCCAGGCGGCAAAGTCGGCGTATTGCACCGAGAGCTCGGGCAGCGCCGGGGCCTCGCCCGTCGAGAAGGCGCGGTAGAGCTCGACGATCTCGCGCATCAGCACCCCCGTCGACCAGCCGTCGGCGACGATGTGGTGGATGGTCATCGAGATCCGATGCTCGCCGGCGAGCCGGAAGAGCACGCAGCGCAGCAGCGGGCCGGTGGTGAGGTCGAATGGCCGCCGGATCTCCGCCACGAGCTGGCGCCGGCCCTCGGCCTGCTGGCAGGCGGCGTCGAGCGCCGTCAGGTCCACCATCAGGAACGGCAAGGCCATCGCCGGCGCGATCGCCTGCACGGCGCGGCCGGCGCGGTTCTCGAAAGTGGTGCGCAGGGTCTCGTGGCGGCGCCCCACCTCCGCGAGGCAGCGCGCCATGACCGCCAGGCGCACCGGACCCTCGACGCGCAGCGTCATGGTGATGTTGTAGAAGGGGCTGCCAGGCTCGAGCTGGTCGAGGAACCACAGCCGCTCCTGGGCGAAGGAGAGGGGCAGGTCCCCGTCCCGCGGCGCTTTCCGGATCGGCGGCGCCGCGCGAGCCGCCGCTCCGTCTACGAGCGTCTCGCCCGCGCCCTCGAGCAGCCGGCGCGCCTCGCCGGCCGGCATCTCCTTGACGCGCAGCAGCAGCCGCGCGAGCTTCTCGGCCTGGCCGGGCACCGGCTCGTGCGCCACCACCGCCGCGGCGA
The DNA here is from genome assembly GCA_036397835.1 of Thermoanaerobaculia bacterium. Classification (GTDB taxonomy): domain Bacteria; phylum Acidobacteriota; class Thermoanaerobaculia; order Multivoradales; family J023; genus DASWIG01. Next base: position 14,465 of record DASWIG010000731.1, read on the forward strand.
GCTCGGCCACCGTGGGGGCCTCGAAGAGGCGGCGCAGCGGCACGTCGACCCGCAACGCCGTGCGGATGCGGGAGCTCACCTGGGTGGCGAGCAGCGAGTGGCCGCCGAGCTCGAAGAAGCCGTCGTGGATCCCGACCCGCTCGATTCCGAGCACCTCGCTCCAGATGCCGGCCAGCACCTCCTCCACCGGGGTGTGCGGCGCCGCGTAGCCCGCGCTCTCGGCCCATTGCGGCGCCGGCAGGGCCCGCCGGTCGACCTTGCCGTTGGGGTTCAGGGGCAGCGCGGCGAGCACCACGAAGGCCGCCGGCACCATGTACTCCGGCAGCCGGCCCTGCAGCCGGCCGCGCAGCTCGGCCGCCGACACCTCGGCGCCGCCGGCCGCCGCCACGTAGGCCACCAGGCAGGGCCCGCCCGCCGGCGTCTGGCGCACCACCACTGCCGCCTCGCCCACCGCCGGCAGCTCGTGGAGCGCCGCCTCCACCTCGCCGGGCTCGATGCGGAAGCCGCGGATCTTCACCTGCTGGTCGATGCGGCCGAGGAACTCCAGGGGGCCGTCGGCGGCGTGGCGCACCAGGTCGCCGGTGGCGTAGAGACGCTCGCCCGGGATCGCGCCGCGCACCTCGGGCACGAAGCGCTCGGCAGTGAGCCGTGGCCGGGCGAGATAACCGCGGGCGAGACCGTCGCCGCCGATGAAGAGCTGGCCGGGGACGCCGATCGGCGACGGCGCGAGACCACGGTCGAGCACCTGGATCCGGGTGTTGGCCACCGCCAGGCCGATCGGCACGGTAGTGGCGCCCGGGGGCACCGCGGTCACCCGCTGCCAGGTCGCGTAGGTGGTGCTCTCGGTCGGCCCGTAGACGTGGAGCAACCGTGAGCGGCGCGGCGCCGACGCCGCGGCGAGCACCTCGCGCACCCGCGCCGGGTCGGCCGCCTCGCCGCCGAAGAGCACCTGCCGCACGGCGGCGAGCGCCGGCGCCTCCTCCCGCGCCAGCAGGTTGAAGAGCGCCGTGGTGAGGAAGGCGGCGGTCACGCCCCGGCGGCCGATCTCCGCCGCCAGCAGCGGCGGCGACAGGGCCACCTCCTTGTCTATGGTGCTCACCGCGGCGCCGCTCGACAGCGCCCCCCAGATCTCGAAGGTGGCGGCGTCGAATGCCGTGTTGGCGATTTGCGCCACCCGGTCGCCGGACCCGAGGTCCACGTAGTCCGTACCGCAAACCAGCCTCACGATTCCACGGTGGGGGATGGCGACGCCCTTGGGCCGGCCGGTGGAGCCGGAGGTGTACATGACGTAGGCGAGGCTCTCCGCCGTGGCTACGGCCGGCGGGCTCTCGGCGGGACGGCCGGTGATCCGCGCCGCGTCCGCGTCGAGGGAGATGACGTGCGCGACCGTCTCCGGAAGCGGCTGCGGCAGCATCGGGCGCAGGGCCTCCTCGACCAGGAGCACCGGCGCGCCGGTGTCGGCGATCATGAACGCCAGTCGCTCGGGCGGATACTCGGGATCGAGGGGGACGTAGAATCCGCCGGCCTTCGCCACCGCCAGGGTGGCCTCCACCATCCGCGGCGAGCGTTCGAGGCAGAGCCCGACCGCCGTCTCCGGCCCCACCCCCAGTGCGCGCAGATCGTGGGCGAGGCGGTTGGCGCGCCGGTCGAGCTCGGCGTAGGTCGTGGCGCCGCCGGCGAAGTCGAGCGCCACGGCGTCCGGAGCCTCTACGGCCCGCGCCGCGAAGAGCTCGACCACGGTGGAGGCGCGCGGACAGGCCGTGGCGGCGCCGCGCCACTCGACTGTGACCTGGTGGCGCTCGGCGGCGCCGAGGAGCATCAGCTCCGCGAGCAGCGCCCCGGGATCGTCCGCCAGCGCGCGCAGCGCGCGGCCGTAATGGCGGGCCAGGCGCTCGACCCTGGTGGCGTCGAAGAGGTCGCGGTCGTAGTCGATGGCACCGGTCAGACCCGCGGCGGTCTCGGTGAGCGTGACCGTGAGGTCGAACTTGGCGGGCACGTCGCCGCCCGACGGCAGGACCTCGCTGGCCAGGCCCGGCAGCTCGAGATCTGCGAACGGCAGGTTCTGCAGCGCGAACATGACCTGGAAGAGAGGCGAGGTGGCCAGGTCGCGCTGGCCGGACAGGGCGTCGACCACCTTCTCGAAGGGCACGTCCTGGTGGCTCTGCGCCTCCACGGCGACCTGCCGCACGCGCGCCAGCAGCTCGCGCCAGGTGAGGTCGCCGCGCAGGTCGACACGCAGCACCACGGTGTTGACGAAGAAGCCGATCAGCTCCTCGATCTCGCGCCGGTTGCGGCCCGCGACCGGCGAGCCTACCGCCACCTCGCGCACGCCGCCGGCGGTGCGCGCCAGGGTGACGCCGAACGCCGCCAGCAGAGTCATGTAGAGCGTCATGCCCTGGCGACGCCCGAGGTCGGTGAGGGCCTCGGCGAGCACCGGCGCCAGCGCCAGCGGCACCGTGGCGCCGCGGTGGCGGGGCACCGGAGGCCGCGGCCGGTCGGTGGGCAGCGCCAGGGGCTCGAGGTCCGCCAGGAGCCCGCGCCAGTAGGCGAGCTGCCGCTCCAGGACCTCGCCGGCGAGCCAGCGCCGCTGCCACCGGGCGAAGTCGGCGTACTGCACCGGCAACGCCGGCAACGGCGCGGCGACGCCGGCGACGCCGGCCCGGTAAAACGCCGCCAGCTCGCGCACCAGCACGCCCAGGGACCAGCCGTCGGAGATGACGTGGTGCATGTTGAGGTGGAGCACGTGCTCCTCAGCACGGAGCCGCAGCAGGACGGCGCGCACCAGCGGCAGCGCCGCCAAGTCGAAGGGACGGCGGCTCTCGACGGCGAGGAGGCGCGCCGCAACACCGCGGCCCTCGCCGTGGAGCGCGCTCAGATCGACGAGCGCCGGCGCCAGCTCGAGATGCGGCGCGATCTCCTGCAGTGGCCGGCCGCCGGCGTCGGCGAAGCGCGTGCGCAACGTCTCGTGGCGGCGCGCCAGCGCCGTCAGGCTACCAGCGAGGGCACGCAGATCGAGACGGCCCCTCAGGCTCACCGCCAAAGGCATGTTGTAGACCGCGGTGCCGGGATGGAGCTGCTCGAGGAACCACAGGCGCTCCTGGGCGAAGGAGGGCTCAATCCGCGGGCCGCGCGGCTGGCGCTCGAGCGACGGCACGGCCGCGGCCTCGTCCCGGGCCGCCGCGACCGCCGCGGCGTACGCCCCGAGGGTCGGCGCCTCGAAGATCCGGCGCACCTCGACCTCGACGCCCAGCTCGGCGCGCAACCGCGACACCAGGCGCGTGGCCTTGAGCGAGTGGCCACCGAGGGCGAAGAACGAATCGTGGGCGCCGACCCGCTCGACGCCCAACAGATGGCTCCACAGCACCGCCAGCCGCGCCTCGAGGGGCGTGCGCGGCGCCACGTAGGCGGCCGCATCGCCTTCCCAGTTGGGAGCCGGCAGGGCCTTGCGATCGACCTTGCCGTTGGGCAAGAGCGGCAGCGCCACCAGCTCCACGAAGGCCGCCGGCACCATGTAGGCGGGCAGGCGCTCGCCGAGATGGGCGCGCAGCTCGGCCGCGGCGAACGCCGCTGCCGGGCGCGGCGTGACGTAGGCCACGAGCCGACTCGCGCCGCGCTCGCCGCCCGCCGTCACCACCGCGTCGCGGACCGCCGGGTGGGCGAGCAGGGCCGTCTCGATCTCGCCGAGCTCGATGCGGAAGCCGCGCACTTTGACCTGGTAATCGCGTCGCCCGAGGAAGAGCAGCTCGCCGTCGGCCCGGTAACGGCCCAGGTCGCCGGTACGGTAGAGGCGCCGGCCGGAGCCGGCGAAGGGATCGGGAACGAAGCGCTCGGCGGTGAGCGCCGGGCGGCCGAGGTAGCCGCGCGCCAGGCCCTCGCCGGCGAGATGGAGCTCCCCCACCGCGCTCACCGGCACCGGCTCGAGACGTCCGTCGAGCAGGTAGGCGCGGCTGCCCGGAAGCGGCCGGCCGATGGTGGGCTCCGCCGCCTCGCCCGCCGCCGCTTTGCCCGCCGGCACTGCCGTCCAGGTCGAGTAGGTGGTGTCCTCCGAGGGACCGTAGAGGTTCAAGACCCGCTTCGCGCCAGCGGCGTAGACCTCGTCGACCAGCGGCCGGCGCAACGGCTCGCCCGCCAGGTTGACGACGCGCACGGACGGCGGCAAGGGTCCCGAGCGCACCAGCTCGGCGATCGCCGTCGGCACCGTATTCACGAGCGTCACCCGGTCGCGCTCGGGCAAAGACGCCAGCGCCAGGGCGTCGCCGGCGAGGATCACCGCGCCGCCCCAGGCGAGCGGCACGAAGAGCTCGAAGACCGAGAGGTCGAAGTTGATCGACGTCGCCGCGAGAACGCCGGCGAGCGTCTCGTCCGCGTACTCCCGCCGCGCCCAGTGCACCATGTGGGCGGCGCTGCGGTGGCAGATCGCCACCGCCTTGGGACGGCCGGTGGACCCCGAAGTGTAGATCAGGTAGGCCAGGTTGCCGGCGCCCGCAACCGGCGCCGGCGCGCTCGCCGGCGCGGCGGCGAGCTCACCCGCGACGGCGTCGACGCACAGCGCGCGGGCGCTTGCGGGCAGCGCCGCCCGCCGGCGCTCGTCGGTCACCACCAATGCCGTGCCGGCGTCCTCCAGGGTGAAGGCCAGGCGCTCGCGCGGGTAGCTCGGGTCGAGGGGCACGTAGGCGCCGCCCGCCTTCAGCACCGCGAGGAGCGCCACCACCAGCTCGACACCGCGATCGAGACAAATCCCCACCGTGACCTCGGGGCCGACGCCGCGGCTGCGCAGGCAGTGCGCCAGCCGGTTGGCCCGCGCGTCGAGCTCGGCGTAGGTCAGGCGCTCGCCGCGGCAAAAGAGCGCCGGCGCCGCGGGCACCCGCGCCGCGCGCTCGGCGAAGAGCGCGTCCAGGGTGAGCTCACGGTCGTAGTCGAGCTCGGCAGCGTTCCAGGAGAGGAGCCGGGCGCGCTCGGCCGCCGCGAGCAGCGGCAGCTCCGCGAGGCGCCGCGACGGGTCGGCGGCGGCGCCCGCGAGCAGCGTCTCGTAGCAGAACAGCAGCCGCCGCACGGTGTCCTCGCTGAACAGGTCGCGGTCGTACTCCAGGTGGCCGGCGAGGCCGTCCGGCGTCTCGCTCAGGAAGAGCGTGAGATCGAACTTCGCCGTACCGGTGGCGACCGCCAGCGGCTCGAGCTCCACGCCCGGCAGCCGCAGGGCGCCGAAGGGCGCGTTCTGCACCACCAGCATCACCTGGAAGAGCGGCGTGCGGCTGAGATCGCGCTCGCTCGTCGCCTCCTCGACCAGGCGCTCGAACGGCACGTCCTGGTGGGCATAGGCCGAAAGCGCCGTGTCGCGCACCCGGTCGAGCAGCTCCCGGAATTCGGCGTCGCCCGCCAGGTCGACGCGCAGCACGAGGGTGTTGACGAAGAAGCCGATCAGCCCTTCGACCTCATCGCGGCGGCGGTGGGCGACCGGCGAGCCCACGGTGACGTCGCGCTGGCCGCTGAAGCGCCCCAGGAGGGTGGCGAAAGCGGCGAGCAGCGTCATGTAGAGCGTCACGCCCTGGCGGCACGAGAGCTCGGCGAGGTCCCGCGAGAGCTCACGCGGCAGGGCCACCGGCAGGTTGGCGCCGCGCTCGCGGCGCGCCGCCGGACGCGGCCGGTCGGTGGGCAGCTCGAGCGCCGTCACGCCCCGGAGCTGGCGGCGCCACCAGGCGAGCTGCGGCGCCAGGGCCTCGCCGCCGAGCCAGCGCCGCTGCCAGACGGCGTAGTCGGCGTATTGCACCGGCAACGGCGGCAGGGGCGAGCGCGCCACCGCGCCGGGGGCTTCGATCGCCGCCCGGTACAGGGCCGCCACCTCGCGGATCAGCACGCCCATCGACCAGCCGTCGGCAACGATGTGGTGCACCACCACGAGCAGCACATGCTCGTCACGGCCGCCGCGCAGCAGCAGGGCGCGGATCAGCGGCGGCGCCGCCAGGTCGAAGGGGCGCCGCGCCTCGGCGGCGAGCCACCGCGAGACCTCCACGGCGCGCGCCTCGGCGCCGAGCGCGCCCAGGTCGGCGAGCGGCAGGGCGAAGCCGGCGGGCGGCGCCACCGCCTGCAGGAGGCTGCCGTCGGCGCCGACGGTGAAGCCGGTGCGCAGGGCCTCGTGGCGCTCCACCACCGCCTCCAGGGCAGCGGCCAGCGCCGCCACCCGGAGGCGGCCGTGGAGCCGCACCGCCGCCGGCACGTGGTAGGCGGCGCCGCCGGGCTGCAATTGCTCGATGAACCACAGCCGCTCTTGGGCGAAGGAGGCCGGCAGCTCGCCGCCGCGCGCCACCCGCGCCAGCGGCGGCGGCTCGGCTCTCTCGCCGCGCCCGGCCGCGACCGCCGCCGCCAGCGCCGCCACCGTGGGCGCCTCGAAGAGGCGCCGCAGCGGCAGCTCCACGCCGCACCGCGCGCTCACCCGCGAGATCATGCGGGTGGCGAGCAGCGAGTGGCCGCCGAGCTCGAAGAAGTTGTCGCCGACGCCTACCCGGTCGACGCCGAGGAGCTCGCGCCAGATCGCCGCCAGGATCTCCTCGAGCGGCGTCCGTGGCGCTACGAAGTCCTCCTCCCGCCGCCAGGCCGGCGCCGGCAGTGCCCGCCGGTCGACCTTGCCGGCGACCGACCGTGGCAGCGCTGCGAGCGGCACGAAGACCGCCGGCACCATGGGCGCGGGCAGGGTGCGGCCCAAGGCGGCCCGCAGCGCCCCGGCGTCGACGCTCTCTCCCGCCGCCGCCGCGACGTAGGCGACCAGACGGCCGTCGCCCCGTCCGGCCGGCGGCGGCTGCACGGCCACCGCCGCCTCGCGGACCGCCGGCTGCGCCAGCAGCACCGCCTCGATCTCGCCCAGCTCCACACGGAAGCCGCGGACCTTGACCTGGTGATCGAGACGACCGAGGAAGTCGAGAGCGCCGTCGGCCCGGTAGCGCACGCGGTCTCCGGTGGCGTAGAGCCGCGACCCGGGATCGGCGGCGAAGGAGTCCGGAAGGAACCTCTCCGCCGTCAGGCGCGGGCGCCGCAGGTAGCCGCGGGCGAGCCCGACGCCGGCGGCGCAGAGCTCGCCGGGAACGCCGATCGGCGCCGGCTCCAGCCGCCCGTCGAGCACGTAGACCCGGTTGTTGGCAATGGGACGGCCGATGGGCGGCGGCCCCGCGCCGGAGTCCGCGGCCACCGGGGTGAAGGTGGTGACGACCGTGTTCTCGGTGGGACCGTAGTGATTGACCAGGGCGAACGGCGTCGACGGGCGCGGCGGCCGGTGCAGCCGGTCGCCGCCGGTGAGCAAAGTCCGCAGGCCCAGATCCTCGGGTGCCGGCTCGGCCAGCACCGCCTCGGCCAGCGGCGTGGGCATGAACGACAAGGTGATCCCGCGCGCGGCCAGCCAGGCGAGCAGCCGATCGGGCGCGGCGTCGTGCTCGGCGGGCGCAATGGCGAGCGAGGCCCCCGAACACAGGTAGGGCCAGATCTCCCACACCGACGCATCGAAGCCCGGACCCGCGACCAGGCTCGCCCGGTCGGCCGCCGTCACGGCGTGCTCCCGCACGTGCCAGGCCACCAGGTTGGCGAGGCCGGCGTGCCGCAGCCCGGTGCCCTTGGGTCGGCCCGTGGAGCCCGAGGTGTAGATCACGTAGGCCAGGTTCTCCGGGCTCGCCTCGCACACCGCCGCGCTTGCGGGAGCCTCCGGAAGACCACGATCCAGGCTCACCACGACGGCCGCCGGATCCCCGAGGTCGGCGCGCAGCCGCTCTCGGGTCAGCACCACGGGGGCCCCGGAGTCGGCGAGCTGATAGGCCAGGCGGTCGGCTGGCGACGCCGGGTCGAGGGCCACGTAGGCGCCGCCCGCCATGAGCACGGCGAGCTGCGCCGCGATCATCTCCGGCGAGCGCTCCATGACGACGGCGGCCAGCGTTTCGGGACCCACGCCCCAGGCCGGCAACGCCCGCGCCAGCTCGCCGGCGCGGCGGACCAGCTCGCCGTAGCTGACCACGGCGCCGGCGGCGACCACCGCCACGGCGTCGGGCGCCGCGGCCGCTCGCGCCGCCACGAGACGGTGGACGCAGTCCTCCGGGAACGGGGCGGCGGTGGCGTTCCACGTCTCGAGCAGCAGCCGGCGCTCCGCGTCCGCCATCAGGGGGAGACGCGAGACTCGGCGCTCCGGATCGGCCGCGACGCCCGCGAGGAGCACCGCGAGATGCTCCAGCAGGCGCGCGGCGGTGGCCGCCGCGAAGAGGTCGCGGTCGTACTCGAGCTCGGCCTCGAGGCCCGACTCGGTGCGCGTGATGAAGAGCGTCAGGTCGAACTTGGCGGTGCCGTTGCGAACCGCACGCGGCGTCACCTCGAGCCCCGCCGCGCGGCGCGGCGCGAGCGGCGCCTCGACGAACGACAGCGCCACCTGGGCGAGCGGCGTGGTGTCGAGGCGACGTTCCGGCGCGAGCTCCTCGACGAGCATCTCGAAGGGCAAGTCCTGGTGCTCGTAGGCCGCCAGCGTGACCTCGCGGGCGCGGCGCAGGAGCTCGGCGAAGGTCGGGTCGGCCGACAGGTCGCCGCGCAGCACCAGCGTGTTGGCGAAGAAGCCCACCAGCCCTTCCAGCTCCGGCCGCTCGCGGTTGGCGATCGGCGAGGCCACGGCCACGTCGGCCTGGCCGGCGTAGCGCGACAGCAGCACCTGGAACGTCGCCAACAGCACCATGAAGAGAGTGGCGTCGTGACGCCGGGCGAGCGCCGCGAGCGCGCCCGCCACCGAAGCCGGCGCCAGCGTGCTCTCGGCGACGGCGCCGCGCTGGGCGCGCACCGCCGGCCGCGGCCGGTCCGTGGGCAGCTCCAGAACGCCGACGCCGCGGAGCTGCTGGCGCCAGTAGCCGAGCTGCTCCTCGCGCGCCTTGCCGGCGAGCCGCCGGCGCTGCCAGACGGCGAAGTCGCAGTAGCCGATCGCCAGCTCGGGGAGCGGCGAGGGGCGCCCGGCGGCGGCCGCCGCGTAGAGGTCGACGAGCTCGCGGAGCAGGATCTCGAGCGACCAGCCGTCGGCGGCGACGTGGTGCAGGGTCAGGAGCAGCCAATGCTCGCCGGGCCCCAGGCGCAGCAAGGTGGCCCGCAGCAGCGGGCCGCGGGCGAGGTCGAAGGGCCGCCGCGCCTCGCGCCCTTCCAACCGCGCCGCCGCCGCCGCGCCCGGGACGCCGGCGAGATCGACGACGGGCAGCGCCAATGCCCGGGGAGGCGCCGAGACCTGCACCGGCTCGCCGTCGCGCACGCCGAAACGGCTGCGCAGCGTCTCGTGGCGCCGCGCGAGCTCGCCGACGCTCGCGGCCAGCGCCGGGGCGTCGAGCGCGCCGCGCAGGCGCAGGCAGCCCGGCACGTTGTAGACCGGCGAGCCCGGCTGGAGCTGATCGAGGAACCACAGCCGCTGCTGGGCGAAGGACAGCGGCGCCGGCCCCGCCTCGGCGCGGCGCGGAATCGGCGCGCACGCGGCCGGCCGGGCCGCCGGCGCCTTCTTCAGCCGCCGGATCAGGTTGTCGAGGTCGCGCCGCGAAAGCTGGGCTGTGGAGCTGGTGCGCTCGTGGTTCATAGGCGTCTCCTCGCGGACCCCGCGAAGGCCCGGCTGAGGTGGTCGGCGTGCACGGACGGCACGGCCTCAGGGGACCGGGATTTCTTCGGCCTGCGTGTGCGGTCCCGATGAGAACGAACGGCGCAGGAAATCGCGCCCCCGGTAGAAGAACTGCGTGTCGACGACCTCCGGCTTGAACCAGTCGATGACGAACTTCTCGACCTCCGATTGGTCGAACGGCTTGCACGAGTAGACGTCGACCGAGACGAAGCGGTTCTTGGCCGACGTATGGATCTGGATGCCGCTCTCGATGATCGGAATCCAGCCGCTGTAGCCGGGCCGGCCGGGAAACGCCCGCTCGCAAGTCTTGAAGATGTAGGGCTGCGTCTGCTTGGCCATGTGCAAGAACTCGCAGATCTTGTCGAGGAAATCGTAACCGTTGTGAAGATCACAACAGATCTCCTCGCTGCAGCCGAAACAATCGATGATCAATTGGTAGCCCCAGGGGTCGCCTACCGACTTCTTGGTACCTTCGAACGTGGGCACTGCCATCGCTTTACTCTCCATGAGAACTGGTTGCGGTGGACGCCGGCACGACCTGGCTCAAGACGGCACCGCTGCCGCCGCCAGGCGATCGTTGCTGCCGTTGACAGTCCGGAAATATTCGCCGCCGAGCTCGCCGAGCCGCTGGCCGACAGGCACCCACGCCGGGCTGGGCTCCCAGCTCCCCGGCCGCAGCGGCTGCTCGTAGCCGAGGCCGCGCCACAGACGCGCCGCGAAGTCCGGCATCACCGGCGAGGCCAGGATCGCCAGCACCTTGGCCGCCAGGAGCTCCAGGGCGAGGCCGGTGCGCCGCTCCTGGCCGCGCTGCGGCACCAGCCGCCAGCAGTCCTCGGCCTTGCCGAAGCGCCGCGCCGTGCGCACCAGCTCCGAGAGCAGGCGCGTCAGGCGCTGGGGCGAGAAGGTCGCCGCTTCGTAGGCCTCGGCCGCCTCGGCCACCGTCTGCTCGAGCCGCCGGTAGAACCAGCGCTGCTCGCTCGTCCAGTCGCCGGTGGCCGGCACCGTGCCGCCGCACTCGGCGGCGACCTTCGCGGCCAGCTCCGTCAGCCAGCGCTGCCAGCCCCACACCAGCTCGCGCTCCACCGTCGCCTCGAAGTCGGCGCGCGTGAAGCTGGTCTCCTCGTGCTCCGGGCAGGTGTGAGCGAGGTAGAAGCGCACGGCGTCGCGCGGCGCCTCCGCGAGCAACGCGCGGCCGAGGATCGCATGGCCGCGGCTGGTGGAGAACTTCTGGCCGTCGAGACGGTAGAACTCGTTGGTCACGAAGGCCGCGGGCAGCCGCAGCTCGGCGTCGAAAGCGAGGTAGAGGGCCGGCAGCAGCAGCGCGTAGTAGAAGTTGTTGTCGACGCCGAAGAACTGCACGATCGAGGCGTCGCCGGAGCGCCAGAAGCGGCTATAACCCTCCGCGGCGGCACCGCTGACCTCGTTCACGTGCTCGGCGTAGGCGAAGTAGCGCGCCGCCATCTCGAACCAGACGTAGAGGGTCTGGCCGGCGAAGTCGGGATCCTCGAGCGGCACCCGGATCCCCCAGTCGGAGACGTGGCTCACCGCCACGTCGGGCAGGCCGTCGGCGATCAGGCGCTCGCAGAACGAACGCAGGCGCGCGTTCATCGTCGTCCGCCTGAGGTACGCCCCGAGAGCGTCGCCGTACCGGCTCAGCGGGAAGATCAGGCGGCGGAAGCGGCGCGCCGCGGGCGCCGCGCCGCATTGCGTGCAGCGCGCCTCCACCAGGTCGATCGAGTCGTTGACGCCGCCGCAGCTCTCGCAGGTGTTGCCGGTCACGCCGGCACCGCAGTGCGGGCAGCGGCCGGCGACGTCGGCCTCGAAGAGGTAGCGCTCGCAGCGCTCGCAGTAAGGCGAGGGCCCCTCGCGGGCCTCGAGCTTGCCGGCGCGCCACAGGCGGTCGAAGAACTCGAGCACCAGGGGCTCGAAGCGCGCCGAGGCGTCGGGATGCATGAAGACGTCCATCGCGATCCCGGCCATCCCCAGCGTCTCCTCGATCGCCGCGACCAAGTGCGCGGCGGCCTCGGGGCCGGTCATGCCGAGCTTCTCCCCCATCCGCTCCACGTACATGGAGTGGTCGTCGCTGCCGCAGGCGTAGAAGGCGTCGACGCCGCGCAGACGCAGGTAGCGGGTGTGGAAGTCGGCGCAGAGATAGGGACCCGCGAGATGGCCGAGGTGGAGGTCGCCGTTGGGCGTCGGCGGCGCCGCCGTGACCATCACCCGGCGCGGCGCCGGCGCCGCCGCTTCCTTTTCCTCTTTCTTGGCCCACAGCGACCGGTCCTCCCACCACACGGTGAGGAACATCAGGTCCTCGGTGGCGGAGGTGTTGGTCAAGGTGTGCTCGTGGAAGGGGTCCTGGAAGACCACGCTGCCGGCGCGCACCGGCACCGTCTCGCCGTCCACCGTCATCTCGCCCTCGCCGCGGGCGACGAAGAACGTCTCACCCTCCTGGTGCTGGTGCGACTTGGTCGACTGGCCCGGCGCCAGAATCGCCCAGGCGGCGCCGAAAGGCGGCTCGACCACGCCCTCCCAGGGATAGAGCACCTGCAGGTCGACGCCGTAGGCCTGAAGGAATCTCTGCGGATCGAGGTGTTGTACGTTCACCGTTGTCTTGCCCTCGTATCGTGCTGCCGTCATCGCGCCCTCTACTTCTAGAGGAGTGGCGCCGGGACGCCCGCCGCCCCGACCGCCATCTCTCGGGAAGTCGCCCGCGACGCCAGGATCGACGTCAGGATTTCCTTGGCGCGCACCGGCAACAGCGAGAGCACCGTCTCGCTGATGCCGTGGGTGTCTTCGCAGTAGCCCTGCAGGTAGACGTTGGGCCGGAAGCCCCCCCGCGCGGCGATGGCGTAGTCGCGCTTCACCGCGTAGCCGCCGAGGTCGTCGCGCTCGAACCAGGGCGCCAGGGCATCGAGCAGCGGATGCTCCTTGCGCCACTCGTAGCCGGTGCACAGCACCAGGGCGTCGGCCGCGAGCGCCACCCGGCCGCCCTGCATGACGTCGCGGCACTCGACGGCCAGACCGCTTCCCGTCTCCGTGACCCGCTCGAGCTCGAGGAAAGGCCGCAAGCGGCACCGCTCGTGCCCGCGGACCATCTGGCGGTAGAGCTTCTCATAGATCCGACGAATAAGCGGGTGGTCGATCGCGGCGTAGTTGACGTCCTTCAGGTCGGCGAAGAACGCCCGCCGCCGCTCGCCGGGCAGGTCGTGGTAGTAGTCCACCCACTCCGGGAAGAAGATGCGGTTGGTGAAGTCGCTCTCGTCGACCGGCTTGTAGGCGAAGCGGCGCACCGCCGCCGTCACGTCCGCGTTCGGGTAGTGATCCATCAAGTATTCGAACAGCTCGCCGGCGCTCTGCCCGGAGCCGACCACCACGAAACGGTACGGCGCCTCGCGGTCCGGAAAAGCCCGGATGCGGTCGAGGAAATGGTGCGAGTGAAACACTCGCGGGCTCCTCCGGAAGTCGATGCCCGCGGGCGCCACCGGCTCGGCGCCCGCCGCCAGCACCAGGTGGCGCGTCAGGTATTCCAGGCTGCGGCCGCTGGCGGCGTCGCGGGCCATCACCCGCAGCAGCTCGGGATTCTCCGCCGTCACCGATCCGTCCGCCGCCGCCGGCAGGATCTCGACCACCTGGCGGCCGTAACAGACCCAGCGGTCGAGCTTCTCGGCCGCCCACCCGAGGTAGTCGTTGAACTCGACGCGGGTCGGGAACAGCGTCCGCAGGTTGAGGAAGTCGTAGAGCCGCCCCTTCTCCTTGAGGTAGCTGAGGAACGTGAAGCCGCTGCGCGGGTTCTCGACCGTGACGAGGTCCTTCAGCACCGTGACCTGGAGCATCGATCCCTCGAGCAGCATCCCGGGATGCCACACGTAGCTCGGTTTGGCCTCCAGGAAGAGGCGGCGCAGACCAGCCTCCGGCGCGGCCTCCTCCATCGCGATGGCCAGCGCGAGATTCGCGGGGCCGAAACCGATCCCGACGACATCGTAGACCTCGGCGCCCGAGACAGGGCCGTGATAATGACCATGCTCCATCGTCAGATACCCTCGACCTGACGAGCCGCGCTCGCTCAGGCCCTTACCCGTTCGTGCTTGTCTTCAGCGCCCCCCGGAGGTCCCCACAGGCGATCTGTCGTGCGTCGACGACGTGGTCTTCTCTTCCGCCAGCACCTCATCCTCAGCGCGTTTCCAGCGTGTCGCCCGTCGCCGGTGGTGCTGCGAGTCGTCGAAGCCGTTGCCCACGGAAGAGAGCTCAACCGACAGGGTTAACCCTAACAGATCCCGGAACCAAGTCAAGCGTTTTGTGGCCCTGGTCATGTTTTTTATGACCCCGCTGGCCTGGCCAACGGCCGGGCAAGAGTGTAGACTGACTGCGCCGCCGGCGCCGCCTCCCGTGGGCTCACGCCGGCGCGCGGACCTGATCCGCGACGCCCACCGAGAGATAGGAGGTCTGACGAACGTGCAGCGCCCGGTCGCCCGCGGCATGGGCTTTTTCACGCTGATCTGGCTCGGCGAGCTGGTCTCGATGGTGGGCACCGGCATGACCGGCTTCGCCGTGGGCATCAGCATGTTCCAGGAGACCGGCTCGGTCACCCTCTACGCTCTGATTGCCCTCTCCTTCGCGGTGCCCACCATCCTGCTCTCGCCGTTGGCGGGCGTCGTCGCCGACCGCTTCGACCGCCGCCTCGTGCTCCTCGTCAGCACCCTCGGATCGGCCCTCGGCACCGTGGTGCTCTACGCTCTGGTCGAGCGGGGGCTCCTGACGTCGTGGCACCTCTACCCCATCATCGCCGCCAAGGCAGGCTTCGCCGCCTTCGTCTGGCCGACCTTCTCCGCCGCCACCACCCTCATCGTCGGCCGCCAGCACTTCGGGCGCGCCAGCGGTATGAACCAGATGGGCGCCGCCATGAGCCAGATCTTCGCGCCGCTGGCTGCCGGCATCCTGGTCGAGGCGATCGGCGTCGGCGGCGTGATCCTGATCGACATCGTCACCTTCTTCGCCGCCGCCACCACCTTGCTGATCGTGCGATTCCCGCGACTGCCGGCCGCCGGGACGCCGGCAGCCGGGGCGCCGACACCTCCCCGCACCGGCGGCGCCTGGGTCGGCTGGGCGTTCGTGCGCGAGCGGCCCGGGCTGTTGTGGCTGCTGCTCTTCTTCGCCGCCCTCAACCTCTGCACCGGCATCGTCCAGGTGTTGATCACGCCGATGGTGCTGAGCTTCGCCTCGCCGCGCGTCCTCGGCGTGGTGCTCTCGGTCGCCGCCGGCGGCAGCCTGGTGGGCGGCATCCTGATGAGCGTGTGGGGCGGGCCGCCGCCCTACCGGCGCGTCACCGCCATCCTCGCCGTGATGGCGGCCGAAGGCGTCTTCCTGGCGCTCGGCGGCCTGCAGGCCAACGCGACCCTGATCGCCGCCGCGGCTTTCTTTTTCACCGCCGGATTCCCCATCGTCGCCGGCACCAGCCAGGCGATCTGGCAGACCAAGACGCCGCCCGAGATCCAGGGCCGGGTCTTCGCCATGCGGCGGCTGATCGCCGGCGGCATCATCCCGCTGGCCTTCGCCGCCGCCGGACCGCTGGCCGACTACGTGTTCGAGCCGCTGCTGGCCGCCGGCGGGCCGCTGGCCGGCGGTGGCGTGGGCCGCGTCCTGGGCGTCGGCCCCGGACGCGGCATGGGGCTGATGCTGGTGGTCGTCGGCAGCCTCGTCCTCGCCGTCACCGCGGCCGGCTACCGCACGAGGTTGCTACGCAGGCTCGAGATCGACGTGCCCGACGCCGAAGGCATTCCCGAGGCGGCGCCGCCGCCCCTTTCGATCCTCGACGCCGGTCTCGGCCGCGTCAGCCGGGGACCGGCCCTGGTGCTCTTCGCCGTGGCGCTCGCCGCCGCCGGCGCCGCGCTGCTCCTCGAGCGTCCGCCCGCCGCGGCGGACGGCTTCTCGGTCGAGCAGGCCCTGCGCCACGTCGAGGCGATCGCGGCGCGACCGCACCCCACCGGCTCGCCGGCCCAGGCCGAGGCGCGCGACTATCTCCTCGCCCGGCTCCGCGGCCTCGGCCTCGAGACCGAGGTGCAGCGCGCCATCGACGTACGGCCAGCCCCGCGGCTCGTCCGCGTCGTCACCGTCGACAACGTCGTGGCCCGCCTGCGCGGCCGCGAAGGCTCCCCCGCCGTGCTCCTGGCGGCGCACTACGACTCGGTGCCCACCTCCGGCGGCGCCGCCGACAACGGCGCCGCGGTGGCGGCGCTGCTGGAGAGCGCGCGCGTGCTCGCCCAGGGGCCGGCACCGCGCCACGACGTGATCTTCCTCTTCCCGGACGCCGAGGAGATCGGCCGCAACGGCGCCCACGCCTTCATCGGCCAGCACCCGTGGGCGCGCGACGTGGGCGTCGTCGTCAACTTCGACGCCCGCGGGCACGGCGGCCCCGTCTACATGTTCCAGACCGGCGTGGACAACGGCGCCTGGATCCCCGGCTTCATCGCCGCGGCACCCCACCCGCGGTCCAATTCCCTGCTCAACGAGATCTACCGCCGCCTGCCCAACGACACCGACTTCACCGCCTTCCTCGAAGCCGGCTACTCCGGCTTCAACCTCGCCTTCATCGAGGGGCTGACCCACTACCACACCGCCCTCGACCGCGTCGCCGACCTCGAACCGGCGAGCGTCGCCCACCAGGGAAGCTATGCCTTGGGCCTCGCCCGCGGCCTCGCCGAGCTCGACCTCGACGCGCTCGGTCGCGAATCCCGCGACGGCGACCGCGCCTA
>DASWIG010000732.1:0-16300 GCA_036397835.1 Thermoanaerobaculia bacterium
AACCGCCTTGGAAAACCGCCCGCCTGCGGCGGGTCGCGGCCGGTTTCCCACAGCCGCTTGGAAAACCGCCCGCCTGCGGCGGGTCGCGGTCGGTTTCCCACAGTTCCCACAGCCCCGATGACGACGAGCTCGGTGAAGGGCGCGCAGCGCCCCGCTGGGAGCGCAGGCATCCTGCCTGCTCCGGGACGCGCAGCGTCCCCTCCGTCCCTTCGGGACGAAGAGCCGGCGAGACGCCGGCGCTCCCAGCGCCCGTCCCTGCTGGCTCGCCGCCTGGAATCCGTCCACACAAAGTGAAGGAGAGTCCTCGGCGATGGCGAAGTCGTTCCGCTCGGGTGCCTGCCAGTCGATGAGGTGGACGGTCTCCGTGACCTTTCCGGACTCGAGCTTCACGGGAACGCCGTAGCGCAGCAGGGTATACACGGCTTGGCTGTTGCCGTAGAGCGTGCAGCTGTGGTTGTCGGCCTCGGTGCGGAGCTTGTGGAGGGCGACGCTGATCTGCGGCGCCGTGTAGCCGCGCTGGGTCAGCCACGCCGAGAGCAGACCCTCTTCGACGTTGCTGTTGCCGGGGCGGTCAGTCCAGTCGCCGAGGTAACGGTAGCCCAGCTCGTCGCGGAAGAGGGCGATGACACGATTCTGGGTGACGCGTTCGCGCTGGCCGACGATACTCACTTCAGCACCTTCCAGTGGCCACCTCTTTGCGGACCGACGTATCTCAGGCGGCCTGCTTTCACCAGTTTGGAGGCGGCAAGCTCGATGGCGCGCGTCGATCTTCCTACCGCTGAAGCCACCTGAGCCAAGGTCATTTCGGGATTCTCCTCCAAGAGCTCGAGGATTCTCACCGAAGTCTTTACCGAAGCTTTCACCGAAGCTCTCACCGAAGCTTCTACTGGCGTCTCGCCTGCTACTTCCGGGGTCAAATCGCCGGCGGCTTGGTGTTCCGGCAAGAAAGGGAACACCACCCACAAGCCGGTCGCCTCGTACCTCACCCCCGGCTCGGGAGTGCCCGCCTCCCGGCATGCGTCCATGATCCGCTCGATGCCGCGTCCCCAGGCTTCGATCATCCCAGCGCGGAAGAACACGTTGGCGACGTCCGGGTTGAAGGGAATGGACGCATGCTTGGCAAGCAGCTTGTCGATGGTCCAGGTCGGCGGTAGCTCTCCCGGGTTCCAGATCATCAGCTTGTCGCGATAGACGCTGATCTGAATCGGTATGCCGCCGGCATAGTCCTTGTGGGCCACCGCGTTGAGCACCGCTTCGCGGAGAGCGGGCATGGGCATCGGCCAGGTCTCGACGCGCTGAAGCCGCTCGTAGGTAATCCATGCCCGCAGGTATTTGGCAACGAGTACCTCGATCGTCCGATTCACCTGGGTGATCAAGTCGCCCTTGACCTCATCCTGATAACGTAGGTTTGCGTCGCTTTCAAAATAGCCGATCTTCACGTAGGCACCTGTGAAGTACCGCTCCGGCTCCAGGTGAAACATCAAGGCCGCGGCATGCGTCAGGTACGGACCTTCCACCAAGTGCAATTTCTCCAGCAGGGTTTGATCCGGCTCTTCCAGCACGGCCTCCGTCAGCCGCTGGCTCTTGAGAGCAAGTCTCGCCAGGATCGAGCGATTGACGGGCCGGCTCGACGCGGCCGAGCAAGAGCTCGATCGCGCCCGCGCGACGCTCGAGGCGGCCCTCGGCAAGGACGATCCGCTGATGGCGAAGGTCCTCCTGGAGCTCGCCAACCTCTACCGCGACCAGAAGCGGTTCGAGGAGTCCGAAGCCCTCTACGAAGAGAGCGCCGCGCTCGTGGTGAAGGCCGTCGGCGAGCGGCACCCCGACCTCGTCGGCGTCCTCGAAAGCCGTGCCGAGCTCTTCCGGGCGTGGGGCAGAGAGGCCGAAGCGGCCGTCCTGGACGAGCGGGCGAGGCAGCTCGCGGAGGCTTTCGGGCTCGCGCCGCGGTAACGCTCCGGACGGCCTACTCGGACCGGGCCGGCCCGGCCAGGAGGAATACGGCGAGCCCGGCCGCCACTCCGATCGCGTCCGCCAGGACGTCCAGGAGCGAGGCCGTGCGCGTCGGCACGTAGAGCTGTGACAGCTCGTTGACGACGCCGAAGGCGAGGCAGACGGCGGCCGCCACCGCCAGGAGGGAGCGGCGCGAGCGCGTCCACGGGCCCAGGGCCCAGCACCACAGCCACGCCAGGGCGACGAAGACCGGAGCGTGGAGGAGGTTGGCGGCAGCCTCTCCGGGGGAGAAGAGCACCTTGGAGGCCGAAATCTCCAGCGCCGAGAAGCCCTCCTCCGCCGTCACCTGGGAGGGATGGGGCAGGCCCGACGCGACCTGGATCGCGGCCGTCATCGCGATCGGCGCCAGCAGCCACCACCGTGATCGAGGCATCCTCATCTCAGACCTTGAGCACCCAGCCCCGCCGGTACATCCAGGCGAGGACGGCGAGCCAGCCGGCGACCCAGGCGACGGCATAGCCGAGCGACGCGGCGTAGGGCGGCAGCCACGACGCGAACAAGCTCTCGTGGATGATCGCCTGCAGCGGGCGTCCGCAGACGGTGACGTAGGCGAGGGTGCGGGCCAGGATGCCGCTGCCCACGAAGACGGTGATCGCGTTGACGCCGTAGATCACGAACGGCCTGGCCGGCGCCCGGTGGCCGCCCACGTCGAAGACCTGGTGGCACAGCGCCAGCGCGCACATGGCCAGGCCCGCGGTAAAGACAGCGTACGAGCTCGTCCACAACGCCTTGTTGATCGGAAAGACGAAGCCCCAGGCGTAGCCGGCGAGGGCGAGCAGCGCGCCGCTCGCGGCCAGCCGTGCCGGCGACGCGAGCATGAGGCTGGCGAAGACGCCGAAGAGCGTCGACGCCAGGGCCGGGATCGTGCCCAGGATGCCCTCGGGGTCGTATCCGCGGTCGCCGCCGAACCACATGTGGCTCCCGAGGACCGCGCGGTCGACCCAGCCGGCCAGGTGGCCGTCGTGGGAGTCGAGGTCGGGAGCGCCGCGGCCCGGCACCGGCACCAGCGTCATCAGCGCCCAGTACCCGGCGAGGAGGACGACGGTCCAGAACGCGAGCGTCCGCCGCCGCAGGTAGAGGAACATCACCGACGCCGCCAGGTAGCAGACGGCGATGCGCTGGAGCACGCCGGGCACGCGCCAGGTCTCGAGCAGCCGCTCGAACGGGCGAGGTCCGAAGAGACCGAAGGGGTACCCGTTGAGGAAGAGCCCGAGCGCGAACAGGATCGCCGCCCGGCGCGCCACCTTGACGACGAGGGAGCGCCGGTCGGCGCCGGCCTCGAGGCGCCGGCCGAAAGCGAGCACCACGGCGGCGCCGACGATGAAGAGGAAGAAGGGGAAGATGAGGTCGGTGGGCGTCCAGCCGTGCCAGTCGGCGTGGAGCAGCGGCCAGTAGACGGTCTTCCAGCTTCCGGGGTTGTTGACCAGGATCATGGCCACGATCGTCATCCCCCGGAACGCGTCGACCGACGTGATGCGTGCCGGCGTGGGGTGGCTGTTTCGTGCTCGCAAATCTCGGTGCCTGACCAGCTCCGGCCACCGGCGCCTGCCGTTGGCCGCGGGATAGCTTAAGCGAGACGGGTCGAAACGAACCGAATGAAACAAGAAACGCCTCCGGACCGTTCTTCTTCCTCGGAGCGACCGAACCGCCAACCCGGAGGACCTCGACCCATGATCCGCTCGACCTCTCTCCCCTTCGTCTGGCGCATGCTGCGCAAGAGCCCGGCCACCAGCGCCCTCGCCGTCGCCGCCCTCGCCCTCGGCATCGGCCTGTCCGCGACCATGTTCAGCATCGTCCACGGCGTGCTCCTCGCCCAGGCGCCGTTCGCCGAGCCCGATCGTCTGATGGACTTGACCCTGTACGACCCCAAGGTCGGGCCGCTGGGCTCCAACTCCACCGAGGTGCCGGTGCACGACTTCGTCGACTGGAGCGGGCACCTGACCGGCTTCGAAGGCCTCGCCGCCTCCACGATCGAGGTCGTGAACCTGAACGACGAGGCGGGCTATCCGGAGCGGTTCCGCGCCGGCGTCGTGACCGGCAACCTGTTCCGCATGCTCGGCGTGGAGCCGGCGCTCGGACGGGTCTTCACCCCCGAGGACGACGTGCCCGGAGCGCCGCGGGTCGTGGTGCTCGGCCACGACGCGTGGCGACACCGCTTCGCCGGCGATCCCGCCGTGCTCGGACGCTCGATCCGCGTCGACGGCGAGCCGACGACGGTGATCGGCGTCATGCCGCCCGGCTTCGAGTTCCCCGTCTTCGAGGACCTCTGGCTGCCCATGCGACTCGACGTCGCGGAGCTGCCGCGGGGCGAGGGCGGCACGGTGTGGGCGATCGGCCGCCTGCGCGACGGCGTCTCCCGCCGCGAGGCCCAGGCCGAACTCGAGGCCGTCGCCGGCCGGCTGGCCGAGGAATACCCGGAGACCAACGCGGGACGCGCCGTGCTCGTGCGCGACTACCGCTCGTCGCTCAACTCCGACGCCGACTTGGCGATCGTCGGCGCCATGTTCGCCGCGGTCTGCCTGGTGCTGGTGATCGCCTGCGCCAACGTGGCCAGCCTGCTCCTGGCGCGGGCCTCGCTCCGGGCCCGCGAGATGGCCGTGCGCACCGCCCTCGGCGCCCACCGCGGCCGGGTCATCGGCCTGCTGATGACGGAGGCCCTGCTGCTGTCGGCGCTCGGCTCCGTCCTCGGGCTGGGCCTGGCGAAGGCCGGCACCGCCTGGCTCGTCGACGCCTTCAGTTGGAGGACGATGCCGTTCTGGATCACCTTCGAGCTGCGGCCGGCGGCGGTCGTCTTCGTGATCGCCGCCGGCGTCGTCGCGGGGGTGCTCTCCGGCGTCCTGCCAGCGCTGCGGGCCTCGGGCGCGGTGACCTTCGACCTGCTCAAGGACGAGTCCCGGGGCTCGACGGGCCTGCGCATCGGGCGCGTCACCCGCGCCCTCGTCGTCGCCGAGCTGGCGCTCGCCTGCGCGCTGCTCGTGGTCACCGGCCTCATGGTTCGCACCGTCGTCAACTACCACCAGGCCGACCTCGGCTTCGCGACCGACTCGATCTTCACCGCCGGCCTCGCGCTGCCCGAGAGGGAGTACCCCGAGAGCGCCGACGCGGCCGCCTTCTACGAGCGCCTGACCGACGACCTGCGCGGCTTGCCCGAGGTCGTCGAGGCGGCGGTCATGTCGAGGCCCCCGGGTACCTTCATGGGGTCCTCGTACTACGCGGTCGAGGACGGGTCGTACGCCACGCAGGGCGACTATCCCTCGGCCCCGCGCGGTCTGGTGGGTCCGGGCTTCTTCGACGTCTACGGCATCCGGCCGCTCGAGGGCCGCGTCTTCGACCGCCGCGACGACGCCGACGCCCCGGCCGTGGCCGTGGTCAACGCCAGCTTCGCCGCCGCGGCGTGGCCGGGCGAGAGCGCCGTGGGCAAACGGCTCAAGCTCGGGCGCTCGCGCGGCGACGCCGAGGAGCCCTGGCGCGAGGTGGTGGGCGTCGTGCCCGACGCCGGCGTCGGACTGCTCAATCCCGGCACCACCCACGCGGGTTTCTACGTGCCGCACGCGCAGCTCGCCTACCGCACGATGAGCGTCGCGGTGAAGACGCGGGGCGAGGCGGCGGCCTTCGGCGCCGTGCTGCGCGAGCACGTCCGCCGTCTCGACGCCGGCCTGCCGGTCGACGCGGAGAAGACGATGGAACGCGTCGTGTGGGAGGAGACCTTCTCGACCAAGGTCATCACGGTGGTCTTCAGCGCCATGGGGCTCGCCGCGGTGCTGCTCGCCGCGGTCGGCATCTTCGGCGTGATGACGTTCTCGGTCCAGCAGCGGACGCAGGAGATGGGCCTGCGCATGGCGTTGGGCGCGCGTCCCGCCGAGGTGTTGCGGCTGGTGCTGCGGCAGGGGCTCGGACGCCTGGCGCTCGGGCTGACGCTGGGCCTGGGGCTCGCGTGGCTGCTGGCGTCGTCGTTGCGGGTGGCGCTCTTCGGCGTCGAGCCGGGCGACCCGGCGACGTTCCTGGCCACCGCCGCGGTGCTCGCCGCCGTCGCGCTCGCCGCCTGCTTGGTGCCGGCGTGGCGCGCGGCGCGCGTCGACCCGCTGGTGGCGTTGCGCTACGAGTAGCGTCGCCGCGGCGGCCTGAGACCGGCTCGACGGCCTTGGCGGCCGGCACGGCACAAGTCCCTGAAGACGAACGACTTATCAGCGTCCAGCGAAGAAGGTCGAAATCCGGCGTCAGAATTCGAGCTCGGATTGCGTCTTTACCTCCTCAAAGGGCATGCGCGAGAACCGCGCGGCCCGTTGAGGAGGACGCGTGCACGGTATCCACGACCAGCTCTTCAAAGGCCTCGCCGTCGCCTTTCCCGGCGACCTGGTGACGCTGCTGCTGCCGGAGGTCGCCGCCCGGATCGACCTCGGGCATCTCCGTTTCGAGTCCAAGGAGTTCTTCCTGGACACGCCGACGGGCCGACGCCGCTTCCCCGACCTCGTGTCGCGGGCGCGGGGACGGTCGGACCCGGACGACGAATCGGTCGTCCACGTCGAGCACTTCTCTCGCTACCGCGTCGCGTGCCGCAGCCGGGTGTGGGACTACCAACGCCTGCTGGGCATCCGCTACGGCCTGCCGGTTCATACCGGGGTGGTCTACGGCCGTGGGGGACCGGCCGGCCTGGTCGAGAACGTCGACGGGGAGCTCTCTTACGGCCGGATGATCTCCACCTTCCACTACAACAGCCTGGGATTGTCGGGGGCCTCGGCGGCGGAGTACCTGGCGCGTCCGGAGCCGTTGGCGTGGTCCCTGGCCGTGCTGATGCGTCCGGAGGGTTTCGGCGGCCGCGGGGATCTGGCCATGGCGTGTCTGCGCCGCATCGCGTCCGCCGGCGGGCTCGACGACGCGCGGCGTCATCTGCTCTTGAATTTCGTGCGGACTTACGTAAAACTGGACGAGAGGGCGGCTCGGGAGTACGAGAGGCTGCTCCACGAGCCCCGGAATCAGGAGATCGAAGCCATGGTCATGACGTGGGCAGAAGAGGTCGAGGCGAAAGGACGGGAGGAAGGGCTTCAGAAGGGACTCGAGACGGGGCTCAAGAAGGGGCTCATGAAGGGGCTCAAGAAGGGACGCCTGGAGGGAATGCAGGACTTGGTCCTTCACCTCCTCAGGCAACGCTTCGGCGCCCCTTCCGCGAAGGTGCGCCGACGCGTAGGCGCCATCACGTCATCTCGGGAGCTGACGCGGCTTGCCGAACGGCTTGTCCAGGTCGACTCGCCGGAAGAGCTCGGTCTGACCTGACCTCCACTTCCCAGCATGCTGCTTCTCCGTCGCCCCGGACGCCGTCGCGTCGCCGCGGCGGCCTGAGACCGGCTCGACGGCCTGGGCGGCCGGCACGGCACAAGTCCCTGAAGACGAACGACTTATCAGCGTCGAGCGAAGAAAGTCGTAATCCGGCGTCAGAATTCGTCGAGCACTTCTCTCGCTACCGCGTCGCGTGCCGCAGCCGGGTGTGGGACTACCAACGCCTGCTGGCATCCGCTACGTCCTGCCGGTTCATACCGGGGTGGTCTACGGCCGTGGGGGACCGGCCGGCCTGGTCGAGAACGTCGACGGGGAGCTCTCTTACGGCCGGATGATCTCCACCTTCTACTACAACAGTCTGGGATTGTCGGGGGCCTCGGCGGCGGAGTACCTGGCGCGTCCGGAGCCGTTGGCGTGGTCCCTGGCCGTGCTGATGCGTCCGGAGGGTTTCGGCGGCCGAGGGGAGTTGGCTATGGCGTGTCTGCGCCGCATCGCGTCCGCCGGCGGGCTCGACGACGCGCGGCGTCATCTGCTCTTGAATTTCGTGCGGACTTACGTAAAACTGGACGAGAAGGCGGCTCGGGAGTACGAGCGGTTGCTCCACGAGCCCCGGAATCAGGAGATCGAAGCCATGGTCATGACGTGGGCAGACGAAGTCAAGGCGGAAGGCCGGGAGGAAGGGCTTCAGAAGGGACTCGAGACGGGGCTCAAGAAGGGACGCCTGGAGGGAATGCAAGACTTGGTCCTTCACCTCCTCAGGCAACGCTTCGGCGCCCCTTCCGCGAAGGTCGCCTACCTCGTACACGGTTCCGACGGAGTCTTCTGTTTCACGAAGATTCACCAGATGATCCCGGATAGCTTCATATTCTACCGGAAGGGCCGTTAGGATCAGTGCTTGGCGCTCGGACTGCTTCATAGTCGCCGATCTCTATCCCCATAACGTCGAATGGCTATTCGGACCGAAGGCAGGCAACGGAGCTGCGAGCCTGGCTAGGGTGCCGAGCCCGGGTCGATTCTGCGGCGTCGATTATGGCCTGTCAAGGACTCCACCGAGGTGACTCGCAAGAGGCGGCTGCCCGAGGAGAGGATGGGCTCTCCCGTGCTCAGAAGTCGTCCTTCGTCTTCGCCCGGTAGCGGCGGCTCCAGGTCAGGGTCCGGCCGCTCTTCATGATCACCCGGTAGTCGCCGTGGAACCACGGCTGCAGCTCGGCGACGGCGTCGAGGCGCACGATCTCGGAACGGTTGACGCGCAGGAAGTGCTCCGGATCGAGGCGCCCGGCGAGCGCGCTCAGGGTGGCACGGCGCACGTACTCGCCGTCCGCCGTGTGCAGGCGCACGTAGTTGCCGTGGGCGCGGATCAGGTCGATCCGCTCGACCGGCAGGATCACCTCGCGGTCCTCGTCGAGACGCGCGGTCAGGCGCCGGAGGTAGCGCGGCGCCGGTTCGACGGCGGCGAGCGCCAGCTCGAGGCGACGCGCCAGGTCCGCCGGCGCGGCGCCGGCGAGCTGGCGCCGCACCCGCTCCAGCACGCGGCCGAAGCGGCTCGCCGCGAACGGCTTCAGGAGGTAGTCGAGGGCGTGGACCTCGAACGCCTTCAACGCGTGCTCGTCGTAGGCGGTGACGAAGACCACCAGCGGCATCGCCTCGACGCCGATCTCGGCGACGACGCCGAAGCCGTCGAGGCGCGGCATCCTGACGTCGAGGAAGACGACGTCGGGCGCCAGCAGCCTGATCGCCGCGACCGCCTCGGCGCCGTCCGCGGCCTCGCCCACGACCTCGACGTCGTCCGCGCTCGCCAGCAGCTTGCGCACCTTGGCGCGCGCCGGCGCTTCGTCGTCGGCGATCAGCGCCCGGATCATGACGCCGGCTCCCGGAACGGCAGCCGCGCGGTCACGCGGAAGCCGCCTGCGGCGACGTTGCCGGCCTCGAAGCCGGCGGCGTCGCCGTAGAGGAGCTGCAGCCGCTCGGCGGTCGCCGACAGCCCCAGCCCCTTGTCGAGCACGTCATCCCCGTCCGCGCTGCCGGGTCCGTCGTCCTCCACCACGAGCCGCAGCCCCCCGTCGCACCGCGCCGCCCGCAGAGTCACGTGGCCGCTCCCGGCGCGCTCCACGTTGCCGTGGCGGATGGCGTTCTCGACCAGGGGCTGGAGGATCATCGACGGCACCAGGGCGTCCTCCACGCCGGGCTCCACCGCGAGCTCGACGCGCAGCCGGTCGCCGAAGCGGGCGCGCATGATGGCGAGGTAGCAGTCGAGCACCTCGAGCTCCGAGCGCAGCGGCACCTCGTCGGTCTGCGCGGTGCGGAGGGATGCGCGCAGGAGCTCCGAGAGCCGGTCGAGCATCTCGTCGGCGGCGGCGGGATCGTCGTACATGGTCGCGGAGATGGTGTTCAGGGCGTTGAAGAGGAAGTGGGGTTGGAGCTGCAGCCGCAGGCTGCGCAGCTCGGCCCGCGCCAGGCTCGACTCTAGCTGCGCCGTCCTCACCTCCTGCTCGCGCGCCGCCTCGAGCCGCCGGGCGCCGTAGAGGGCGACGACCATGACCCAGAAGACCACCACGTCGCCCGGCAGCTCCATGGCGTAGCGCAGCGGGATGATCCCGTAGTCGTAGGCGCCGAAGCCGGCGAGCGGGAAGAGCATCGCGCGCAGCGCCCAGTTCAGGGACGTGTGGGCCGCCGAAAAGACCAGCATCGCCGCGACATAGGCGGCCAGACGCCGCGGCCGATTCAAGGGATACCTGCGGGTGAGCCAACGCACCGGAAAGAAGAGCAGGCCGCCGCCGAAGGCCCCCGTCATCTCGGAGATGAACGGCTTCAGAAAGGGGACCTCGCCGCCGTCCGCCAGGGTCGCCAGGTAGTAGCGAAAGAAGAGCAGAAGGCCGATGGCGCCGACGATCCCCAGCCACTTCAGGAAGCCGGAGAGCGTGCCGGTGGGCTCTTCCGTCGTCGTGGGCATGGTCGAAGTATAGGTTCCTTCCGGTCCCCCCCTTTAGGAAAGGGGGGATAGGGGGGATTTCAATACCGCCGCATCTGCGGCCAAGCCTGCCGAATGTCCACTTTCGGGCGCCTGCAGATCGACACCGTGAAATGCCGCTCCCACGGGTTGACGTTCTCGAGCTCGGCCTGCGCCGCCACCGTGACCTCCTCGAAAAACTCCTCGAGATGCTCGCGCTCGACGTCGACGGCGACGGCGGTGTCGATCGGATGGTCCGGCAGCCCCCAGAGGTGATAAGTCATGTGGGTCGAAACCGCGGGCGGCAGCCCGAGCTCACGGCCGAAGAAGTCGAGGGCCGCGGCGGTGCCGTACCAGCTTCCGATGACCACCGTTCGTTCCCGCTCCGCCGGCGGCAGGCGGTGGTAGACCTCGGCGGCGATCTCCACGCGCTGCTCCCACGCGAACATGCCGCGCAGGTCGGCGGTGAGCTCGTAGACGTTCTCGAAGGCGCCGAACGTGATCGCGCGGACGTAACGTTCGGTGGCGTCGATCGAGAGCACCGGCAGCGACACCGGCAGGAAGACGAGCCCCGAGAGCACCACTGCGCCGGCGGTGACCGGCCTGAGCCAGGCGTGGCGCCTCCCCCACTGCTCGATGGCGAGCGCGCCGCCCGCGAAGAGCATCGGATAGGCCGGCGCCAGGTAGTAGATCTTGCTCTTGATCAGCGCCAGCAGCACGAAGAGCGCCACGTACGTCCACCCGAGCGCCCGGAACCGCCGGCCGGCCTGCGAGAAGTAGAAGACCAGGCCGGCGATCCAGACCGGTGCCGCCAGCGGATTGAAGTACAGCACCTGCCCGAGGACGAACTGCAGCGCCGAAATACCGCTCATCGTGCCGGCGTTGAGCTGGCGCAGAAACTCCAGCGTCGGCCAACCGTGAGCCACCTGCCAGAGGAGGTTGGGCAGGAAGACGAGGACGGCGACGGCGCCGCCGGCGTAGAGCCACGGCGAGCGGAAGTGCTTGCGCTGCGGCGTCAGCGCCAGGCCCACGGCCAGACCGAAGCCGAAGAGCAGCATCGAGTGCTTGGCCAGCAGGCCGATACCCGCCAGCAGCCCCACCCAGAGCCATAGCCGCGGCTCGTCCTCGTCGAGGACGCGCACCACGAGATAGACCGCGGCGACCCAGAAGACGACCTCGAAGGCCGGCAGGTGCAGGATGTTGTGCGTGCGCAGGAACATCGGCGCCGTGAGGAAAGGCAGGCAGGCGAGGACCTGGGCGAAGCGCCCGCCGCCGAGACGCCGGACGAGGAGCGCGGTGAGGAAGACGGTCGCCGCGCCGGCCAGCGCGGAGAAGATCCGCAGCCCGTAGAGGGAGGCGCCGAAGAGCTCGTCGGCGAGCCGCGCGATCCACGGCACCAGCGGCGCGTGGTCCACGTAGCCGAAGGCGAGGTGCCGGCCGCAGGCGATGAAGTAGAGCTCGTCGTGGTGGTAGCCGTAACGGCCGAGCATCGGCAGGTGGAGGAGGAGCTTCAGGGCGGCGAGGCCGCCGAGGAAAATCCGGTCTTCGCGGGAGAGCCACTTGGGAGAGGGGATCGCGTTCATGGTGGAGTGCCTCCGTCGGTTTCCGGTATTCCATCGGCGACCCGGCGGTCCCGCCACCATCGCGGGACCAGCGGGACCATGGCGGGACGAACGGCTCGACGCGGACGCCGGGGCGCTCCAACGCTCCCGCAGGTCCCTGCGTATACCGCTCGACGACGACAGGCCGCTCGATGGGAAAACGACGGCGCGGCCGAACCGAGGAGCCCGACCATGACGACGATCTTGCGCGACCTCCGCCATGCCCTGCGCTCCGCCCGCCGCCAGCCCGGCGTGACGGCGGTCATCGTGCTCACCTTGGCGGTGGGCATCGGGGCGTCGACGGCGATCTTCACGCTGTTCACCGAGCTCTATTGGGCGAGCGTGCGGGTCCCCGACCCGGAGCGCCTCTTCTGGCTGCGCAGCGGCACCCGCGAGGAACCCGACGGTCCCACCTCTTTTCCCGACTTCCTCGATTACCGCGAGTCCCTCGGCGACCTCGGCGACGCGGCCGCCTGGGCCGGATTCGGCGCCATCCTCGGTCTGCCAGGCCGCGGCGGCGGCGACGCCGAGACGACCTACGGCGTCGGCCTGGCGGTCACCCAGCCTTACTTCGACCTCCTCGGCGCCCGCTTCGTCCTCGGCCGCGGCTTCCTGCCCGCCGAGGACCGGACCGACGGGCCGCCGGTGGCGGTGGTCCACCACTCCTTCTGGAGCCGGTACCTGGGCGCCGACCCGGAGGCCGTCGGCAAGACGATCCGCGTCAACGGCAAGGCCCTCACCCTGGTCGGCGTCCTGCCCCAGAGCTTCCAGGGCACGGGCGTGGTCTTCCCTATCTACGTGCCCGCGCACCGCTTCGACGACGTGTCGCCGCTGCCGGCGCTCGCCGACCGCGACGCGCGGCGTTTCTACTGTCTCCTCCAGACGCGCGACGCCGTGCCGCGGGCGGCCGTGGAGGCGCGGCTGGCGACCGTCGCCGCGGCTCTCGACCGCGAGCACCCGTGGCCGCGCGACGAGCGCCGCTCCCTCAGCTTGCTGGACGTGGAAGGGGACGGTCGGAATCCCGAGACCGGCGAGCTGATGCTGGCCGGGGCGGTGGGGCTGCTGCTGCTGTTGGCGTGCGCCAACGTGGCCAACCTGCTGCTCGCCCGGGCCGCCGGGCGCCGGCGCGAGATGGCGGTACTGGCGGCGATCGGCGCCAGCCGCCGCCGTATCGCCGCCCGCCTGCTCACCGAGAGCGTGCTGCTGGCGGTGGCCGGCGGCGTGCTGGGGCTCGCCGTCGCGCGCTGGATCGTGGCGGTGATGAAGCGCTACCTCGAAGTGCGGCCCTTCGGCCTCGCGAGCTGGGGCGAAGGCACGGAGTGGATGCTCGTCGACGACCGGGTGCTCCTCTTCGCCCTGGCGGTTTCGCTCCTCACCGGCTGCCTCTTCGGCCTGGCGCCGATCCTCTACGCCGCGCGCACCGACCTGGTCAGCGCGCTCAAGAGCGGCGCCGCCGAGAGCCGGCCGGGACGCCGCTTCGGCGCCCGGCAGGCGCTGGTGGTCGCCCAGGTCGTGATCTCGACGGTCCTGGTCCTGGTGGCCGCCCTTCTGGTCCGCGGTCTAGAGTACCTGAAAGGACGCGATCTGGGCTTCGAGACCGAGCACATGCTGCTGGCGGCGGTGTCGACGGTGCCGGCGCGGACCGGCACGCCGGAAGCGCGGCGCGACGCCCAACGCGAGCTCTACGAGCTCGCCCGCCGGCGGCTCGCCGCCCTGCCCGGCGTCAAGGCCGCGGCCCTCACGACCGATCCCCCCGGCGGCGGCTTCAACCGCCTCACCCGGCTGGAGCTGGCGCAGCGGCCCGGCGACGACCTCCAGGCCGCCCACATGTCCGTCGGCCCGAGCTACTTCGCGACGTTCGGGATCCCGCTGCTCCAGGGACGCCCCTTCGACGACGGCGACCGCAGCGGCGCGCCGGGCGCGGCGATCGTCACCCGCGCCTTCGTGGCGCGTCACTGGCCGGACGGCGAGGCCCTGGGCCGCGAGCTGCGGCTGCCGGAGCTGACGGTCGACGCCGCGGACGGCCGCTTCGTGGTGGTGGGCGTGGCCGCCGACACGGCGCACTACTCCCGCCGCGACGAGCCCTCGCCGCTCGTCTACCTGCCGCTGGCCCAGCACCTGCGGGGCTCGCGCGCGCTGGCGGTGGCGCGCACCACCGGGCCGCCGGCGCAGGCGATGCGCTCGGCTCGCGAGACCCTGGCCACCGCCCATCCCGACCTGGCCCTGGTCGATCTCGACACCTACGAGCGTCTGGTCGCCTTCGACCTCTCCCAGGAGCGGCTCTACTCCGCGGTCGCCGCCCTCTTCAGCCTCTTCGGCCTGGGGCTCGCCTGCCTGGGGATCTACAGCGTGATGGACTGCTCGGTGACCTGGCGGATGCGCGAGATGGGGATCCGCACAGCCCTGGGAGCCACCGTCCGCGACCTGGTGCGGCGGGTGCTGGGCGAGGCCTTCACGTTGCTGGCGGCGGGGATCCTGGTCGGGGTGGCGGCGGCGCTGGCGCTGGCGCGCCTGCTCTCGAGCCTGCTCTACGGCGTGGCGCCGCACGATCCGGGCACCTTCGTGGCCCTGCCGCTGCTGCTCGCCGCCGTCGGCCTCGCCGCGGCCTGGCGGCCGGCGTGGCGCGCCGGGCGGGTGGATCCGAAGACGGTCTTGCAGGAGGAGTAGCTTCCCGCGGGGCGAACGCCGTAGGCGTGGCCAGGAGCGTTGCGGGGAGGAGGACCGGACCGATCCGGCCCCCGGAACCGGTGACGCAGTTCTTCGTCCCGCCAGGGACGGTGGAGTGATAGCCAGTGATTTCAATCACTGGCGGAGGTGAGCGTTCTTCGGCCGCCCGCCAGTGACTGAAGTCACTGGCTACCTCTCCACCGCCCCTCCGGGACGAGGAGTTGCGGTGACAGGACGGCGGTACCATTTGCTTCCTTTGACTTCGCGGTAGTCGATCATGGACGGAATCGGCAGGCACAGCCTGCCCTACATGTGCTCTCCCCGAGACGTCAGCGCGAGCGGGAAATTCTGCACCGTGTCAGGCTTGACCATGGGTCGGCGTCTGCTGGCCGCCGGTCAGCCTGCGCACCTCGCGGTCGACGAAATGGCCGAGCTCCTCGACGTAGATCGCGCCGTCCCCGTCCAGGTCGGCCGCGCCGCGGAGGCCGTCGACGAGCGCCTGGGTGAAGGCGCCGTTCTGCCAGCTCTCCGACTCCTGCGACGCCCATCGGCCCGTCTGCGTCTCACTGAGAACGCGCCGGCCGGGGCCCTCGCGGCAACAGCAGATCGGTTACCTGCCGGTAAGGAACCGCAAGCTTGAGACGGATCAACTCCGAGAGCGAGACGCCTTCTGAGGACGCCTCGCTCTTGAGCGCCGCGTGAAGGCTCCTGGGCACCACGACGGTCAGGCGGCCGGAGGCCGTGCGCGTCTCCTGCTCGAAGCTGGCGGCGTCCCGGAGCCGCAGCTCCTCGAATCGAGCCTTGAGCCATCCATAGAGCTCAGAACGGAGAATCCGCTCTCGCGTCTCGCGCCCCTGGCCGAGCTGCGCCAGCGCGCCCTGTGGTCCAAAGAACCGGGCGGAGAACGTCGGCGCGTCCACGCCACGTTCCAGCAGTTGGGTGGCCTGACGATGGATCTCCCGTTCCCGGGGACTGAGCTTGGCTTCGTTCATGACCATGATGAGCCTCCTCGACCCTCAGACCAGACGAAGGTCGACGTCGTGTTCCACTTCCAGGTAGATCGCCTCCTGAGTGGTGCTGGCCTTGAACCGCCGGAGGATCGCAATCAGCTCGTCGAGTCGGTCCTCGGGCAGAACCACCATGTAAGCGGCGCTGGTGTCGATGCGCTGCTCTCCGCCTTCCATGCGCCAGACACCCTTGAAATGGCCGGCCAGGGTCCAGGCGCCAAAAGCCAGGAAGCACTCGTCCTCCACCTCGCTGATGTCGCGACTCAGGTCGCGATTGTCGTTGTCGCGCAGGGGAAGGAAGAAGGTGGCCTTGACGAGCTTCATGCCACTGTATATACCACCGCACAGCGTCGGACGCAAAGGTACAGGCCCCCGGCGGGTCCTGAGCGCCGAAGACCAGCCTGCACCACAACGACGAGCTGAGGCGTCACCGCGCTTCGACGACCCAGAGCACTCCGAAGCCCTCGCCCGACGCCCGCACCAGGATCTCGGCGCGACCGTCGCCGTCGACGTCGCGCACCGCCATCTCCCGGACCTTCCAAGGCGTGTCCTCGGCCAACGCGAGCGAAAGCTGCAAGTGCGCTTTCTTGTCCAGCATCTTCTTCTTCTTGGGGTCGGCGATGCCGCGAAACACCTGGACGTCCGGCCGCGAAAAGGTCACCAGGTCGGCGACGCCGTCGCCGTCGACGTCGGCGCCGTAGCGCCAGCGGTCGGGGAACTTCGCCGGCACCTCGGTGCGCATGGGCTGCGGATGGAACTGGGCGCCGCCGCGGCCGAGGTAGGCCTCCACCGTC
>DASWIG010000733.1:0-3912 GCA_036397835.1 Thermoanaerobaculia bacterium
GCGGACGCACGTCGAGCCCCACTTTGCCGCTCGCTAGCACGATGCGCTGACACTCGTCGATGTACTTGACTACCTTGTCGGTCGACACCGACTCGAAGGTCAGCACGGCGGCCATGTACTGAACCGGGAAGTAGGTCTTGAGGAACGCGGTCTGGAACGCGATCATCGCGTAGCCGGTCGAGTGGCTCTTGTTGAAGCCGTAGCCGGCGAACTTGAGGATCAGGTCGAAGAGGCTCTCCGCACCGCGACGGGTGAGGCCGCGCTCCTGTGCGCCGGCCACGAACTTGGCGCGTTGGGCGTTGATGATCGAGTCCTTCTTCTTCGAGATCGCCTTGATCAGCGAGTAGGCGGCCCGCAACGGGATACCGCCCAGCTCGTGGACGATCTGCATCACCTGCTCCTGGTAGACCATGATGCCGTAGGTCTCGGCGGTGTAGCGGTCGACGATCTCGTGCACCTTGGGCACCGGCTGCTGGCCGTGCTTGCGCTTGCAGTAGTCGGAGATCAGGGCCATGGGGCCGGGACGGAAGAGGGCGTTGGCGGCCACCAGGTCCCCGATCCGGTCGGGCTTCATCTGCAGCAGCATGTGGCGCATGCCGTCGGACTCGAACTGGAACGTGCCCACGGTCTCGCCGCGGCGGTAGAGATCGAGCACCTTCTGGTCGGCGAAGTCGATGCGGTCGAGGTCGAGGGGGTCGCGGGTCTCGCCGGGGCCGAGGCCGACGGCCTCGCGGACGGTCGTCTCGTCGAGGCTCTCGCGCACCAGGGTGCGGGCGCGCTCGACCGCCGAGAGCGTCTTGAGCCCCAGGAAGTCCATCTTGAGCAGGCCCATCTTCTCCACCGTGGGGCCGTCCCACTGGGTGACGACGATCTCCTTCTGTCCCTGCTGCTTGGCCAGGGCGAGGGGCACCAGGTTCTCGAGCGGCTCGGTGGCGATCACCACGCCGGCGGCGTGGACGCCGCTGTGGCGGGTGATGCCCTCGAGCGCGCGCGCGGTGTCGAGCACGGCGCGCACCTCGGCGTTGCGGGCGTAGAGGGCCTTGAGCTCCGGCTCCTGCTCGAGGGCGGCGTCGAGGGTCATGCCGAGCTGGTCGCCGATCAGCTTGCAGACACGGTCGACGTCGGGTAGCGGCAGGTCGAGCACGCGGCCCACGTCGCGCACCGCGGCGCGCGCCTTCATGGTGCCGAAGGTGATGATCTGGGCCACGTAGCCGTACTTGTCGCGGACGTAGTCGAGGATCTCCTGGCGCCCGTCCTGGCACAGGTCGACGTCGATGTCGGGGTATTCGCCGCGGTCGGGATCGGTGAAGCGCTCGAAGAGCAGGCCGTACTTGACGGGGCAGGCGTTCGAGAGCCCGAGCACGTAGCCCACCATGGTGCCCACGCCCGAGCCGCGGGCCATGGCCGGGATGCCGCGGCGCCGCGCCTCGGAGACGAAGTCCCACACGATGAGGAAGTAGGCGCTGATCTTCTTGTCGGCGAGCACCGCCAGCTCGCGGTCGAGCCGGGCGCGGTGCTCGGCGGTCACGGCGTCGCCGTAGCGCCACTTGAGGCCCGCCTCGGCGAGCTCGCGCAGGGCCTCGTCGCACTGGCGCTCGATCTCGTCGGGCGAGGAAGCGGACTCGGCGGTCGAGCCGAGGGGCACGAGCTCGAAGGTCGAGCAGAGGCGCTTGAACCAGTCCGTGGAGCCCTCTCGAGCGTCGCCGCCGTCTTCGGCCTCCTTGCGCCGCACGCCCACCAGCGGCGCGTGGTTGGCCGTGAAGTCGAGCTCGAC
Source organism: Thermoanaerobaculia bacterium (assembly GCA_036397835.1). GTDB lineage: Bacteria > Acidobacteriota > Thermoanaerobaculia > Multivoradales > J023 > DASWIG01. The sequence continues at coordinate 1,775 of DASWIG010000733.1, forward strand.
GTTGCAGCGCTCGGCGACGCGCACGGTGTTGGCGAGGGCCTCGGGCACGTCGGCGAAGAGCTCGCACATGTCCGCGGGGCCCTTGACGTAGAGCTCCCGCGGGTAGCGCAGGCGGCTCGTCTCGGTCTTGAGCTTGCCCGTCGACACGCAGACCAGGGTGTCGTGGTTCTCCCAGTCCTCGACGCTCATGAAGTGGGCGTCGTTGTCGCACACCAGGGGCAGGCCGGTCTCCTCGGCGAGGCGCAGCACGTGGTAGTTCACGGCGTCCTGCTCGGGGGTCTGGTGGCGTTGGAGCTCGAGGTAGAAGCGGGGCTCGCCGGCCTCGTCGGGCGCGAACGTGGCGGCGTGCCACAGGGCCTCCTGGCGGGCCTTCTCGAAGTGCTTCTCGTCGCGGCTGCGCTCGTACTCGGTGAGGTAGTAGGCGATCGAGGAGCCGAGGTGGCCGTTGATGGCGATCAGGCCCGCGTTCCACTGCGCGAGGGTCTCCTTGTCCATCCGCGGCTTGTAGTAGAAGCCTTCGAGGTAGGCGTCGGAGGAGAGGCGCAGGAGGTTCTTCCAGCCGGTCTCGTCGAGGGCCAGGAGCACGAGGTGGAAGCCGCCGTCGGCCACGCCCTGGGCCTCCTTGTGGCGGCGGTCGCTCCTGGGCGTCCTGACGTCGGGCGCCACGTAGGCCTCGATGCCGAGGATCGGCTTGACGCCGGCCTTCCGGCACTCGGTGTAGAGCTCCACGGTGCCGAAGAGCGTCCCGTGGTCGGTGAGGGCCACGGCGCCCATCCCCAGCTCCTTGACGCGGGCGACGAGCTGGGGGATGCGATTGGCGCCGTCGAGCAGCGAGTACTCGGAGTGCAGGTGGAGGTGGACGAATCCGGATGGGCTCATGGGTCACTCTCCCGGGCTGGACGAAAGTCGCATCTACTCTATCCCTTGTGGTGCGTCCGTGGGGAGAGCGGACGAGAAAACTCGATCAGGGTTGCGTCTGCTCGGTCCGGCGGACTGGGCGCTGCGGCGGATCCGGGGACGCGGCCACCTGCCGCCGCTCTGGCTGCGGCGTCACGTGGGGCCGGTGGGGCGCTTCGAGAGCGCGGCGCGGGAGATGGCGTCGACGCTCGCCGGAACGGGGCGGCCGTGCGCTGGCGTCTGGCGGTCCGGCCGCAGGCCGCGGTGGCCTACGATCGCGGCCGTTTCGAGGAGCTGGTCGCGTCGGCGGGGCTGACGCTGACGGACTTCGTCCCCGGCTTCTGGCCGGGCGCCGACCGGCCGCCCCGCGGCCAGGACGTGCTGGTGGTGGAGCGGCCGGTATAATCTCACGTTGGAGGACGGTCCATGACCGACTACCACATCAACATCTTCTTCAGCGACGAGGACGGCGGCTACATCGCCGACGTCCCAGATCTCGAGGCCTGCTCGGCTTTCGGCGAGTCTCCCGAGGAGGCTCTCCAGGAGGTCAAACGGGCGAAGGAAGCCTGGCTGGCGGCGGCCCGGGAGGCGAGAAAGCCGATCCCGCCGCCGCGCTACCGGCCTCTCATCTACCAGGCATCTTGAAGCCGAGCTCGCTCGGCCGCGGTCAGGACGTGCTGGTGGTGGAGCGGCCGGCCGAGGTGTAAGAATCGGCGGATGCCGGATTCGACTCCCGTGATCCTGGGCGACCTGCGCGACCGCGGCCGCTGGCTGCTGCTGCTCAACCCAGACGCGCGGCCCGATCGTCAGGGCTCCGCGCTCGAGAAAGCTCCCAAGAGCGTCCTGCGCCTGCCACGAGAACCCGAGGAGATCCATCGCCTCGGTCACCGCCGGCCACACCGAGACCAGCGGCTCGTCCAGTGCCTGGAACGTCTCTGCACACCGCCGGTGGTGGTTGTCGTCGGCGTGGATCAGCGCCACGAGGGGACCGGCGTCGACCAGGATCATGTGGACCGTTTCCTGATCAGGAGATCGCGGTATTTCCGCCCCGTGTCCTCCGACAAGTCCGGGGGACCGCCACTCACGCACCCGATCAGGTCCGAAACCGCTTCAAACGGGTGCTGCCGCTCCTGGGCAGCCAGCACGTCGATCGCCTGGCGGACGATCTCGGACTTCGTCTGGGACCTGGACCTCGCGAGACGCTCCAGGACACGCTCTGTCCTGGCATCGAGACGAACGCT
>DASWIG010000734.1:0-6793 GCA_036397835.1 Thermoanaerobaculia bacterium
GCGGCCCTCCTGCCACGGCAGGCCCGGCTGCGGACGCGACTCGACCCGGACGTCCCAGGAGCCGGCAAGACGCAGCAGCTCGGCCATGCCCGGCGGCGGCGGCATGGCGAAGAGGGCGTCGTCGACCTCGACGTTGAGCTCTACCTCCGCGACCTCCATCACCAGGTTCCGCGTGTACCACTCCGTCTCGACGTAGAACGGGATCCTGACGCCGCCGACGTCGCGGAAGTCGTCGAAGATCTTGCGCTGGGGGAACGCCTGGCCGCCGAGGTCCGAGCGGGTAGCGTCGCGCGCCACCTCGAGGTAGGTCTCGGGATCGAGGTACCACTTCTCCTCAGCGCCGCCGGGACGCGTCAGGTCGACCTGGATGACCTCCTGACCCTCGAAGTCCGTACGGCCGACGAGCTCGACCGCGTAGCCCTTCTCCGCGTAGTCGAAGAGCGGGTTGACGAAGTCGACGTCCTGCTTCAGGACTTGGAGGTCGAGGCCGGTGATCCGGTGCCGCCACGTCATTCCCGACCACGGGTTCTCCTGCCAGCCGACGGCGCCGTCGTAGGCGATGACGACCCGCTTGCCGCCCTGGACGTGGTCGATGTGGTACCGGTCGCCGTGGTCAGGGGCGGCGGCGCGCCGGCGGTGGAGGACGAAGGGCGCGACCTGGCTGAAGGCGGTGAAGTCGCCGCGCATTCGGATCGTGCGGATCGACGCCCAGGCGTCGCCGCCGCGCGCCGCGACGTGACGGGCGAGGACGGCGTCGACGGTCTCGGTTTCGGCGGCGAGCGGAGCCGCGGCAAGCGCGAGGAGGAGGCTCAGGGCCCGGACGGAGTCCTTGCCCCCCTTTAGTGAAAGGGGGGTTGGGGGGATTTGCATCTTGCGCATCGCTTTCCTCAGCCCTTGAGATCGTAGCAGACCATCTCGGTGTGGTTGCGCAGGTAGAGCCGGCCGCCGGCCAGCGCCGGCGGCGTCCAGCACTTGTCGTCGAGGGCCTGGACGGCGCCTCGCTCGCGCCAGGCGTCGGGCGTCGCCTCGGCGAGCAGCAGCTTGCAGCGGTCGGAGAGCACGATCAGGTGGCCGTCGGCGGCGATCAGGGAGCCGCGGCCGAGGCCGCGCCTGGACCAGGCCACCTCGCCGGTGGCGGCGGAGACGGCCTTCAAGGTCGCGTTGTCGAAGCCGTAGACGGTGCCCTCGTAATACAGCGAGGCGCTGAAGTGGTTGCGCATCGACGGGTTGCTCCACGCCGGCTCGACGCTCGCCGCGCCGCCGTCCGGATGGACCTTGAGGAGCGTTGCCCCTTCGCCGCCGACGCCGGAGACGAAGACCTGGTCGGGCGGCACGAAGAGGGGCATGGCGTGGGTTTCGGTGTTGGTGGTGGGGTACGTCCACAGCTCGCGGCCGGCGAGGTCGAAGGCGCCGATCGTCGGGCCGGCCACGTAGACGAGCTGGCGGTGACCGTCAATCGTCGCCGGCAGCAGCGAGTTGTAGCCCGCGGGCGCGCTGACGGCGGTCCACCGGGTGTCGCCGGTCGACTTGTCGAGGGCGGCGTAGCAGCGTGCCTGGTGGCCGCCGCTTTCGACGATGACGAGGCCGCCGTCGACGAGGGCCGAGGTGGCGTAGCCCCAGAAGGGCCGCTGAGCCTGGAAGGTCGCGGGCAGGCTCAGCGACCACTTCTTGGCGCCGTCGGCGGTGGCGAGGGCGGCGAAGTCGCCGTGCGAGCCGAGCACGAAGAGCAGGTCGCCGTCGACCGCCGGGGTCGAGCGCGGCCCGTTGCCGAACTCGGTCTCGATCTTGGGCCCCACGACGGTGCGCCAGAGCTCCTCGCCGCTCGCGGCGTCGAAGGCGGCGGCGACCTCGACCTGGCGGTCGCCGTCGGCGGCGGCGTACATCGTGTAGAGGCGGCCGCCGGCGGCGGCGACGCTGGAATAGCCCTCGCCGATGGGCCGCCGCCAGAGCTCGCGCGGGCCCTCGGCGGGCCAGGCGTGGAGGAGGCCGGTCTCGGGCGAGACGCCGTCCCGGTGTCGGCCGCGGAACTGCGGCCAGTCGACGCTCGCCGTCTCGGCGCCGAGGGTCGGAGGGAGGACGACGAGAAGCGGAAGGATCAGGACGAGCGGGAGGTAAAGCCCCCGCGGGCAAGCGCGTCGATGCATCTTGAGAGTCTCCGGGAAAAACGTCTGGGAAAAACAGTCGAGGGAAAGGCGGTCCGCCTAGGGAGCGTCCGGCGCCAGCTCCGGTCGCCGCGGCCGGTCCCCGCGGACCGCGCGGGCCACGCGCCGGAAGAACACGGTGAGGTCGTCGATCAGCGAATAGATCGTCGGGATGATCAGCAGCGTCAGGAAGGTCGAGGTCGTCAGGCCGCCCATGATCACCAGGCCCACCGGCGCCCACTGCGCGGCGCGCCCCTCGAGGGAGCCGAAGACCTGCGGCAGGAAGAAGGGCGCGACCATCGGCAGCAGGCCGAGGATCGTGGTCACCGCGGTGATCACGATCGGCCGCAGCCGGTGCTGCCCTCCGAGGACGATGGCCTCGCGCACGCCGCGCCCCTCGCGGCGCAGCGCGTTGACGTGGTCGATGAGCACGATCGCGTTGTTGACCACCACGCCCATGAGGATGATGAGGCCGATGTTCGTCATGCTGTCGCGCGGCTGGCCGGCGAGCTTCATCACCAGGCCCACGCCGATGAAGGCGAAGGGCACCGAGAACATGATGGTGAAGGGCTGGGCGAAGCTCTCGAAGAGCGCCGCCATCAGCATGTAGATCAGGATCAGGGCGAAGACCAGCGTGAACAAGGCGTTGCCCTGGTCTTCCTGCTGGTGGCGGGTCCAGCGACCGAAGCTCCAGGAGTAGCCCGGCGGCAGGGTGAGCACGTCCATCAGCCGCTGGACGCTCTGCAAGGCGCCGTAGGAGGACCGCGGGTCAGCGGCGTTGGCGGTGACGGTGACCTTGGCGAGGCGGTTCTCGCGCTCGATGGCCTGCGGTCCGGGCACCAGCTCGAAGTCGGCGAGGGCCGACAGCGGCAGCGCCGCGCCGCGCCCGTCGCCGAACACCGGGACCTTCTTGAGCTCGTCGAGGGTCTCGCGGTCCTCCTCGGCGTAGCGCATCACCATGTCGATCTCGCGCGACTCGGTCTTGTAATGGCTCACCGCCCGGTCCGAGAGGGCGCCGGCGACGGTGAACGCCACCCCCTGGCTCGACAGTCCCGACCGCTGGGCGCGCTCGCGCGCCACGTGTACGTGGATCTCCTGGTCGCCGTCCTCGAGGGAGGTGTCGACGTCGCGGATCATCGGCAGGCTCGCCAGCCGCGCCGCGAGCTGATCGGCGAGCAGCTCGAGCACCGAGGCGTCCGCGCCCATGAGCTCCACCGTCACCCCGCCGGAGCCGCCGTGGCCGCGGGCCTGGGCGATCTTGAGCTCGACGCCGGCGATGACCGGCAGCAGCTCCCGCAGGGCGTTTTGCACCTCGATCGTCGACCGGGTGCTCTCCTCCTCGTCGAGCAGGTAGAGGTCGAAGCGCCGCCCGCGGCCCCAGGGGCCGCGGGCGCGGCCGGCGCCGCGGTCGTAGCTGTAGACCACGTCGGCGACGTCGAGCTCCTCGCGGTGGGCGTCGATGAGGCGGTAGATCTCCTCGTAGAGCGCCGCCGTCTGCTCGAGCGAGTACTGGCGCGGCGTGTCGACGTTCAAGGTGATCTGCCGCTCGAGGGTGCGGGCGCTGAAGGTCTGCTCGATCCCGGTGAAGAGGATCCACGAGCCTGCCAGCATGAGGAGGGCCAGGACCACGAACACGAAGCGGTGGCGCAGCGTGAAGCGCAGCACGCCGGCGTAACCGGAGTTGAGGCGGTCGAGCAGGCGCGAGGAGCGCGGCGCCTGGTCCTTGAGCAGGAAAGCCGCCACCATGGGCACCACGGTCAGGGCGATCAGCAGCGCCGCCACGCTGACGATCGAGATCGTCACGCCGATGTCGACGAGGTAGCGCGTGAAGCCGCCGGTCGCCAGGAAGACCAGGGGCAGGAAGACGCACAGCGTGGTGGCGGTGGAGGCGACGATCGGCAGGGCCACGGCGCTGGTGCCGTGGAGCGCCGCAGCCCTGGCGTCCTGGCCGAGCTCGTTGCGGTGGCGGAAGATCGACTCGATCACCACGATCGAGTTGTCCACCAGCATGCCGAGGGCGAGCATCAGACCCGAGAGGCTCACCACGTTCAACGTGATGTCGAGCATCCCGGCCTGGCGCAGCAGGTAGATGATGACGAAGGTGAAGACCACCGACACCGGCATCGCGATCGCCACCAGGGCCGTGGTGCGGAAGCGGCGCAGGAAGAGGTAGACGGCGAGGATCGCCAGGGCGCCGCCCACCAGGCCGGCCTGGCTGAGCTGCGCCAGGCCCTTGCGCACGTCGATCGAGGCGTCGTGGAACACGCGCACGCCGAGCCCCGCGGCCTCGGGCAGGGCGCGGATCTTCTCGATCTCCGCCTTGGCCGCGTCGACCACCTCGAGCAGGTTCGACGTCGACGCCTTGTTGAGGCTCACGGTGAGGGCGGAGACGCCGTTGAGGAAGTTGAAGCTCTCCTGCTCGGGGAAGGTGTAGACGACCTCGGCCACGTCGCCGAGGCGCAGTCCGCGCGCGGCGAGGGGCAGGGCGCGGATCTCCTCAAGGCTCTCGAGCTCGCCGACGGTGCGCACCAGGAGCTTGCGCGAGCCGGTGCGCAGGTCGCCGCCGGTGAGGTTGACGTTCGACCCGCGCAGCCGCTCGCCGACCTCGCGCACGTCGAGGCCGTGGGCTTCGAGGCGCGCGGGATCGAGCCGGATCTGGATCTCGGGCGTCCGCAGGCCGCGCACGCTGACCTGGGCCACCCCCGGCAGGCGCTCGAGTCGCCGCTGCACCACGGTCTCCGCGAAGTCGTAGAGCCGCGCCTCGGGCCACTGGGCGCTGAGGTGGAACGACGTCACCGGGATGTCGCTCGACTGGAAGCGGCGGATGCGGATACGTTCGAGGTCGTCGGGCAGAAGATGACGCACGCGGTCGATGCGGTCGCGCACGTCGACCACCGCCAGCTCCATGTCGGTGCCGTCGACGAAGGTGATGTTGAGGTTGGCGGCGTTGGCCGTGGCGCTGGCCGACAGCGTGTCGATGCCGTTGATCGTCCCCAGCGAGTCCTCGAGGGGACGCACGATCAGGCGCTCGATCTCGGCGGGCGAGGCCGAGCGGTACTCGGCGGTGACCGACACGCTGTCCGACGAGAACGTCGGCAGGAACTCGAGGGGCAGCCGCTCGAGCGAGATCCAGCCCAGCACCAGGATGCCGAGCACCGCCATGGTGAGGGTGATGCGCCGCTCGACGGCGAAGCGGACGACGGGGTTGACGGGCCGGGTGGGGTGGGCGGGCTTCATGGCGTTGCGGGTCGCTCGTGGTCGGACGCATCATATCGCGCGTCCCGTGGAAGAATGTACGCAAGTGAGGACGAGATGATTGCCTTCGCCACGCTCTTTCTCGGCCTGATCCTCGGCGTCCGCGAGGTCGAGCTGGTGGTCGGCGACGACGTCGCGGCCGTCGAGGTGCGCTTGAACGACCGCCAGGTGGCGACGCTTTCCGCGCCGCCCTGGAAGCTCGACTGCGACTTCGGCGCCGAGCTGGTGCCCCAGGAGCTGACGGCGGTGGCGCTCGACGCCGGCGGCCGCGAGGTCGGCCGCGCCCGCCAGTGGATCAACCTGCCGCAGCCGCCGGCCCACGTCACCGTCACCATCGTCACCGAGACGCTCGCGGGCGGCGGCGAGGAGCACGTCGCCCGCCTGGAATGGGAGAGCCTGGCCGGCGGCGAGCCGCAGGCCGTCGCGGTGACGATGGACGGCGCGCCGCTCGTCGTCGACGATCCGCGCCGCGTGGTGCTGCCGCCCCACGACCCGCGCCAGCTCCACTTCCTGCGCGCCGAGCTCGACTTCGGCAGCCACGTGAGCGCTCTCGCCGAGGTCACCTTCGGCGGCACTTTCGCCGGCCAGGTGTCGCTCGATCTCACCGCCGTCCCGGTGCTGGCCAAGAAGAACGCGATGCGCAGGGACGGGACCCTCGACGGCGTCCTGGTGGACGGGGCGAGCGGAGCGGCGCTGGCGGTGGCGGCAGTCGAGCGCGGACCAGCCCAGGTCATCGTCGTGCCGGACCGCGGCGCCCGCGCCGCCGCCGCCGACTTCGACCGTCGGGACCTGCGCCGGGTGTCGTTCGGCTCCATGGCCTACGGCGAGGTGGAGCGCACGCTTCGCGCCTGGGCGAGCCTTCGCAACGATCAACATCTGCGGTTCCTGTGGCCGGTGACCGAGCAGCAGCAGGGCCGGCGCCAGGTGTACGACCTCTTCCCGCGCTCCCACGAGCACCGGCCCACCTCCGGGGGCCTGTACCACCTGTTGCTGAACGCGGGGCAGGCTCCCCACATGGGCGAGCAGCGCCTCGCCGACGCCGTGGCGGTGGCCGGCCTGCACGCCGCCGAGCAGCGCCAGCGCCGCGCCGTGGTGCTGCTCCTGGGCGAGAGGGGCGGCGCGCCCGATCCGAGCCAATTGACGCCCCACCAGTCGCGGCGCTACCTCGAGCACGTGCGGGTGCCGTTCGCCGTGTGGAGGATCGCCCCGGGCGTCGACGCCGGGGCCTGGGGCGAGGCCCGCGACGTGTCGTCGTTCGACAAGCTCGACCGCGCCGTCAACGCCCTGGGGAAAGAGCTCGACCGCCAGTGGCTGGTGTGGGTCACCGGCATCCACCTGCCGCAGAACGTGGCGCTGGCGCCGGGGGTGGAAGGGGTGGAGCTGGCGCGCTGAGCTCA
>DASWIG010000735.1:0-1909 GCA_036397835.1 Thermoanaerobaculia bacterium
GGCGCAGCACCAGGCGCGGCGTCTCGGCGATCATCGTCTCGGCGATCATCGTGCGTCCCAACGCTCCTGATCCTATCTCCGTAAACGATGAATAGAAACGCACGTGGTGGCCACCACGATCAGCCATCCCCGACAAACCGCGTTCAGCGACAACCGGAGGATCTCGCAATGCGCTTACTCCTACGTTCGACGTGTATCTTGCTGCTGTTGACCATCGCCGCCGCCGGCGCTTCGACTTCCGCCCCCGAAAAACAGGTGATCCGCATCTTCCACCTCGAGAACCTGCCCTTGAATGACGGGATGACCATGGTCCGCGCCTTGGTGGGCGCCACGAGCCTCGCGGCCCACGAAGAGCTCAACAGCCTCATCGTGCGCGACAGCGCCGCCAAGGTCGAGGTGATCGGCGAGCTCCTGCGCACGATCGACAAGCCGCGCGGGGAAGTGGCGGTGAGGGTCGACCTGCTCTATCTGGACGCCGAAGCGCTCGCGCGTGGGAGCGGCGAAGCCAACCCCCTTGCGGCCGACGAGGTAGAGTCGCTGCGGCGCACGGCGCGCCGCCTCACCAGCCAGGAGCTCAACGTGCTCGACGGCGACCGCGGGCGCTGGATCCTGCAGGACAAGCTGGCGATCGCCTCTGCCGGCGCCGAGGTCTCCTTCATCGACGTCGGCTTCGAGCTCGAGGTCGTGCCGCGAGTCCACGCGGCGAGCGAAGAGGTCACGCTCGACGTGGCCGTGGCCGCCACCGACGCCACCCGCGGCGGTCCGCCGGCGATCAGCAACCGCCGAGTCGAATCGGGGCAGCGGGTCCGTGGCGGCCAGAGCTTCGTCGTGGCCGGGCTGCAGAAGCTGACGACGGGCCAGGCCGACTCGTGGCTGACGTCGCGCTTCGACCTGCCCGCCGGCCCGGGCGAGGTGGTCCTGGTGCTGACGCCGCGCATCGTGCGCGGCCCGGGCTTCACGGAGAGCGACCTGCTGGCGCTCTGCATCGGCACGGAGAACAGCTTCGCGCTCTGCGGCCGCGAGGAATCCGACGCGGTCGCTCGGCACTGAGTATTGCAGCGGTGGACGTGCTCCCGGTAGGGCAGGCTGTGCCTGCCGATCCGCGGCGAAGCCGCGGATCCGGAGAATCCCCCCTGCCCCCCTTTTTCAAAGGGGGGTATGGGACGGCTCGCTTCGCCTCGCGCGTGCGAAGACGCACGCCCATCCCGTACGGCGCCGAGCCGATGCGAAGCGAGGAGTCAGCCTCCCCCCTTTGAAAAAGGGGGGACCGAGGGGGGATTTCCGCGGCGAAGCCGCGGATTTGCCGTCCACTCGGGGACGACGTCTCAGCTCCGCCGCACCAGGATCTTGCCGGCCAGCTCCAGCGCCGCCGCGCCCGCCGCCTCCAGGAAGCTGGCGATCGACGCCGGCGAGCGCGCCAGGCCGTCGGCGAGGTTCAGCGCCTCCGTCAGCTCCGGATTGCCGTGGCGCAGCCGGCCGACGGCGCGGCCGTCGCGGTAGAGCAGGGGACCGGCGGCGTCGTCCGGGTCGACGGAGAAGCTGCGCGCCCTGTCCACCAGCGGCAGGAAGGCGGCGGCGAGCAGGGCCGTGTCACGGTCGGTCAAGGTGCCGAAGGGCTCGTCGCCGTCCTCCGGGCTCTCCCAGAGACGGAAGAGCCCGTAGCGCTCGTCGCCCAAGGGGACGACGCGCCAGAAGCCGCCGGTCACCGCCTCGCCGGCGGTCACGGGGTCGTCTTGCTGGTCGAGATGTCGGAGGTAGGCGGGGTGGAAGGCGTTGACGGGGTTAGAATCGTCGTGATCGGGCATGGGAACTAGTCTCCTTTGCCTGGTCGGGCTCGGGCGAGCTCACACCTCGCTCGGGCCGTCTTGTTGATGGGCGGACGCTCTGTTACCGCCAAAGAATAGCGGAG
>DASWIG010000736.1:0-1593 GCA_036397835.1 Thermoanaerobaculia bacterium
GTGCCGCGGGATCCGCTCCAGGGCCGCCTCGTCCTGGTGGTCCACGCTCACCTTGTACAACAGATTGACGAAGATCTTCGCGACGTTGTAGCCGAGCTTGTAGTAGGAGAGGACGCTGAAGTGAGGGATCATCTCGTCGAGGTAGGCGTTCACCCGGCGGCGCACGGCGGGCTCGGAGAGGCCCTGGGCGGCCATGTGGTCGCGCACCGCGGCGGCGATGACGGCGTCGTCCGCCAGGGTGGCCTTGGCGAGCCGGCGCTCCTGCAGCTTGTAGCGGGCGACACGGGCCCGGAACTCGTGGATAGTCCTGAGGATGCTGCCGCGCAGCCATCCTCTCACGCCACCGAGCCTCCCTCCTTCTTCAGTTGCGCGTACCCCATGCCCTTGAGACGCGAGATCCGCATCCCCATCGGCGGGTGCGTCGCGAGCCGGTCGGCCAACCAGCCTTCCCGGCTCGTGAGCCGCCGCCCCAAGGGGTCGGCGATGCAGAGATGCGCCGTCCCCCGGTGGATGGATTTGGTGGGCGCGGCGGCGTGCTCGATCTTCTCGAGCGCGCTCGCGAGCGCCAACGGGTTGCGGGTGAACTGGGCGCTCATCGCGTCGGCGAGATACTCTCGCTTGCGGCTCACCGCGAGCGCCAGCAGCTGAGTCACGAACGGCGCGACGATCCACGAGACGATCCACACGGCGAGCAGGATCGCGATGAGCGCGCCGGCGCCCCCCTTCTTCCCTTCTCGCCCACCTCCGCCACCGCCGCCGCCCCTGCCCCCGAGGCGCGCCCCCCCCCCCCCGCGCATCATCCGGCCGACGCCGTCCCGCATCAACAAGACCGCGCCGACCAGCGCCGCCAGAGTAGTCATGAGGCGCACGTCGAAGTTCTTCACGTGCCCCAGCTCGTGGCCGATCACCGCCTGCAGCTCGTCGCGGCTGCAGAGGACGAGCAGGCCGCGCGTGACCGCCACGTGGGCGTCCTTCGGCTCGTGGCCCGTGGCGAAGGCGTTGGGGTCCTCGTCGGGGATGACCCAGACGCGCGGCCGCGGCACCCCGGCGGCGATCGCCATCTCCTCCACCACGTTGACGAGCTGGCGCTCGGCATCGTCCAGGGGATCGATCACCTCGCGCGCCCCCGTGGCCCAGAGCACCTTCTGCGGTCCCGTGCGGTAGGCGTACGCGGCGACGGCGACCGCGATCCCCGAGAGCAGCAGGCCGAGCCAGGGGAAGGCGTGGTGATACTGCTCGGGGGCCCCCTCGCGGGTGTACAGGGCGAAGATGTAGTCGCCGCCGAATCCCAGCCACGCGAAGAAGAGCACGAAGCCAATCACCAGCCACGTCGTGCGCCGGCGATTGGCTTCCTGTTGTTGAAAGAGGTTACCGGGAGAGGTCAACCTTCGGTACCGCGCGCTCCGCCTGGTCTTCGATCTCCCACAGCTCGGCCGGCGACGCTTTGGCGACCCCGGCGACCAGGCTGGTGGGAAACTGCTGCTGCTTGGTGTTGTATTGCGTCGCCGTGTCGTTGTAGAGCTGGCGCGAGAAGGCGATCCGGTTCTCCGTCGACGTCAGCTCCTCCTGCAGCTGGCCGATGTTGCCGGTCGC